>NZ_JBEOWQ010000016.1:0-142805 GCF_040296145.1 Micromonospora sp. NPDC002296
GGCGGCCGTGTTTCGGGGGGCCGGCACCACCGGCTCGGCGGCCTTCGCGGTGCGGGCCAGGGCGTCCCAGGCCAGGGCGAGCAGCACGCCGAGGGCGGCGGCCACCACCAGGGCCAGCCGGGTGGGCATCATCATCTCCACCAGCGGCAGGTCGTCCGAGATGTACGACCAGGGGCCGTCGATCGTGGTCTCCGCGCCGTCGAAGCGCACCACCGGGCCGATCGAGGCGACGGTGAAGACCACCACCAGCACGGCGACGATCCGGGCCGCCAGCGACCGGCGGACCAGCAGCACCAGGGCGACCAGCGCCACCAGCACCAGCGGCCAGCCGAACCAGGTGTTCTGTTCGGTCAGGCCGATGGTCTTCTCCACCGCCTCGTCCCCGGCGGCGGTGTCCCGGGCGAACGTCACGAAGGCCACCAGGTCCTCGCCCCAGTTGTGGAACACCCCGCCCTGCAAACCCCGGTAGGACTGCGGGCCGTTGAACTGGAACCAGATCGGGTACGCCGTGAGCAGCAGCGTCAGCCCGCCGCCGAGGCCGAGCGCGGCGAGGAAGCCACCGACCCGCTGCCGCGCCGCCCGGGGACGCTGCACCGCGTACGCGGCCACCACCACCAGGCAGCCCAGCGCGGTCAGCAGCAGCATCTCCTCGTTGATGAAGATCTGGTACGCCACCAGCAGGCCGAGCACCACCCCGTCGCGTCGCCAACTCCGCCCGGGCTCGCCGAGCCGCAGCACCCGGGCCACGATCACCGGCAGCAGGTAGTTCGAGACGAAGTTCGGCTGCCCGTTGGCGTGGTGCACGATGCCGGGCGCGAAGCCGAGGAACGCGCCGCCGACGAACGCCGCCGCGCGCGAGCGCACCAGGTGCCGCGACAGCATCCAGTACGACGTGCCGGCCGTCGCCGCGAGCGCCCCGCCGAGGTAGAGGGCGTACGTCACCTGCGGCCCGAACAGCCACGTCACCGGGGCCAGCGGCAGGGTGGCCCCGAGCAGTGACGTGTTCGCCATCATGTTCACCCCGTCCGGGGCGTTCTGCCGCATCGAGAACAGCGGGTTCTCCAGGTGGCGCAGCGAGTACGCGCCGTGCGAGAAGAGCCACTCGAACCAGCTGTGGTCGGTCGGCAGGTGCGACGACACCCGGTGCTGGACGTCCCCCCAGTAGTTCAGGCACACGAGGACGCCGAGGAGCACATACGCTCCGATGGCCAGCAGATCGGCGCGACTCGGCCGCCGCCGGGGCCGGCGCGGTGTGCCTGTGCCCGCCCCGTCGGGTCCGGCCGGGGCGGCCTGCGCCGCGACGGGTGCGGAGTCGGAGTTCAGCGAGGGGTCTACCACCGGCACAGCCACGACGGGCCATCGTACAGACATCGCCGCGTGACGCCGGCCCGACCGGTGCGGCCGGGCGGGGCGGGGCGTCACCCAGCTCGGGGAGGAACACCAGTGAGCGTCATCGACCTCGGCGAGCTGCGCGGCGACGTCGAGCCGGACCCGCCGCCCCGCCCGCCAAGGGCGGTGGGCCGGCCGCTGCGGGTGGCCCTGGCCGGGGCCGTCGCCCTGCTCGCCCTGGCCTCGTCCGCGCCGCTCGTGCGGCCCGCCTCGGCGGTCGTGGACGGCGGGCTCGGCCGCGAGGTCCGCGTCGCCGGCGGCCGGCTGTACGTGGCGGACCAGGAGATGCCGGGCGCGGGCGGGACGCGGGGGGTGACCGCCTACGCGACCCCGGCCGGCGCGGGGGGCGCGCTGCGACCGCTGTGGCGCACCTCGGTGCCCGGCGGGGAGGGCCTGTTCCAGGTGCTGGAGCACGGCGGGTTCGTGCTGATCACCGGGGGCGGGGGCCGGGACGGCGGGATGGTCGAGACGGTCGCCCTGGACGCGGCGACCGGGAGGCATCGGTGGCGGCAGCCCGGCTTCCCGGTTCCCACCATTGGCGGCGGGCTGCTCCTCTTCGGGGGCGGCGACGACGAGACGGTGGACCCCCTGCGCGTGGTGGACCTGCCGTCGGGGCGGCCCCGGTGGTCGGCGCCGATGCACCGGGGCCGGACGGTCTACGACCACCGGAGCGCGGAGGTCGACCGGGTCGTGCTGATCCCCGAGTCCGGGCGGATCGAGGTGCGGGACGCCGGGTCCGGGGCGGTCGTTCTCACCAGCGATCCAGGTCGGGGCGGGTCACCGGGGTACCAGGGCGTCGGCCTCGCCGGGGAACTGCTGCTGGTGACGGCGAACAACGGGGTCGACGGCAGTCGCCGCGTCACCGCGTACGGGCTGGCCGCGCTGGACCGGCGCTGGGAACTCGACCTGTCCCCGGACGAGTACCTGGAGGAGTGCGGCGACCTGCTCTGCGTCGGAAGCCGGGAAGCCGGGCTGTCGGCGCTCGACCCGGCGACGCGCCGGCCCAGGTGGGTCAACCCGCGCTGGCAGCGGTTCGTCGCGGCCCGGGGCGGCCGACTCCTCGTGGCCGCCGACGACCGCGTGGCGGCAGTGGAACTCGCCGTGCTGGACGCCGCCACCGGGCGGACGATCGCCGAGCTGGGGCGCTGGGAGCTGATGCCCAACCAGGGCCAGGACGAGCCGCTGTTCGGCGGCCGGCGCACCCGGGAGGGCGGGCTGCTCGTCGCCGAGCTGGACCCGGCGGGGGCCGTGGCCCGGTGGTTCGACGTGCTGCCCGACGTGGTGGAGGACTGCTACTCCAGCGGCCGGGACCTGCTCTGCCGCCGAGCTAACGGGACGTACGGCTGGAGGCGGCTGCCCCGGTGACGCCCCGGGTCACCAGTTGGGCTGGGCGGGCGGCGGGGGCAGTGGCACGTCGGGCGGCCGGATGACGTAGACGATCCCGCCGCTGCCGCCCAGCCAGGCGGCCTCGAACCGGTCCCGGCCCACCGTCCGGCGCACGCCCGCGTCGTCCGGGGCGTACGGGTCGTTGAGCACCGGGTCGCCGTCGGCGGTGAATCCGACCAGCACCACCAGGTGGCCCCTGGTGTCGTAGTCCAGCCCCGGCACCTCGCCCCGGCGGAACGCGGCGGAGAGCACCAGCGGCACCCCGGCGGCCACGAACGCGCCGGCCTCGGCCAGCGACCGCAGCCGGGTGACGAACGCCTCCACCCCGTGCCCGCCGGCGTACGCAATGTTGAACGACCAGTTGCCCGCCCCGTCGAAGGCCGGGTCGTAGCAGTGCCGGGCGGCGTGCACCACCACCGGACGTGGGCCGGGCGGCGCGACCCAGGCGTACCGGTCGGGGGCCGGGCCGGCGCCCCAGTGGTCCAGCACCATCGAGACGCTGGTCGGGCTGCACCAGGAGTCCCCGCCGCCGCCCCAGCGCCCCTCCTGCCCGCCGTGCAGCCGCTGCGAGTACGGCGGCACGTCCAGCGTCCGGCCCCAGCCGGCCCGGTCGCCCTCGGTGGCCCGGTGCGTGTCGATCGGGGTGGCCGGCCGGGGGCCGGAGGCGACCGCGCCGAGCGCGCGCAGCACCGGGGTGGCGGTGCCGCCGGCCGGCCGCAGCAGCGTCACCCGGGCCTGCCAGCCGGTGACCGTCGCACCGGTGACGACCAGGGTGTCCGTGTCCACCCGGGCGTCGGCGTCCTGCTGGCCGGGCACGGAGGTGCGGCCGAAGGGCTCCTCGTCGGCCGCCCAGCGGGCCAACTGGTACCAGCCGGTGGCCGGGGCGTCGGCGTGCCAGCCGCGCAGCTCGACGAGGACGCCGCAGCCGTCGGGGGTGTCGGCGGCCCAGGAGGGGACCACCTCGGCGACGGCGAACCCGGTGGACACCGGCGGCGAGGTCCAGCTCGCCGCGTCGTACCGGCGGGTGGGGTCGTCGGGGTGGGCGAGCCGGCCGGTCGGGGCGGCGAGGACCGCGCCCGCGGCGTCCGCGCGGACCCCGTCGCCGGCCCCGGCGGCCAGGTCGGCCGGGAGCCGGAAGCGCCGGTGGACGACGTCCCACCGGATGGTCGGGGCCGGTCCGGTCATCGCCGCTCCCTCCGCCGCAGATCAGCGCCGGGAAGCATCCCGTACCGGAAGGTTTTTTGCAACGCCGCCGCGGTCGGCGGCCGGTGCGACGCCGGTTTGGTGGCCGGCACTAGGTTTGTCGGCAGGTCAGCCGGCGAGGAGGTCGGGCATGCGGGTACTGGTGGTCGAGGACGAGCGCAACCTCGCCGACGCGATCGCGCGTGGGCTGCGCAAGCGCGGCATGGCGGTCGACGTCGCCTACGACGGGAACTCGGGCCACGAGATGGCCTTCGTCACCCGGTACGACGTGGTGGTGCTGGACCGGGACCTGCCCGGCATGCACGGCGACCAGATCTGTGCCGAGCTGGCCGCCTCCGGCACCCTGACCCGGGTGCTCATGCTCACCGCCAGCGGCACGGTCGCCGACCGGGTCGAGGGGTTGCAGCTCGGCGCGGACGACTACCTGCCCAAGCCGTTCGCCTTCGACGAGCTGGTGGCCCGGGTGCAGGCGCTCGGCCGGCGGGCGACCCCGGCGGCCCCGCCGGTGCTCGCCGTGGCCGACCTGGTGCTCGACCCGGCCCGCCGGCTGGTGACCCGGGGCGGCGTGCTGCTCGACCTGACGAACAAGGAGTTCGGGGTGTTGGCCGAGCTGATCAAGGCGCGCGGGGCGGTGGTTTCCAGCGAGGAGCTGCTGGAACGGGTCTGGGACGCCAACACCGACCCGTTCACCACCATCGTCCGGGTCACCGTGATGACCCTGCGCAAGAAGCTGGGCGACCCGCCGCTGATCGAGACGGTCGTCGGGGCCGGCTACCGCACCGCCGAGGGGTCGGCGTGAGCGCCCCGACCCGTCCCGCCGCCCCCCGCCGAGCCCTGCCCTGGCCGGCCCTGCGGCTGCGGCCCACCCTGCGGCTGCGGCTCACCCTGCTCAACGGGGTGCTGCTGGTGGGCGCCGGGGCGATCCTGGTGCTGCTGGCCTGGCTGCTGGTCCGCGACGCGCTGCGCCCCACCGACGAACTGGTCCCCGGCACCACCGTGCTGCTGGCCGACGGCCGGCTGCTCGACGCCGGGCAGTGGCAGCAGCAGCTCGTCGACGCGGCGTCGAACGAGCTGCTGGCCAAGGGCCTGGTGGCGCTCCTGGCGATCAGCGTGGTCGGGGTGGCCGGCGCGTACGCGGTGGCCGGGCGGGCGCTGCGCCCGCTGCACCAGGTCACCGCGACCGCCCAGCGGCTCGGCGAGGCCACCCTCGACCAGCGGATCGGCTGGTCCGGGGCGGACGACGAGGTGGCCGAGCTGGCCAAGACGTTCGACGCCATGCTGGACCGGATCGCCGCCGCGTTCGAGGCGCAGCGGCGCTTCGTGGCCAACGCCTCGCACGAGCTGCGCACCCCGCTGGCGGTGATGCGGACCGAGATCGACGTTACGCTCAGCGACGACGAGGCGGACGCCGCCGAGTACCGCCGGATGGCCACCGTGGTCCGGGACGCCTCCGAGCGGGCCAACGGGCTGGTCGACGCGCTGCTGGTGCTCGCCCGCAGCGAGGCCCAGACCGGCCGGCGGCTGGGCCGGCGCACCGAGTGCGACCTGGCCACCGGCACCGTCAACGCGCTCTCGGCCATGCGCCGGGAGGTGGAGCGGATCGGGCTGCGGGTGCAGACGTCCCTGGAGCCGGCCCCGGTCGTCGGCGACCCAGGGCTGCTGGACCGGCTGGCCGGCAACCTGATCGAGAACGCGGTCCGCTACAACCACCTGCACGGCCTGATCCGGGTGCGCACCGGCACGGACGGCTGCTCGTCCTGGCTGGTCGTCGCCAACACCGGGTTCGAGGTCAGCCAGGCCGACGTGCCGGGGCTGTTCGAGCCGTTCCGCCGGGGCGGGCAGGAACGCACCGGGGCCCGGGGGTCCGGGCTGGGCCTGTCCATCGTCCGGGCGGTCTGCGACGCGCACGGCGGGACCGTGCGGGTCGTCGCCCAGCCCGGCGGCGGCCTTGAGGTCACGGTGACCCTGCCCGCCGCCGACGCGACGCCGGTGCTGACCGGCCCGGCCCACGGGGGCGGGCGGCTCACGACCGACCGGTGACGTCCCGCCGGCACGTCGGCGGGCGTGCCACGCGCGCCGGCCCGCACCGCGTGCCGCCCGGACGTCGGCGCGTCGCCGGGGCCCGCCCGGCTTCAGCTTTTCGTGTGCCCGGCCCGACCGACCCGGCGTGCCGGGTGCCGGGTGGGCGGGGCCGGGCAGGTCAGGTGGCCGGGCCGCGCCGGGCGCTCGGCCGGCGGGGCCACGCGGTCGGGCAGAGCCGTCGAGCGGTCGGGCACAAATGCGCCGCCTGTGCTGGACGGCCGCCGGACGATAGGCCAAGGTGTGGTGGCGCCACGTCCCACGCGGTGCGCCCAGGACCGGCCGCGCCTCAGGCCGTCCGGCGCCCGCGGCCACCCCCCCCGTCCGACGTGCTCCGGGAGTTGCCCGTGACCCACCCCTCGGCCCTGGCCCGCCGAACCCTGGCGGCGCTCGCCGCCGCCGCGCTGACCGTCGCCGGCCTCGCCGGCCCGGTGAGCGCCGCGCCCGGCCACCCCACCGTGGTCTCCACCGTCCCGTCGGCCGCGTCGCCGAACATCCAGGACGGCACGGTGTTCGCCATCCACGACGCCGGTACGAAGATCATCGCGGCGGGATCGTTCAGCAAGGTGCGCAACCGCAACTCCGACGTGGACATCACCCGTAACTACGTGCTCGCCTTCGACAAGGCCACCGGAGCGGTCGACACCGCGTTCGCGCCGACCGTCGACAACGAGGTGAACGCGGTGGCGGCCGGCCCGACCGCCGGCACCGTCTACCTGGCCGGCAAGTTCAACACGGTCAACGGCGTCACCCGGCGCAAGGTGGCCCTGGTCGACGTCGCCACCGGGGCCACGGTCACCAGCTTCGCCGGGCCGGCGTTCAACGGACTGATCGACGACGTCGCCCTGGCCGGCAACCGGCTGCTCGTCGGCGGCATCTTCACCACCGCCGGGAACGCCAACCCGCGCGGCGGGCTCGCCTCGCTCAACGCCACCACCGGCGCGCTGGACGGCTACCTCACCACCACCCTCACCGAGAACCACAACTACGACGGGGTGAGCGGGGCCAAGGCCGGCGTCGGCGCGGAGAAGCTCGCGCTCTCCCCGGACGGCACCCAGCTCGTGGTGATCGGCAACTTCAAGAAGGCCGACGGGGTGCTGCACGACCAGATCGTGAAGCTGGACCTCGGTGCCACCGCCGCCACCGTCGCCGACTGGAACACCAGCCGGTACACCCCGCGCTGCTCGTACGGGGCGTTCGACTCGTACATGCGGGACGTGGCCTTCGCCCCGGACGGCAGCTACTTCGTGGTGGTCACCACCGGCGGGACGTACGGCGGATCGCTGTGCGACACCGCCGCCCGCTGGGAGGCCGCCGCGACCGGCGACGCCCAGCAGCCCACCTGGACCAACTACTCCGGCGGCGACACCTTTCTCTCCGTCGGGATCAGCGAGCAGGCCGTCTACGTCGGCGGGCACCTGCGCTGGCTGAACAACAGCTTCGGCGGCGACTCCGCGCAGGCCGGGGCCATCGGTCGGGCCAGCATCGCCGCCCTCGACCCGGGCAACGGCCTGCCACTGTCCTGGAACCCCGGCCGGCACCCGCGCGGCTACGGCGTGGCCGAGCTGCTGGTCACCCCGCAGGGCATCTGGCTCGGCTCCGACCAGTCCTGGATCGGCAACTTCCAGTACCGCCGGGAGCGGATCGCGTTCTTCCCGCTGACCGGCGGCAACGCTCCGCACCCGACCACCACCGCCGGCCTGCCCGGCACCGTGTACCAGGCCGGGGTTCCGGTGCCCACCAACGTGTTGCACCGGGTGAACGCCGGCGGCCCCGCCGTCGCGTCCACCACCGGCGGGCCGGACTGGAGCGCCGACGACTCCGGCAACCCCAGCCCGTACCACAACGCCGGCAGCAGCAGCTCGGGCTTCGCCGCCGTGGGCAGCCTGGACGCCACCGTCCCGGCCGGCACCCCGGCCGGGCTGTTCAACACCGAGCGGTACGACTCCGGGTCCGCCCCCGAGATGCAGTGGGACCTTCCGGTGCCGGCCGGCACCGAGGTGGAGGTCCGCCTCTACCTCGCCAACCGGTACGCCGGCACCTCGGCCCCCGGCCAGCGGGTCTTCGACGTGACCCTCGACGGCACCCTCGTCCTGGACAACCTCGACCTGTCGGCCACGCCCGGGCACGACGTCGGCACCATGCGGTCGTTCACGATCGTCAGCGACGGCAGCGTCGACATCGACTTCGGGCACGTGGTGGAGAATCCGCTCGTCAACGCGATCGAGATCGTCAAGACCGGCCCGCCGCCCACCGGGACGGGCGACGAGGTGCAGGCCCGCTCGTACGACGGGGCGGCCACGGTCGGCGCGGCGACCCCGGTGGCCAACCCCGACAGCACCGCGTGGTCCACGGCCAGGGGCGCGTTCTGGGTGGGCGGCACCCTGTTCTACGCGATGAACGGCGCACTCCAGCGGCGCACCTTCGACGGGACCACCTTCGGCACGCCCGGCCTCGTCGACCCGTACCACGACGCGTACTGGGACACGGTGGAGACCGACTCCGGGCCGGCCGGCCAGACCTACGTCGGGGTGAACAGCAACTTCTACCCCGAGATCGCGAACGTCACCGGCATGTTCTACACCGCCGGTCGGCTCTACTACACCCTGGCCGGCCAGGGTGGACTGTACTGGCGCTGGTTCACCCCGGACAGCGGCGCGGTCGGCGCAGACAAGTTCACCGTCGCGGGGGTGACCGGATTCGCCGACACCGGCTCGGTCCTGCTGGCCGGCGGCACCCTGTACCGGGTCAGCCGCTCGACCGGCGCGCTCGCCTCGACCGCGTGGGCCGGCGGCGTGCCCACCGGCGCGTTCACCACCGTCAGCGGCCCCGCCGTGGACGGCGTCGACTGGCGCGCCAAGGCCGTCTTCGTCGGCCCGTAGACCCCGTCGCACCACGGGGGTGTCCCGGCCCGGTCCCGCGTCCGCGCGGGGCCGGGCCGGTCCCGTTCCCAGTACGTCGAAAAGGCGTTGCCCGGACCGGCGGAGACTGGCAAGATCGGCCGCGTCAGCCCGACGGCCGGAGGGAGGTGCGGTTGATGTCCACGACCAGTCCCGCGCCCCGCCTCACCCGCCGCTGACCCTCTGACGATCACGCGGGGCGCTTCACTCCTTCATGGAGGAACACCGTGAGCGCACGGATCAGGAACATCAGTTTCGACTGCCACGACACCTACGCGCTGGCCGGCTTCTGGGCGGAGGTGTTCGGCTCCGAGCGGCAGCCCGACGACTTCCCCGGTGACCCGGAGGCGATGGTGCTCACCCCGGACGGATCGACCGTGCTGTTCCTCCAGGTGCCGGAGGACAAGACGGTGAAGAACCGGGTCCACCTGTGCCTGGAGCCCGCCGACCGGCCCCGGGACGCCGAGGTCGAGCGGCTGGTCGACCTCGGCGCCACCCAGGTGGACGACCGGCGGCGGCCGGACGGGACCGGCTGGGTGGTGCTCGCCGACCCGGAGGGCAACGAGTTCTGCGTGCTGCGCAGCGCCGCCGAGCGGGCCGCCACGGCCTGACGCCCGGAGCGGGCGGGCCGCGACGGCGTGACCGGGCGGGTTACGAAGGTGTGACCCGCCCGACGGCACGGGCCCCCTCCGCCGCGACGGCGGAGGGGGCCCGTGTCACGCGTGGCTCAGGAGCGCTGCTCGATCTGGCCGCGCATGGTGACGAACTCGGCCTTCGCCTGGGCGCCGGTCTTGAAGTACATCACGATCATGCCGAGGCTGCCCTTGTCGGCCCAGGCGCAGATGCCCAGCTTGGTGCCCTCGCTCTCGCTGTCGCCGCAGCGCGCCTCGCCGCCCAGCGGCCCCGGGTCCACCGCAGCGACGTTGCTCATGGTCAGGTCGGTGCTGGTGAACGCGGCGTCCAACTCCTTCTTCGGGTCGGCCAGCAGGCCGGACGCCGCGGCGATCATCACCAGGTTCTTCTTGGCCATGTCGCCGTAGAACGCCCCGGCGGTGCTGGTCTCGTTCTGCACCGTGGACTTCATCTGGGCGATCATCGTGTCCACCGCCGCCTGGAGCTCGGGCTGGGTGGCCTTCGGTCGGCCGGCGAGGGTGGCCGGTGCGGTCACCCGGGTGTTGGTGGCCTCGACCGCGTCGCTCACGTCGTCCTTGACGGCGAACCAGGTGATCGCCCCGCCGCCGCAGCAGAGCACCAGCACCACGGCCAGGACGATCAGCACGATCTTGCCGGTCTTGGACTTCTTCGGTGCCGGCGGCAGCGGCGCGGCCCCCGGTGCGCCGTACGGCTGGCCGGCCGGCGGGTGGCCGCCGCCCTGCTGCGGGGCGGGCTGCTCGCCGTACGGCTGCTGCGGCTGGTTCGGGTAGGGGTCGCCCGGTTGGGACATGTTCAGTCAGCTCCAAACAGTGGATCAGGAGCGGTGATCGTAGCCAGCCGGTCCGACAGTCGCTGCCCCGTCCGCGGGCCGAAACGACGACCGCGGTGGTCGGAGCGTCCAGATGGGACGGCCCGACCACCGCGAGTCGCGGGGGAGCGGTGTGGATCAGGCGGGCAGGCTGGCCGCCCCGAGCGGCAGGAACCGCCGGCCGGTGACCCGCTCGCTGGTGCCGGTCCGGTCCAGGTACGGCGTGACGCCGCCCAGGTGGAACGGCCAGCCGGCGCCGAGGATCATGCACAGGTCGATGTCCTGCGCCTCCGCGACGACGCCCTCGTCGAGCATCAGCCGGATCTCCTGCGCCAGCGCGTCCAGCGCGTTCTGCCGCACCTGCTCGGCGGTCAGCGGCGCGTCGCCGACCACCAGCAGCTTGGCCACCTCGTCGTTGATCTGGTCGTCGACCACGATCGGCTGGCCCGCCTCGGCGATCCGCTTCAGGTTCTCGCTGACCGCGAACCGGTCCGGGAACGCCGTGTGCAGCGTGCCGCCCACGTGGTACGCCACGGCCGGGCCGACGAGCTGGAGCAGGGCGAGCGGGCGCATCGGCAGGCCCAGCGGGTCCAGCGCGGCGTTCGCCACGTCCAGCGGGGTACCCGCGTCCACGGCGGCGAAGACGGTGCCGAGGAAGCGGGTGAGCAGCCGGTTCACCACGAACGCCGGGGCGTCGGAGACCAGCACCGACGACTTCTTCAGCTGCTTGCCGACCGCGAACGCGGTGGCCAGGGTGGCGTCGTCGGTGCGCTCGCCCCGGACGATCTCCAGCAGCGGCAGCACGGCGACCGGGTTGAAGAAGTGGAATCCGACCACCCGTTCCGGGTGCTCCAGTTCCTCGGCCATCGCGGTGATCGACAGCGACGAGGTGTTGGTGGCGAGCACCGCCTCCGGGGAGACGATCTTCTCCAGCTCGGCCCAGACCTGCTTCTTGACGCCCAGGTCCTCGAACACCGCCTCGATGACGAAGTCGGCGTCGGCGAACGTGGCCTTGTCGACCGAGCCGCTCACCAGGCCGTACAGCTTGGCGGCCGTGCCCTTGTCCATCCGGCCCTTGCTGACGGCCTTCTCGATCTGGGTGTGCACGTAGCCCACGCCCTTGTCGACCCGGCCCTGGTCCAGGTCGGTCATGACGACCGGCACTTGGAGGCGGCGGGCGAACAACAACGCGAGCTGGCTGGCCATCAGGCCGGCGCCGACGATGCCGACCTTGGTGACCGGCCGGGCCAGGCCCTTGTCCGGCGCGCCGGCCGGCCGCTTGGCCCGCCGCTGTACCAGGTCGAACGCGTACAGCCCGCTGCGCAGCTCCTCGGAGAAGACCAGGTCCGCCAGCGCCTCGTCCTCGGCGGCGGTGCCGGCCGCGAAGTCCGCGTCCTTCGCCGTCTCCAGCAGGTCCAGCGCCCGGTACGCGGCCGGGACCGCGCCGTGCAGCCGCTGGTCCAGCGTCTGCCGGGCGAAGTACAGCACGCCGGCCCACATGTCCTTGTCGACCTCGGGCCGGGTCACGGTGACCTCGCCGCGCACCACGTCGGCGGCCCACTCCAGGGACCGCTCCAGGAAGTCCGCCGGCTCCAGCAGCACGTCGGCGATGCCCAGCTCGGCGGCCTGCTTCGGCCTGAGCATCTTGTTCTGCATCAGCGGGTTCTGCAGGATCACCTGGGTCGCGGCCGGGATGCCGATCAGGTTCGGCAGGAGCTGGGTGCCGCCCCAGCCGGGGACCAGCCCGAGGGAGACCTCGGGCAGCGCGAGCGCGGAGGCCCCGCCGGACAGGGTCCGGTAGTGGCAGTGCAGGGCCAGCTCCAAGCCGCCACCCATCGCCGCGCCGTTGACGAAGGCGAACGTCGGGACCTGGCTGTCCCTGAGCCGGGCGAAGACCCGGTGACCGAGCCGGCCGATCTGGCGGGCCTGCTCGCGGTCGGCGAGCTGCGGCAGGCTGGTGAGGTCCGCCCCGACGCAGAAGATGTACGGCTTCCCGGTGACCGCGACGAACGCCGGGTCGGCGGCGAGGGCGGCGGTGATCGCCTCGTCCAGGCTGGTCAGCCCGCCCGGGCCGAAGCTGTTCGGCTTGGTGTGGTCGAAGCCGTTGTCCAGGGTGATCAGGGCGGCCGGCCGGTCCAGCCCCGGCACGTTCACCTGGCGCAGCAGCGCCCTGGTGACCACCTCGTTCGGTGCGGCGAGCGCGCTCACTTGTTGCCCTCCTGTCCAGCCTCGGCGGCGGAACCGGTCCAGTTCGGGTTCTCCCAGATGACCGTGCCACCCATGCCGATGCCGATGCACATGGCGGTGAGGCCGTAGCGGACCTCGGGATGCTCGGCGAACTGCCGGGCGAGCTGGGTCATCAGCCGCACGCCCGAGGAGGCGAGCGGGTGGCCGACGGCGATCGCGCCACCCCACGGGTTGACCCGGGAGTCGTCGTCGGCGATGCCGAAGTGGTCGAGGAAGGCGAGCACCTGCACGGCGAACGCCTCGTTCAGCTCGAACAGGCCGATGTCGTCGATGCTCAGGCCGGCGATGCGCAGCGCCTTCTCGGTCGACGGGATCGGGCCGACGCCCATCACCTCGGGCTCGACGCCGACGAAGCCGTACGACACCAGCCGCATGGCGATCGGCAGGCCCAGCTCGCGGGCGGTGTCCTCGGCGGCGATGAGGCTTGCGGTGGCGCCGTCGTTCAGGCCGGCGGCGTTGCCCGCGGTGACCTTGCCGTGCGGGCGGAACGGGGTCTTGAGGGTGGCGAGCTTCTCCAGCGAGGTGTCCCGGGGCGCCTCGTCGGCGGTAGCCAGCCCCCAGCCGCCGTCGGCGTCGCGGATCGCCATCGGCACCAGGTCGCCCTGGAGCTTGTCGTTGGCGTACGCCTTCGCCGTCTTCTGCTGCGAGGCGAGCGCGAACGCGTCGGCGCGGTCCTTGGTGACCTGCGGGACCCGGTCGTGCAGGTTCTCCGCGGTGGCGCCCATGACCAGCGCGGACGGGTCGACCAACTTCTCCGCGACGATCCGCGGGTTGGGGTCGACGCCCTCGCCCATCGGGTGCCGGCCCATGTGCTCGACGCCGCCGGCGATCGCGATGTCGTACGCGCCCATGGCGATGCCGCCGGCCACGGTGGTGACGGCGGTCATCGCCCCGGCGCACATCCGGTCGATGGCGAAGCCGGGGACGGTCTTGGGCAGGCCGGCGAGCAGGGCCGCGGTGCGGCCGATGGTCAGGCCCTGGTCGCCGATCTGGGTGGTGGCGGCGATGGCGACCTCCTCGACCCGCTCCGGCGGAAGCTGCGGGTTGCGGCGCAGCAGCTCGCGGATGCAGCGGATCACCAGGTCGTCGGCGCGGGTGTTGGCGTACATGCCACCCGCCTTGCCGAACGGGGTGCGGACGCCGTCGACGAAGACGACATCCCGGACTTCACGGGGCACTTGAGCCTCCTTATCGACCAAAATCCGGCCTCCGCACCGACAGGCGGCACTGCGGACCGGATGAAGGTCGCCGGCACGGGCGTGGTCCCTCGGATGCTACTCGCCAGTAACCACCCCCGGCACCCACCCCGCTGTGTCCCACCCCACACCGACCCCCGCCGCGTTGATCAAGAGGTTTGCGTCAGCGGAGTGGCCGCCCCTGACACAAGCCTCTTGATCAACGGGGGGGGAAGGGGTGTCAGCTGGATGGGGGGATCAGGGCTGGGGTCAGGTCGTCGGTCAGGAGGGCGATCTGCCATTCGCGGGCGCCGAAGCCGCGCAGTGTCTCGGCCACCGTGTCCTCGGTGACCTCGTCCGGCGGGGTCCAGGCGAGGCGGCGGACGGAGTCCGGGGTGATCAGGTTCTCCGGCGGCAGGGTGTGCGCGGCGGCGATCCGGACCACCACCTCCCGGCACCGGGCCAGCCGGCCGGCGGCCACGGGGTCCCGCTCAGCCCACCGGTGCGGCGGGGGCGGCCCCTCCACCGCCGGGGTGACCGGCAGCGCGTCCTCCGGCAACTGCCGGGCGTCCTCAAGGGCGGCCAGCCAGGTGCGGGCCAGCCGGCGCACCGACCGGCCGCCGAACCCGGGCAGGGTGAGCAGGGTCTTCTCGTCCCCAGGGTCCAGCTCTGCGGCGGCCACGATCGCCGAGTCCGGCAGCACCCGGCCGGGCGCGGCGTCCCGGCGGGCAGCGATCTGGTCCCGGGCGTACCAGAGGGAACGGACCCGGGCCTGGGCGCGGGCGCCGCGCACCCGGTGGATGCCCGAGGTGCGCCGCCACGGCTCCGCGCGGACCCGGGGCGGGCGGGCGCCGTTGCGCACCAGGGCGGCGAACTCCTCCGCCGCCCAGGCCGACTTCCCCTGCCGGGTCAGCTCCGCGTCGAGGGCGTCGCGCAGGTCGGTGAGCATCTCCACGTCCAGGGCGGCGTAGGTGAGCCACGACTCCGGCAGCGGCCGGCTCGACCAGTCTGCTGCCGAGTGGTGCTTCTCCAGGGTGAAGCCGAGTAGCTGCTCGGTCAGCGCGGCCAGGCCGACCCGCTCGAATCCGGCCAGCCGCGCGGCCAGTTCCGTGTCGAACAGCCGCCGTGGGCGCAGCCCCAACTCGGCCAGGCAGGGCAGGTCCTGGCTGGCGGCGTGCAGCACCCACTCGACGTCGGCGATGGCCGCGTCCAGGGCGCTCAGGTCGGGCAGCGGCAGTGGGTCGATCAGCGTCGTGCCCGCACCGGCCCGCCGTAGCTGGACGAGATAGGCGCGCTGGCTGTAGCGGTACCCCGAGGCGCGCTCGGCGTCCAGGGCCACCGGGCCGGTGCCGGCCGCGAACCGGGCCACCACCTCGGCGAGCTCGTCCTCGGTGGCCACCGGCAGGGGGGTGCCGTCGCGGGGGGCGGTCAGCGGCACGGGCTCGCTGCCGGTCGGTTCGGGCCCCGCGTCCACCGGTTCCGGCGCGGCCGACGGCGGGTGGCGCGGCGCGTCTCCGGTACGGCTTTCGGCGGCCCGACGGCGCAGGGGTGGTTCGTCGGTCACCTGACAACCCTAGTGCGCCGAAGGATCCGGCGCGCGCAGCCGGGTAGGGCGTGTGTCGGTGCCGGCGACTTGACCCGACATGGCAGGGTCGGACACCGGGGGAGACAAAGCGCGA
This sequence comes from Micromonospora sp. NPDC002296, assembly GCF_040296145.1. Classification (NCBI taxonomy): domain Bacteria; kingdom Bacillati; phylum Actinomycetota; class Actinomycetes; order Micromonosporales; family Micromonosporaceae; genus Micromonospora; species Micromonospora sp. NPDC002296. The sequence continues at coordinate 15,521 of NZ_JBEOWQ010000016.1, forward strand.
CAGCGCAGGTACGGTCTTCGGGCCGCCGACCGGTGACGAACCCGCGTCGGCGGGGGCATCGGGGGCGTCTACGGGGAGGTCGTGGCGATGACGACGGCTGGGTACGGTCCGACAGGCGCGGGGCAGGGACCCGACGACGGTTCCGGAGGCGGTTGGTCGGACCCGGCCCGTACCGCCGAGGCATGGGACGGCCCGGCCCGGCCCGGCCCGCTGCCGCCACGGATCGTTCCGCCCCGGGGCACCGCCGCCCCCTACCCGCCCCCCGCAATCCCCGGTCAGGCCCCGGTCCCCGGTCAGGCCCCTGTCGTTCCCGGGCAGGCCGCTTGGGCTCCGCCGCCGAACGCCGGCCAGTGGGGTGGGCCGGCGCCGACGCCGGCTCCCGGGCAGTACCCACCGGGGCACGGGCAGCAGCCGGCCCCGCCCGCCGGACCGGTCGCGCCGCCCCCGGCCCCCGGCCCGGCGTACCCGCCGCAGGGCGCGTCGACCCCCGGCTGGCCCGCCCCGGCCCCGCCCGCCCGGCCCGCCCGGGGCCGCGCGCTCACCCTGGTCGCGCTGGGGTTGGCCGTGGTGCTGGCCCTGGTGTCGGGCGTGCAGGCGTACCAGCTCTCTCGGCTCTCCGACCGGCTCTCCGGGACCGACCAGCGGCAGGCCGCCGCGCAGCAGGGCGACGGCACCCGGCTCGACGACCTCGACCAGCGGATCCAGACCCTGGAGAGGCAGGCCGGGGCCCAGTTCAACCCCGAGGCGGTGGCCAGCGCCGTGCTGCCCAGCGTGTTCCGGGTCCGGGCCGGGCAGTTCACCGGCACCGCGTTCGCGGTCGGCAAGCCGGTCGCCGGCGGCGGGACGAACCTGTTCACCAACTTCCACGTGGTGGAGTCGGTCTGGGAGAGCGGCGGCCGGGAGGTCTTCCTGGAACGCACCGACCAGCGCTACCCGGCCACGATCGTCAAGGTCGACGAGGCCAACGACGTCGCCCAACTACGCACCACCAGCAAGTTCACCGGTCTGGTCACGGCGTCCGCGGCGGTCAAGTCCGGCCAGCAGATCGTCGTGGTCGGCGCCCCGCTCGGTCTCCAGGACAGCGTCACCACCGGCGTGGTCAGCGCCTTCCGCGAGGCCCAGCAGGGCTCGGGTCCGGTCATCCAGTTCGATGCCCCGATCAACCCCGGCAACTCGGGTGGTCCCGTGATCAACGGCCAGAAGCAGGTCGTCGGGATCGCCACCGCCAAGGCCCGCGACGCCGAGGGCATCGGCCTCGCCGTACCCATCAAGGTCGCCTGCGACGGCTTCCGGATCTGCTGAACCGGCCGTCGTTGCCTCGTACCAGCCCGGTCCGTCGCCGTCGTCCGGCCGCGGGCCAGTCACCTGGAGGATGAGATATGTCCCAGCCACCGAGCGGGCCCGGGGGCCAGCCGCCCTACCCGCCGCCGGCCGGCCCCGGCCAGCCCGTGCCCCAGCAGTACGGCCCGACCGGCCAGCCGGCCGAGTCGACCCGGCAGTTCGCCCCCGGCCAGTACGGCAGCCCGCAGCCGCCGACCGAGCCGACGCAGCAGTTCGGCCAGTACGGCGCCCCGCAGCCCTCGGCGGAGCCGCCGCAGCAGCCGGGCCAGTACGGGGCCCCGCAGCCGGGCCAGTACGGCGCCGCCCAGCCGGGCCAGTACGGCGCCCCGCAGTCCGCCCCGCCCGCGCCGGCGTACGGTCAGCAGCCGCCGCAGTCCGCCCCGCCCGCGCCGGCCTACGGTCAGCAGCCGCCGCAGTCGGCCCCGCCGTTCGGGCAGCAGGTCTCCACCCCGCCGGTCTCCGCCCCGGGGTACGCCCAGCCGATGTCGGTGCCGCCGGCCTCCGGTCCGGGCTTCGGCCACCCGATGTCCGGCCCGCCCGGTGCGCCGCCGTACGGCCCGGCGGCGCCCGCCGCGGGCAAGGGCCGGCGCAGCGTGCTGGTGCTGGCCCTGGTGGCCGGGCTGCTCTTCGTCCTCGGCGGCGTGATGACCGGCCTCTACGTGACCAAAGGCAACGAGCTGGACCGCACGGAGCAGCGGCTGACCGCCCAGGTCAGCGAGCGGGACGGGACGATCACGGCGAACAAGACCGAGATCGAGAAGCTCAAGAAGGACCTGCAGGGCGTGCGGGACAAGCTCTCGAACACCGAGCAGGACCTCACCGGCACCCGTAACGACCGCGACGAGCAGGCCCGGCAGAAGAAGGTCATCGCCACCTGCCTGGACAAGCTCACCAGCGCGCTGACCGCGGCGGCTGCGAACAACAAGGCCGCGTACGACAAGGCCACCCAGGGGATGAACAAGGTCTGCGACGAGGCCGAGGACTACCTCTGACGGGTACGCCCGCCCGGGCCGCGCCCGCCGGACCCCGGTCCGGTGGGCGCGGCCCGCGTCGTCTCCGTTCCCGTCCCCGCCGCCCGGCGGGCCCGCCGGGCCGGGACCGGTGGGTCAGGCGGCGCCGGCCGGGCGGCGCTCCGGGAGGGCGGTCACCCCGGGCGGCGGCAGGCCCGCCGTCGAGGCGAGCAGCGCGCACCAGGCCAGCAGGTGCGGGGTCAGGTCCTCGCCGAGCGGCGTCCACGAGGCCCGGATCTCGATGTCGGCGACGGTCGGCGGCCCGGCCAGGTCACCGAACCGGGTCGACATCGTCTGGGTGATCGTGCCCCCGATCGCCCGGTGCGGGGCGTCCTGGACGTCCAGCGCGTCGGTCAGCCAGGTCCAGCCCACCCCGGGCAGCAACGGGTCGCTGGCCAGGTCGGCCTCCAGCTCCGCCGTGACGTAGGTGACCAGCCGCAGGGTGCCCTGCCAGGCCTCGTGCCCGGCCGGGTCGTGCAGCAGGATCAACCGCCCGGTGGCGACCTCGTCGTCGTCGCGCAGCACCGCCGCGGAGAGCGCGAACGCGTACGGCGCGAGCCGCTGCGGTGCGCCGACCTCCTCCAGGACGATCTCCGACCGGGGCGCGGCCGACCGCAGCCCGGCGACCGCGCGGGCGAAGGTCTCCGGAAGCGCGATCGGGGGGGCCATGCGGGCAGCCTATGCCGCCTGCCGCCCGGCTGCCGGAAACGGCACGCCGACAGCCCGCCCCGCCGAACGGGGGTGGGTCACAAAAGATGGCGGGGGTGGGGGACGGGCATCGGGGGCGTGGCACGATTGCCGCGATGACCACCGACACCACGGGCACTGCCGCCCGAGACGGAGAACCCCGCCGCGGCGGACCGGCCGACTCCCCGTTCGTCCGGGCCTGCCGGCGCGAGGACGGCCCGCGCACCCCGGTCTGGTTCATGCGCCAGGCCGGCCGGTCGCTGCCGGAGTACCGCGAGATCCGCAAGAACGTGGGGATGCTGGAGTCCTGCCGCCGCCCCGACCTGGTCGCCGAGATCACCCTCCAGCCGGTGCGCCGACACCGGGTCGACGCGGCGATCCTGTTCAGCGACATCGTGGTCCCGGTCGCCGCCGCCGGGGTGGACCTGGACATCGTCCCGGGCACCGGGCCGGTGGTGGCCGAGCCGGTGCGCACCGCCGCCGACGTCGAGCGGATCCGGCCGATCACCCGCGACGACGTCTCCTACGTGGACTCCGCGGTCCGGCTGCTCGTCGCCGAGCTGGGCGACACCCCGCTGATCGGCTTCGCCGGCGCCCCGTTCACCCTGGCCAGCTACCTGGTCGAGGGCGGCCCGTCGCGCAACCACGCGAAGACCAAGGCCCTCATGTACGGCGAGCCGGAGCTGTGGCACGCGCTCTGCGCCCGGCTGGCCGACGTGACATGCGCGTTCCTGCGGGTGCAGGTCGACGCCGGGGTGTCCGCGGTGCAGCTGTTCGACTCGTGGGCCGGCGCGCTGTCCGAGGCCGACTACCGGCGGTACGTGCTGCCGCACTCGACGAAGGTGCTGTCCGGGCTGGCCGACGCCGGGGTGCCCCGGATCCACTTCGGGGTGGGCACCGCCGAGCTGCTCGGCGCGATGGGCGAGGCCGGGGCCGACGTGGTCGGGGTGGACTGGCGTACCCCGCTGGACGTGGCGACCCGCCGGATCGGGGCCGACCGGGCCGTGCAGGGCAACCTGGACCCGGCGGTGCTGCTCGCCCCGTGGCCGGTGGTGGAGGCCGAGGTGCGGCGGATCCTCGCCGAGGGCCGGGCCACCCCCGGCCACGTGTTCAACCTCGGTCACGGCGTGCTTCCGGAGACCGATCCGGACGTGTTGACCAGGGTGGTCGCGCTGGTGCACGAGGTGTCCGCGCGCCCGGCGGAGTGAGGGAGTGACCGTGCGGCAGCCGTGGCGGGTGGCGATCGTCGGGGGCGGGATCACCGGGCTGGCCGCCGCCGTCCGGCTGCGGGACCGCGCGCCCGCCGGCACCGAGATCACCGTGTACGAACAGTCCGGCGCGCTCGGTGGCAAGCTGCGCACCGGCGAGCTTGCCGGGCAGCCGGTCGAGTTCGGCGCCGAGTCGTTCCTGATGCGCGACCCGGCCGGCGGGGAGTCCGCCGCCGTCGCCCTGGCCCGCCGTCTCGGGCTGGCCGACGAGATCGTGCACCCCACCGTCGGGCAGGCGGCCCTCGCGGTCGACAACGGGCTGCGCCCGATCCCGGGCGGGACGCTGGTGGGCGTACCCGGGGATCTGGCGCAGGTGACGACGGTCGCGCAGCCGGTCGCGGACGCCGACCGCGACACCGGCCGCCCGCTGCTGGCCCCCGGCGCGGACGTCTCCGTCGGGGCGCTGGTCCGCTCCCGGCTCGGCGACCAGGTGGTGGACCGGCTGGTGGACCCGATGCTCGGTGGCGTCTACGCCGGCCGGGCCGACGACCTGTCCCTGGTCACCACTATGCCGGCGCTGGCCCACGCGGCCCGCACGGAGCACACCCTGGTCGGCGCGGTCCGGGCCGCGCAGGCCGCCGCGCCGCGCGCCCCCGGCACCCCCGTCTTCGGCACCCTGGCCGGCGGGCTGAGCCGGCTGGTCGAGGCCGCCGCCACGGCCGGCGGGGCGACGATCCGCCGGGACGCGGCGGTACGCGAGCTGATTCCGACGGCGACCGGCTGGCGGCTGACCGTCGGTCCGACCCGCGACCCGGAGTCGGTGGAGGTGGACGCCGTGGTGCTGGCCGTGCCGGCCCGCCCCGCCGCCCGGCTGCTGGCCGGGATCGCGCCGGAGGCCGCCGCGACCGTCGGCGCGCTGGACTACGCCAGCGTCGCGCTGATCACCTTGGCCCTGCCCGAGCCGGCGCTGCCGGCGCTGTCCGGGTTCCTGGTGCCGGCCACCGAGGGGCTGCTGATCAAGGCGTCGACGTTCTTCACCACCAAGTGGGGGCACCTGGCCCGGCCGGACGGGCTGGCCCTGGTGCGCGCCTCGGTCGGCCGGTACGGCGAGGAGTCGTCCCTCCAGGTCACCGACGCCGACCTGGTGGACACGGTGCACCGGGAGCTGTCGACGGTGCTGTCCGCGCCGCTGCCCGCACCGGTGGCCAGCCACGTGCAGCGGTGGGGCGGGGCGCTGCCGCAGTACACCCCGGGGCACCTCGACCGGGTGGCCGCCGCCCGGGCGGCGCTGCGTGGCACGCACCCGACGCTGGCCCTGGCCGGCGCCGGCTACGACGGCGTCGGCATCCCGGTCTGCGTCCGCTCCGGCGCGACGGCGGCCGAAGAGATCATCACAGCACTGGGAGGATCGGCAGCATGACCGAGCAGACCAACGCGACCCGGCTGCGGGAGCTGAACGACAGCATCCGTTACACGATGTGGTCGGTGTACCGGGCCACCAGCCCGCTGCCGTCACTGCGCGAGAACGTCACCGGCGAGGTCGAGGCCCTCTTCGAGGAGCTGGCCGGCAAGGACGTGACGGTCCGCGGCACGTACGACGTGGCCGGGCTGCGCGCCGACGCCGACCTGATGATCTGGTGGCACTCGTCGTCCAGCGACGCGCTCCAGGACGCGTACCTGCGGTTCCGTCGGACCACGCTGGGCCGGGCGATGACCCCGGTGTGGTCGCAGATGGCGCTGCACCGGCCGGCGGAGTTCAACAAGAGCCACATCCCGGCGTTCCTGGCCGGCGAGGAGGCCCGGGCGTACACGTGCGTCTACCCGTTCGTCCGCTCGTACGAGTGGTATCTCCTGCCGGACGCCGAGCGGCGCGAGCTGCTGGCCGAGCACGGCAAGATGGCCCGGGGCTACCCGGACGTGCGGGCCAACACGGTCGCCTCGTTCGCCCTCGGCGACTACGAGTGGATGCTCGCCTTCGAGGCCGACGAGTTGCACCGGATCGTCGACCTGATGCGCGACCTGCGGGGTTCCCGGGCCCGCCGGCACGTCCGGGAGGAGATTCCCTTCTACACCGGCCGCCGCCGCCCGATCGCCGACATCGTCTCCTGCCTCGTGTGAGCGCCTCCCACGGCCCCCGCCACGACACCTGACGCCGCCGCCCGCCCGCGTGCCCAGTCCCGCGCCGTGCCGGGCCGCCCGTCCCCGCTGAAACACGGAATTAGTGGCCACCCGGCCAGGGGTGGCCACTAATTCCGTGTTCAGGCGCGATCTTGCCCGGGTGGGGTGTGGCCTCGTCGGTCCGGGTGGGTCGTGTCGGCCGGTCGGCGGGGGAGGGGGTCAGGTGGTTGCCGTGCAGGTGGGCGTCGGCGCGGTGTTGGTGCCGGTCGAGGAGCCGATGAAGCCGAAGGCGGTCTTCGCCCCGGGGGCCAGCGCCCCGTTGTACGCGACGTTGCGGGCGGTGACCGTGGAGCCGCTGCTGGTCACGGTGGCGTTCCACGACGAGCTGACCTGCTGGCCGTTGGCATACGTCCAGGTCACGGTCCAGCTCTTGATCGCCGACGCGCCGGCGGTCACCTCGACCTCGCCCTGGAACCCGCCGGCCCAGGAGTTGGTGACCCGGTAGGTCGCGGTGCAGCGACCCGTCGCCGGGGGCGTCGTGGGCGGCGGCGTGGTGGGCGGCGGCGTGGTGGGCGGCGGCGTGGTGGGCGGCGGCGTGGTGGGCGGGGTGGTGGGCGGCGGTGTGGTCGGGCCGCCGCCGCCGAAGTCCACGTCGCTGCACAGGTAGTACGACTGGTCCAGGTGGCTGGCCTGCCAGATGGTGTAGACGATGTGCCGGCCGGTGCGGCCCGGCGCGTTCGCCGGCACCTGGATCGACACGCCCTGCGCCTCCGGCGTCCACTGCGACGCCGGGGTGTTGCCGATCTGGCCGGCCAGTTCCAGGTCTCCCCAGGCCAGCGGCTTGGTGAGCGCGTTGAAGCCCTGCTTCGTCACGTACACCCGGATGTAGTCGGCGCCGTGGCTGGCCTGGTCGTAGAACTTGATGCGGAAGTTGTTCGTCACCGGCGCGGTCTTCCACGCGCCGACGGTGTCGAGCGCGTTGTACCGGCCGCTGGAGGAGCGGCCCGCGCTGCACAGCTGGCCGTCCGGGATGGCGGCCTGGTGGTTGCCGGCGACGCCTTCGCGGAACAGGCCGTTCCAGTTCCACATGGCGTTCGGGTCGGCCTGCCAGGCCTGCCAGCACATCGGGTCCAGGGTGGCCATGTTCGGGTTCTGGAAGTCGCTGCCCCAGCGCTGCCAGCAGCCGTAGTTGCGGGACGCGGGGTCGACGACCGAGCCGTGGGCGGACGCGGAGTTCGCCAGGGCGGTGGTGAGCAGCAGCGCGACGACCGCGCCGGCGGCGAGCAGCCAGGCTGCCAGGCGCGGCGTGGAACGCCTGCGGACGGGGGTGGACATGGGAGCCTCCGGGTGAGAGGTCGGACTGCGACGACGCCCGGACGGCGGGAGTTGCCCCTCCCGTGCCGGCTGGTGCTGATCCCGCGGCGGCTCCTGCCTGCGCAGATTTCCACACCAATTCACTTATGTCAATGGATGGCGCTTTCCCGGCGCATCGGGGTGTGCGGGATGCCGTCCTCGACGTACTCGGGCCCGCTGACGGCGAAGCCGTGCCGCGCGTAGAAGCCGGTCAGGTGGGACTGCGCCTCCAGCACGCACGGCCGACCGCCCACCACGGTCAGGGCCTCGGCCATCAGCCGTCCGGCGTACCCGCCGCGCCGGGCGTACGGCGCCACCACCACGCGGCCGATCCGGGCGACCCCGTCGGGGTCGGCCAGAATTCGCAGGTACGCCAGGACGGCGCCGCCGCGGGCCAGCCAGAGATGCCGGGTGCCCGGCTCGACGTCCCGGCCGTCCAGTTCCGGGTACGGGCACGCCTGCTCCACCACGAACACGTCGATGCGGAGTCGGAGCAGGTCGTGGAAGGTGCGGGCGTCCAGCTCGGCGAAGGAGGCATGTCGGGCCTCGACGGTCTGCGGCGGCATCCGGCGATGGTAGGTGCCCGCGCCAGCCGGGACGCGGTGGCCCCTTCCCGGCGGCCGGCCGGGGTGGCCTCCGGTGTCGCGCCCGCCCAGCGTCCCCGGTCGGCGGGGGCGGACGGTCTCTGTCCCCGGTCAGTGGGGGCGGACGGTCTCTGTCCCCGGTCAGTGGGGGCGGGCGCCGACGGCGTCGCGGATCTCCGCGCCCCGGTCGCCCTCCTCCTGCCGGGCACAGTGGGCGCAACAGAAGAAGCGGCCGGAGACCTCGACCCCATGGCCGACGATCTTGACCTGGCAGTGCTCGCAGATCGGCGCCAGCCGGTGCGCCGCACATTCGAAGCAGTCGAAGGTGTGCACGTCGCCGCTGACCGTGCGTACCTCGAACGCCATCCAGTAGTCGTTGCCGCAGACCTCGCACGTCGCCATGGCCGAACCCCCCGAGAAAGGAACATGTGCCCCCACAGCGTGCGGCAGCGGCCCGATCCGGGCGGCCGGAACGGCCGAAGCCGGCCGTTCCGGCCGCGTGTCGGGCCGGCGTGTCGGGCGTTGTGCCTGGTGGAAGCCTCGAACTCCGGAGGGACGACGGATCAGGCGCTGCGCCTGACCCGGTCCCGCCCCGGACGGCCGGGCGTCCGCGACTCAGCCCTGCGGCTCCAGCCGGACGGAGATCGAGTTCACGCAGTGCCGGGTGTCCTTCGGGGTGAACCCCTCGCCCCGGAAGACGTGGCCGAGGTGACTGTCGCAGCGCGCGCAGCGGATCTCCGTACGCCGCATGCCGTGGCTGTTGTCCTCGATCTCCCGCACCGCGCCCGGGATCGCGTCGTCGAAGCTCGGCCAGCCGCAGTGCGAGTCGAACTTCGTGTCACTGGGGTACAGCTGTGCCCCGCAGGCGCGGCAGTGGTAGACGCCGGGCGTCTTCGTGTCCACGTACTCGCCGGTCCATGCGGGCTCGGTGCCGGCCTCGCGCAGCACCCGGAACTCCTCCGGGCTCAGCCGGACCCGCCACTCGTCTTCGGTCCGGGGCAGTTCGTTCTCGTCAAGACTCACCCGACAACGGTACGTCGGGTGTCGGTGCCGTGGCATATGGTCTCGGGATGGGCAGCACCACGAAGGCAACGGCCACGGAGATCGAGGTGGCCGGTCACCTGGTTCGGCTGACCAGCCCGGACCGGGTGATCTTCCCGGAGCGGGGCTTCACCAAGGCGCATGTCTTCGGCTACTACGTCGCGGTGGGCGAGAGCATCCTGCGCGCCCTGCGGGACCGCCCGACCACGCTGCAACGCTTCCCCGACGGCATCGCCGGTGAGATGTTCTTCCAGAAGCGGGTGCCCAGTCGGGGCGTGCCGCCGTGGGTGCGCACCGCCCGGATCAGCTTCCCCAGCGGCCGGACGGCCGACGAGCTCTGCCCGGCCGACCTCGCCCACGTGGCCTGGGCCGCCCAGATGGGCACCGTCGTGTTCCACCCGTGGCCGGTGCGCGCCGACCACGTCGACCACCCCGACGAGCTGCGGATCGATCTCGACCCGCAGCCGGGCACCGACTTCGTCGACGCGGCGACGGCCGCCGCGGAGGTGCGGGCCCTGCTGGACGAGCTGGGCGCGACCGGCTGGCCGAAGACCTCCGGCGGCCGGGGCGTGCACGTCTACCTGCGGATCGCGCCCCGGTGGACGTTCACCGAGGTGCGGCGGGCCACCATCGCGTTGGCCCGGGAGTTGGAGCGTCGCCGCCCCGATCTGGTCACCACCGCCTGGTGGAAGGAGCAGCGGGGCGAGCGGGTCTTCGTCGACTACAACCAGATGGCCCGGGACCGCACGATCGCCTGCGCGTACTCGCTGCGGGCCAACGCCCGGGCCACCGTGTCCACCCCGGTCACCTGGGACGAGCTGCCCGACGTGGACCCGGACGAGTTCCACCTGGGCAGCGTCCCGGCCCGACTGGCCGAGCGGGGCGACCCGCACGCCGGCATCGACGACGCCCCGTGGGACATCACCCCGCTGCTGGAGTGGGCCGACCGGGACGCCGCCGCGGGCCAGGGTGACATGCCGTACCCGCCGGACCACCCCAAGATGCCGGGCGAGCCGAAGCGGGTCCAGCCCTCGAAGGACCGCGACCGCCCGCGCTGACCAGCCGGGCCGCTCGCGTCGCCGGGCGGTCGCCCGGCGCTCGCGTCGCCCGGCCGGCTGACGCACTCGGCTCAGCGGAGCGGGCCCATCATCGCCTCCACGGCCTCCTTGGCCGTCCGCAGGTCCACGCCCGTCGCTTCCCGGTACGCCTTGATCGCCTGGAGCTTCTCGCCCCGGGCCAGGTGCTCGCGGACCCCGGGCGGCGCCGGCCGCTCGTCCACCACCCCGAGGTGGTCCATGACCAGTTGCAGGCGCCGCTCGACCTCGGCCAGCCGTCGTGGCGTGCTCCGGTCCTGCCGGGTCCCGGCGAACTGGGCGGCAAACAGCAGCACGACAGCGATGATCAGCACGGTGAGGGCGATCCCCATGACAGCCATCCAAGCAGATTGACGCCCGGGACCGGCGGACACGGGTGGGGCGGGACGGGCCACCGCGCCGGGTGGCCGCCATAACGGTCGGATAACGGGCGCGAACCTTTCCGGGCCCGCAGCGAGTCATTGTGACCGTCGGCCCGCTGGGCCCAGGAAGGCGGCGCGATGGCGATGGTGTGGAGGCGGGCCCGGGCGGCCCGAGGGCTGCTGCTCGCCGCGGTGGTGGCAGCCCTGGTGGCGATCGCCCTCGTCACCGGGTTGGCCGACTACAACCGGCGGGCCGTGGACGCGGGGCAGCGGGCGGTGTTCGCCGCGTCCCCCGCGCAGGAGCGGAGCCTGCTGGTCAGTGGCTCCGGTGGCGCGGACCGGGCCGCCTACGCCGCCCGGGACCGGGCCGTCCGGGCCCGCTTCGTCGACGGGCTCGGCGGGGCGTCCGTGGCGGTGCGTGGGGCCCGCTACGGCACCGGACGCGAGCTGACCGGCGACCTCGGGGCGGCCCGCACCGGCACCGATCCGGTCTTCGCCGAGCTGACCACCCTGGAGGACCTGACCGGCCACGCCGACCTGGTCGCCGGGCGGCAGCCCGAACGCGGGGCCGAGCCGATGCAGGCGCTGTTGCCGGAACGGGTGGCCGGCCTGCTCGGGCTGACCGTCGGCGAGCGGGTGCCGCTGCGGGACCGGGCCGGCGAACGGACCAGCCAGGTGGAGGTGGTCGGGCTCTTCCGGCCCCGGGACCCGGCCGGGTCGTACTGGCGGCTCGCGCCGGGCGCCGTCGCAGCCGGCTCCGCCACGTCGTACGGGCCGTTCCTGCTCGATCCGGCCGACTTCGACCGGACCTTCCCCGCCACCACGTCGGCGTCCTGGCTGGTCGAACCCGATCTGGCCGCCGTCGAGCCGAGCCGTCTGGGGGCCGTGAAGCGGGCCGTCGCCACCGAGGTCGCGGAGTTGCCCGAGGCGACCCGGCTCGGCTCGTCCGCCCGGAGCGTCACCACGATGGACCGGCTGATCGACCGGCTCGGCCGCGCCGACCTGGTGGGCCGTTCCTCGCTGCTCACCCCGCTGCTGCTCATCCTGGTTCTCGGCGGCTACGCGCTGGTGCTCGTGGCCGCCCTGCTCAACGAGGATCGCCGCGCGCAGACGGCGCTGCTGCGCGCCCGGGGCGCGGCCCGGCGACAGATCGCCGGCCTGGCCGCCAGGGAAGCGGCCCTGGTGGTCCTCCCGGCCGCGCTGCTCGGGCCGCCACTCGCCGCCGAGGCCCTGCGCCACGTCGGCCAGGACCAGACGTGGTCCGACCCGTCCGCCGCGGGCAGCACGCTGACCTGGGCGGTCGCCGCCGCCACTGCCGCCGGCTGCCTGGTGGCCATGGTGCTGCCGGCGATGCGCCGGGCCGGCACGTACGTCGCCGACCTGGCGGCCCGGTCCCGGCCGAGCCGGGCCGCCACGGCCCAGCGGGCCGGCGCCGACCTGGCCCTGGTCGGCCTGGCCGTGCTCGCCTGGGTCCAGCTGCGGCAGTACTCCTCACCGCTGGCCGGCGCGGGCGGCCGGCTCGGCATCGACCCGCTGCTGGTGGCGGCGCCCACGCTGGGCGTGCTGGCCGGCGCCGTGCTCGCGCTGCGCCTGCTGCCCCCGGCCACCCGGTTCGCCGAGCGGTTCGTGGACGCCCGGCCCTGGACCGCCACGATGCTGGGCATGTGGCAGGCCGGCCGGCGCCCGCACGCCGGCCCGGTGCTGCTGCTCGCGCTCGCCGTGGGCGGCAGCACCCTGGCCTGGTCGCTGGTCACCACCGGGGAACGGTCGCACGTCGACCAGGCCGACCACAGCGTCGGCGCCGACCTGCGGCTGGTCGAGCGCTCCGGGGCCGCGCCGGCCGACCGGGCGGGCCGGCTGGCCGGGGCACCCGGCGTCGACCGGACGCTGCCCGCCTGGCGTGACGACATCCGGGTGGGGCGCGAGGACCTGCCGGTCAGCGTGCTGAGCATCGACGCGGCGGCGGCGCCGGACGTGGTCCGGCTCAACGACCGGATCCTCGACGAGCCGGGCCGGGCCCTGTTCGATCGTCAGGTACGCGGCCGGGTCGAGCCCGCCGGCGTCGAGCTGCCCGCCGACACCCGACGGCTCACCGGCACCGTCCGCACCCCGGTCACCGGGGCCGTGCGCCCGCACCCGGTCGCGGTGTCCGTGCTGCTCACCACCGCCGACGGCGGTTCCTGGCGGCTACCGCTGGCCACCGGGGGCAGCGACGGTCGGCCGGTCCCGGCGGCGCTGGACCTGCCCGACATCGGCGGCCGGGCCTACCGGCTGGCCGGCTTCGAGGCCACCGGCGGCCCGGCGCTGGGCTCCAACTACGGGCTGGAGGTGACCGGGCTGCGCGCGGTGGATGCCGCCGGGACGACGAGCCCGGTGCGGCTCACCGGCGACTGGGTGACCCGGGTGGACGAACCGAAGCAGGCGGAGCCGGTCCGGCTCGACGACGACGGCGGGCTGCGCGCCGGGCGGTTGACCATCCTCGTCGAGGGCGGCCGGTTCGCGTCGCAGCCGTCCAGCCGCTTCGCCGTCGTGCCGGTCGGGGACAACCCGCCGGTGCCGGCGTTGATCACCCCGCAGGTGGCCCGGGCGCTGAGCGTCGGCCAGGGCGACACGATGCAGGTCAGCCTCTCCGGGGCCACCCTGTCGGTCCAGGTGGTGGGCGAGGTCGAGGCGGTGCCGGCCACCGGGTCGACGGCCGGCATGCTGCTGGACCTGCCCGCCGCGGTCGACTGGCTGATCCGCGCCAAGGGCACGGTCCGGCCGGTCTCGGAGTGGTGGGTGCGCACCGACCCCGGCGGGTACCCGGAGGCGGTGCGGGCGGTCGCCGACCTGCCCGGGGTCACCGTGCTGGACCGGCGGGCGACGGCGGCGGAGGCCGACCGTGACCCGTACTGGCTCGGCACCCGCACCGGCCTGCTCGCGGCGGCGCTGGGCTCCCTGCTGCTCGCCCTGGTCGGGCTGGGCGTGGACGTGTGGGCCACCGCCCGCCGACGGATCGGGGAGCTGACCGTCCTGCACACGCTGGGCGCCACGCCCCGGCTGCTGGCCCGCGCGTTGCTCGCCGAACAGGCCTTCCTGGCCGGGATCGGCGTCGGCGTCGGGCTGCTGGTCGGCGCGGGGGTGGGCGCCACCATGGCCCCGCTCGTGGTGCTCACCCGGGCGGCGGACCGACCGGTGCCGGAGGCGGCCTTCGCGCTGCCCTGGCTGCCGGTCGTCGGTACCGCCCTCGGCCTGTTGCTGGCGGCGCTCGCGTTCAGCACGGCGATTGCCACGGGCATCCGCCGGCGGCTGGCGGCGGCGCAACTGCGGTTCGGCGGTGACCAGTGAGGAGCGTCGGCGTGGTCACGGTCCGTCCCGGGCCGGTGGAGGGTGTCGGCCGGCGGGGATCAGTCAACGGCGTCGGCGCGGGCGCGGTCCGACGCGGGCCGGTGGGTCGCGGCGGCGCGGCCACGGATCGGGGGAGAGCAGTGAGTGCAGTGACCGTGCGTACCGGGGCGGGCAGCCGATGAGCGGGGCCGCCCGCCGGGTGCGGGCTTTCGGCGGGCAGTTCCTGCTGCTGGGGGTGCTGGCCCTGGTGGCTGTGCTGCTGGTCACCGGGATCCCTCGCGTCGCCGACCGGCTCGTGCAGCAGGGCCTTCGGGAGTACGTGGCCGGCCGCCCGGTCGCCGAGCGGGACCTGACTCGGAGCGCCGAGGAGGCATCGGTCGAGGGGGGCCAGGGGCCGGTCAGCGCGGCGCGGGGCCGCGAGCTCGACGCGTTCGAGGCAAGCATGCCGCCCCCGGTCCGGGCCGCGGTGGAGAGCCGCTGGTATGTCGCGGAGACCGTGCTCGGCAGGCTGACCGGGCCGGACCTGGAGGCGAAGAACCTCCTCGTCGTCTCCCGGCTGCGCGTGATGCCCGGCGTCGCGGAGGCGGCCACCCTGGTCGAGGGGCGCTGGCCGACCGAGGCGACCGGGCCGGACCGACCGGTCGAGGTCGCGCTGGCCGCCGACACGGCGCGGAAGGTGAACCTGCGGGCCGGCAGCCGTCTTCGCTGGGCCGCGGGGAAGGGGGCAGCACCGCTGTGGCTGCTCGTGGTCGGGGTCTTCGAGCCGAACCGACCGGCGGACGGGATCTGGGACACGCTGCCGCTGGTCCAGCGGGTGACCGAACCGGCCGGCGACGGACAGCCGTACGAGATGGTGGCGGTGACCGGCGACGCCGGCCTGGACGCGGTGGCCGCTGTCGGCGGCTCGGTCCGGTTCTCCTGGCGGTACCGGCTGGGCGGCGCCGGGATGGACGTGGCCGACGTGCCCGGCGTCATCGACGGCGTGCGGCGGCTGGTCCGTGAGTCCCCGCCGGGGCTGAAAGTCATCCAGGCGGTGGACGCCCCGTTGCAGCAGTTCCTCGACGCCGTCTCCGCCGCGCGGACGCTGCTCGCGGTGATCGCCGCCGGGGTGATCGCCACCCTGGCCGGGTTGATCGGGCTCGCCGCCCGGCTCGCGGCCCGCCGCCGGGAGACCGAGTTCGCCCTGCTGGTCGCCCGGGGCGGCGCACCGGCCGGCGGTGCGCTGCGCAGCCTCGCCGAGTCGCTGCTGGTCGTCCCGCCGGCCGCGGCGCTGGGGTGGTTGCTCGGCCGGCTGCTGCCCGGCTCCGGCGGCTGGGCAGACTGGCTGGCCCTGGCCACGGCGGTCCTCGCCACCCTGGCCCTGCCGCTGGCCACGCTGGCCGTCTCGACCGTCCCGGGCGGCCGGCGCGACCTGGTGACCGCCCGCCCCGGTGGCCGCCGGTTGACCGTGGAACTGCTGGTCGTGGCGCTGGCCGTGCTGGCCGTCGTGCTGCTGCGGCGTCGGGGCCTGACCCCGGGGGCGGTCGATCCGCTGCTGATCTCGGTGCCGGTGCTGCTGGCCGTCGCTGCGGCGGTGCTCGCGCAGCGGCTCTATCCCTGGCCGCTGCGGCTGCTGAGCCGCGTCGCCGCCCGGCTGCGGGGCAGCGTGACGTTCCTCGGTGCCGCCCGGGCGAGCCGGTCGGCCGCCACCGCGTCGGTGATCGTCGTGGTGGTGGCGATCGCGACGGCGGCGTTCTGCGCCGTCGTGGCCACCGGCATCGAGGCCGGTCGGGACCGGACGGCGACACTGGCCGTGCCGGCGTCCGCGCTGGTCGACGGCGAGCGGCTCGCCCCCGACACCGGTGCCGCCCTCCGGGCGCTGCCCGGCGTCCGGCGGGCCACCCCGGTCGTGCGGGACACCGCGCTGCGGATCTCCCACCCGCACGGCGCCGACGCGGGACTCGCCGCCGTCACCGTGCTGCTGGTCGACGGTCCCGGGCTCGCCGAGGCGGCCCGGGACGCCGGGCTGGCGGTGTCGGTGCCCCCGCAACTGCGGGGCGACCCCGCCCCGGGGCCGGCCACCGCGCTGGTCTCCCCGGCGCTCGCCGCCGACCTGGCCCGCAAGGGCCTCGACGGCTCTGCCCTGGTGTCCGTGCAGGGACGCGACTACCTGTTCCGGGTGGCCGGCACGGCGGACGGCTTCCCACTCGTCCCGTCCGCCACCGACCGGTTCGTGGTGCTGCCCTGGCAGGCGCTGCCCGCCTCGGACCCGATCGGCCCGGTGCCGACGGCCTTCCTGGTCTCCGGCGACGGGTTCGACGTGGAGGCGCTGCGGCAGGCGGGCGACGAGGGGCAGCACCGCTACCAGAGCGGCGGCACCATCGTCGCGGGGGAGCGACCGCGCGGCGCCGAGGTGACCACCTGGCGGGGCGCCCGGGACTCCCTCGGCGAGGGCGGCGCGAACGGCCTGCTGGTCTTCGGCTTCGCCGCCGGGGCGGGCGGCGGGGCCGCCCTCGGCCTGCTGGCGATCGCCTTCGCGGTGCTCGCCGGGGCGCGGGCCCGGGGGCAGGTGCTGTCCCGGCTACGCACCCTCGGCCTGTCCCGTCGCCAGTGGCGCGCGCTGCTGCTGGTCGAGCTGACGCCGCTGGTCGCCGTCGCGCTGCTCACCGGCGCGGTGACGGGCGCGCTGCTGCCCCTGCTGCTGACCCCGGTGCTCGGGCTGACCGCGTTCACCGGGGGCACACCGGTCCGGGTCGCGTTCTCGCCCGGGCTGGTCGGCGCCGTGCTCGTGGTCGGCGCGGTGGCGCTGGCCCTCGCGATGACCGTGGAGACGCTGAACAACCGCCGGCTGCGCCTCGGTGAGGTGCTGCGGCTCGGAGAGGAGAGCTGAGATGACAGCCACCGTGGAGGCGTCCGCCGTACCGGACCTGGCCACCCTGCAGGAGCGGGCCGCGCAACGCGCGGCCGAGCGGGCCGGGGGGCAGGACCGGTTGCGCGGACACATCGTCTGCGACGGCCTGGTGCGGATCTTCAAGTCCGACGGCATCGAGGTGGTCGCGTTGCAGGGCCTCGACCTGGTCATCGACCGGGGCGAGCTGGTTGCGATCGTCGGGGCGTCCGGGTCGGGCAAGTCGACCCTGCTGAACATCCTGTCCGGGCTGGACGCCCCGACCGCCGGCATCGCCCGGGTCGCCGAGTACGACCTGCTCACCCTCTCCGCCCGGCGCAGGCTCAGCTACCGGCGGGAGATGGCCGGCTTCGTCTGGCAGCAGACCGGGCGCAACCTGCTGCCGTACCTGACCGCCCTGGAGAACGTCGAGCTGCCGATGAAGCTGGCCGGGCGGCGCGGGCGGCGGGTCCGCCGGGACCGGGCCCGGGAGCTGCTCGAACTGGTCGGCGTGGGCCACCTCGCCGACCGGCGGCCGGGACAGCTCAGCGGCGGGGAGCAGCAGCGTTGCGCGATCGCGGTGGCGGTGGCCAACGACCCGGAGGTGCTCTTCGCCGATGAGCCGACCGGCGAGTTGGACGAGGCCACCGGCGCCGAGGTCTTCGCCGCGCTGCGGCAGATCAACGCGGAGCTGGGGGTGACGGTGGTGGTGGTGACCCACGACCCCGCCGTGGCCACCCAGGTCCGCCGGACCGTCGCGATCCGCGACGGCCGGACCTCCTCCGAGGTCCGCCGCACCGCCCGGATCGGCGCGGACGGCGCCACCGAGCTGGTCAGCGAGGAGTACGCGGTGCTCGACCGCGCCGGCCGGATGCAGCTTCCGGCGTCCTTCGTGGACACGTTGGCCCTGCGCGACCGGGTCCGACTCAACCTGGAACCCGACCACGTCGAGGTGCGGCCGGGCGACCGGGCCGACGCCGAACGGAGTGACGCATGACCGAGCAGCCGTTCTCACGTCCGGCGGCCACCGCCACCACCGAGGAGGTGGTGCGGGTTACCGGGTTGAGCCGTACCTTCGGCCGGGGTGAGCGTGCCGTGCACGCCGTCCGGGACGTCTCGTTCACCGCGGGCAAGGGTGAGCTGGTCGCCCTGCAGGGGCGGTCGGGCGCCGGCAAGACCACCCTGCTCAACCTGGTCGGCGGCCTGGACCGGCCGGACTCCGGGCAGGTCCGGGTGGCCGGGCACGACCTCGGCACGGCCGGCGAGCGGGAGCTGCTACGGCTGCGCCGGGGCACCGTCGGCTTCGTCTTCCAGACCTTCGGGCTGATCCCGATCCTCTCCGCCGCCGAGAACGTCGGGGTGCCGCTGCGGCTGGCGAAGGTGCCCGCCGCAGAGCGGGAGGAGCGGGTGTCGGTGCTGCTGGAGTTGGTCGGGCTGGGCGGGCACGCCGCGCAGCGGCCGTACGAGCTCTCCGGCGGGCAGCAGCAGCGGGTGGCGCTGGCCCGGGCCCTGGCCAACGAGCCGGACCTGCTGATCGCCGACGAGCCCACCGGCCAGCTCGACTCGGAGACCGGCCGGTCGATCATGGACCTGCTCCGGGCGGTGGTGCACGCGCGCGGGATGACCGCGCTGGTCGCCACGCACGACCCGGCCCTGATCGAGCTGGCCGACCGCACCCTGACCCTCCGCGACGGCCGCCTCCTCCCCGCCTGACCCCCGGGCCCTCCGTTCCTCGCGATCTTGCACTTGCGGCCCCCAGGGTGGGTGTTTCGCCCTGTATGCCGGGGCCGCAACTGCAAGATCGCGGGCGGGTGGGGGTGGGGCGGGTTAGAGGGGGAGCTTCATGCCCTCGTGGGTGGCGACGAAGCCGAGGCTGCGGTAGAAGCGGTGGGCGTCCGTGCGGGTCTTGTCCGTGGTGAGCTGCACCAGCGCGCAGCCGCGCCGCTCGGCCCGGTCGATCGCCCAGCGCATCATCTCCCGCCCCAGCCCCTGCCCGCGGCGGTCCGAGCGCACCCGCACCGCCTCGATGAGCGACCGCTCGGCCCCGTGCCGGCCGAGCCCGGGGATGTAGGTGATCTGCATGCAGCCCACCAGCACCCCGTCGTCGTCGGCCACCACGAGGTGGTTGCGGGGGTCGGCGGAGATGTCCGCGAACGCCCTCTCGTACGCCTCGTCGACCTCGGTGAAGTCGCGGGCCTTGCCCAGCATGTCGTCGGCCAGCAGGGCGATGAGGGCCGGCAGATCGGCCCGGACCGCCTCCCGGAAGATCACGGTGCGCATGGCGTCAGCCTGGCACAGCGACCCGGGGCGATGCCCCGGCGACCTGGTTGCCGGCAGGAGGCAGCATGATGCGGCATGGACGTCCTGCTGCTGCCGTTCCGCTGGGTCTACCGGGCGCTGGTCTGGTTCGCCAACTCGCCCCGGACGCTGATCGCGTCGTACCTGTTGATGATCATCGTGGCCGGGGTCATCTACAGCCACGTGGAGCACAAGAGCGCAGCCGACTCGGTGTGGTGGGCGGTGGTGACCGCCTCCACCGTCGGGTACGGCGACATCTCGCCGACCACCGGCGCGGGGCGCGCCCTCGCGGCTCTACTCATCTCGACCATGGTGCTGCTGGTCATCCCGCTGATCACCGCGCACTTCGCCAGCCAGTTGATCGTGGACGACGACGCCTTCGAGCACGCCGAGCAGGAGGAGCTGAAGGCCGACGTGCGGCGGATGAGGGCGCTGCTGGAGGAGTTGGCGACCCGCCAGGGCATCGTCCTGCCGCCAGAGCAGGCCCCGGTGCCCCCGCCGCCGTCCGTCAGGCGCCGCCGCAGCCGACGTGGGTGACCCGTCGCCGGTGTACGCGGGTGCGGCGGGCACCGGAACCGTCAGCGGGCCGGGCAGCGCAGCCCCTCCCGTGGCACGGCCAGCGAGATCAGGTAGGCGTCCACCGCGTTCGTCACGCAGCTCGTCTGCGGGTACGCCGTGTGCCCCTCGCCCTCCCAGGTCAGCACCCGGCCCACGCCCAGCATCGAGGCCAGCTTCGGGGTCTGCTCGTACGGGGTCGCCGGGTCGCCCGTCGTGCCCACCACCACGATGGGCGGCGCGCCGACGGCCTTGCCGGTCGGATACGGGTCCCGCCCACCCGGCCACTCGACGCAGCCGAGCATGCCCACGGCCAGCGCCGAGCCGAACAGCGGATACTTCTCCCGCCACTGCGACTGGAGTTGGCGGACCCGCTGCAGGGTCGGTTTCTCCGACTCGTCCACGCAGTTGACCGCGAGGTTGGCGTCGAACAGGTTCGAGTATCGCCCGTCGTCCTCCCGGCCCGCGTACGAGTCGGCCAGCCGGAACACCTCAGCCGGATCGCCGCCGTCGAGCCGGTCGATCGCCTGGGCCAGCTCCTGCCAGCCCGACTCCGTGTAGAGCGAGGAGATGACCGCGTAGAAGACCCAGCCCGCGGTGGCCTCCCGGCCGTCGGCCGCCTTCACCGGGGAGACCTTGGCCTTGTCGATCGCCGAGGTCACCGCGCCCCGGGCGTCCGGGGAGAGCGGGCAGCGCCCGGTGTTGGCCGCGCACCACCGGGTGAAGTTGTCGAACGCCCGCTCGAAGCCCTTCGCCTGACTCTCCGAGCCGGCCACCAGGTCCTGAGTCGGGTCCACCGCGCCGTCGAGCACCAGGGCCCGGACCCGCTTCGGGTAGAGCTGGGCGTAGGTCGCCCCGAGCAGGGTGCCGTAGGAGTAGCCGAGGTAGGTCAGCTTCTCGTCGCCGACCGCCGCGCGCACCGCGTCCATGTCCCGGGCGGCCTGCTCGGTGCCGTAGAGCGAGAGCTGGTCGCCGTACTTGTCGCCGCAGCCGCGCCCGATCCGCCGGTTCAGCGCGACGAACCCGTCGAAGGACGCCTGGGACTCCGGGTCCGGGTCGTAGCCGAAGCTGGCGTCCAGGTCGGCGTCGGGGATGCACTTCACCGGGCTGGACCGGGCCACCCCGCGCGGGTCGAACCCGACGATGTCGAACCGTTCGGTGATCGACGGGGGCAGCCCCCCGAACGCCGGGCCGAAGGAGAGGTAGACGGCCGTGTCCACCCCGGAGCCGCCGGGGCCGCCCGGGTTGACCACGAGCGAGCCGATCCGGTTCCGCTGCTTCGTGGACCGGGCCCGCAGCAGGGCGATCTCGAAGGTCTCCCCGCTGCCCGGGCCGGCCGTGGCGCCGGTGCCGGAGCCCCAGTTGCGCGGCACGGCGATCCGCGTGCACTCGTACCGCACGTCCGGCGCGCCCCGGCCCACCAACTCGTCGGCCACCTCCGGGCAGGCCCGCCAGGTCGGCGCGGTGCCCGTCGGCGCGGCCTCGCCCTCGGTCTCGGTGCGCGGGGCGAACGCGGGCATCGTGCAGCCTGCGGCGACCACCGCCGCCGAGACGAGCCCGGCGAGGGTCAGCCGGACCCGGCGGATCCGGTCGGGAAAGCGGGTCACCTGCACGCCTCTCGTGGTCGGGTCGACGGATCAGGCTACGCCCGTCCCGGGACGACCTCGGCGGTCGCCGCCGGATCGCCGCGCAGGACCTGGTCGACGTCGTACCTGATCGGGCGGTCGAGCTGGTCGTAGCCGCAGGACCGTGGGTCGCGGTCGGGCCGCCAGCGGACGAACCGGGCGGTGTGCCGGAGCCGGTCGCCCTCCATCGCGTCGTAGCCCACCTCCACCACCAGCTCCGGGCGCAGCGGCTCCCACTCCAGGTTCTTCGTGCCCGTCCACCGGCTCACCCCGCCGGGGATGCGCTGGCCGCGCTCGTGGTCGCCGTGCGCCCAGGGATGCTCGTCGCCGACGTCCCGGTACGGGGCCAGCTCGTCCAGCAGCTCCTTGCGCCGCACCGCCGTGAACGAGGAGCTGACCCCGATGTGGTGCAGGACGCCGGCCTCGTCGTAGAGGCCGAGCAGCAGCGAGCCGACCACCGGCCCGGTCTTGTGCCAGCGGAAGCCGGCCACCACCACGTCGGCCGTGCGGGCGTGCTTGACCTTGAACATCAGCCGCTTGCCCGGCTCGTAGGCCAGATCGGCCGGCTTGACGATGAGCCCGTCGAGCCCCGCGCCCTCGAACACGTCGAACCAGCGGCGGGCCGTCTCCGGGTCCGTGGTGACCTGGGTGACGTGCACCGGCGGGCGGACCCCGGCCAGGGCCTGCTCCAGCCGGGCCCGGCGCTGCGGGTACGGCTGGTCGGTCAGCAGCTCGTCGTCGAGGGCGAGCAGGTCGAAGGCGACGAAGTCGGCCGGGGTGGTCTCGGCCAGCAGCCTCACCCGGGACGCGGCGGGATGGATGCGCTGGGCGAGCAGCTCGAAGTCGAGCCGGGGCTGGCCGTCCGGGCCGTCGCGCCGGATCACGATCAGCTCGCCGTCGACGGCGCAGCGCTCGGGGAGCTGCCGCAGCGCCTGCTCGACCACCTCGGGGAAGTAGCGGGTCATCGTCTTGCCGCCCCGGCTGGCCAGCTCCACCTCGTCGCCGTCGCGGAACACGATGCAGCGGAAGCCGTCCCACTTCGGCTCGTACGTCGTTCCGGGGTCGGTGGGCAGTCGCGACACGGCCTTGGCCAGCATCGGCTCGACCGGCGGGTTGATCGGCAGGTCCACGGCGACAGTCAACCAGACACCACCGACAGTCGTGAGGCGGATCACCGGGGGTGAGGGGGTGACCTGTCCCGGTCCATCCCGTTCGTTCCTCGGGGACCGGATGGCGTTTCCGCAGCTCGGAGCTAGTTTCGCCGGATGCGGGAGTGGATCTGCGGGTGCTGCGGGCGCTGGGGGGTCAGCGTCGAGCTGATCCGCGGCCGGTACCGCTACCGCCTGGTGCGCCGCTACCCGGCCCGCTTCGGCGGCGGCAAGGACGTGCTCGGCGAGGTCGGCACGGTCGCCGAGCTGGACGACCTGCTGCGCCGCCGTACCCCGCTCACCCTCGCCGACCTGCACGAGACCGACGCGGCCTGACCCGCCCCACGCCCCGCCCCACGCCCCGCCCCACGCCCGCCCCGTTTCGCCACGCGGCCCTGCTGGCTTGCTCCGCGCCGTCCCTGTCCAACCGTCCTGCCGCGCGGCACCGGACCTTGGACAGTTTCGCTCGTGCGGAGCGAGAACTGTCCAAGGTCCGCATCGAGGCCGGCCGGCCGTCGTGTCCGGTGACCTTCGGGCGCACCGGCTCGTCGTCGTGCCCGCGGCGCACCGTCTCGCCGGGGTGTGGGACCACGCGGGGCACCGTCTCGCCGGGGCGCGGTGCCCACGGGCGCGGGACCACACCGATCCGGTGAAGCTGTGCGGCGCGTCGGTGGCCGAAGGGACGGAGGCCAGTCGTCGTGGTGCGGGCCGCTGGCGAGGACCGTCGAGCGGTAGGTTCGACGACAGGGGAGGGAGCATGCGCTTCGAGGCAGTGACGGAGATCGACGCCGACGCCGAGCGGGTCTGGAGGGTGCAGTCCGACATCGACCGGTGGCCGGAGTGGACCGCCTCGGTGTCCCGCGCCCGGCGGCTGGAACCGGGGCCGTTGACGGTCGGCTCGACGGCGCGGCTGGAGCAGCCGCGGCTGCGTCCCGCGGTGTGGCGGGTCGTCGAGGTCGAGGCGCCGTACCGCTTCGTCTGGGTGTCGAACGCCCCGGGCGTCCGCAGCCGGGGCGACCACCGGATCGTCCCGCTGCCGGACGGCCGGGTCCGGGTCGAGCTGACGCTGGAGCAGTCGGGCCCGCTCGCCGCCGTCGTGGGCCGGCTCTACGGCGGGCTGACCCGCCGGTACCTCCGGCTGGAGGCTGACGGCCTTAGGCGTCACTTCGAGCGGCCTTGACCAGCCGCTTCTCCAGCACGGCGAGGGAGATGCCGTTGGCGTCCGGCCGGTTGCCGACGATCTTGTAGCCGTGCCGCCCGTACAGCCGCAGGTTCCGTTCGCTCTCGGCCCCGGTGAACAGCACGAAGCGGGACACCCGGTCGGCGCAGGCCGTCTCCACCGCCCGCAGCAGCAGGGCCCCGACCCCCCGACCCTGCTGGTCCGGGGCCACGGCCAGCCGGCCGACGTGGGCGGTGTCGTCGGCGACCCGCGCCCGGACCGAGCCGACCAGCCGGTGCCCGGCCCGGGCGACCAGCACCGTCTCCGGGCCGGTCAGCGCGGCCAGGATCTCTTCGAGCGTCTCGGTGAGCGGCGGCAGCAACGGGTCGGCGTAGTGCTGGGCCTCGGTCACGTAGGCGGCCCGCTGCACGGTGAGGATCTCACCGGCGTCGGCGGGGGTGGCCGGGGTGATCAGTGGTGGCGTGGTCACGACGCCAGCTCACCACACCGCCGACGGCCGGCGCGCAGGGCCGTACCCTGGCGGTGTCGCGGACCCCAGGAGAGGCGGCGATGGTGCCCGAGCTGACCTATCCGCACGTCGGAGCCACCGACGCCGGCGAGCTGCCCGCGGGCTGGCGGCACGTCCGGCACCGGGTGCGGCTGCCGGACGGCTGCTTCGCCACGGCCGGCGCGGCGGTGCTCGACTGGCGGCTGCACCGGACCGCCGGGATCCGGATCGACGCCGACGCGCCCCGGGCCGAGCCCGGGGTCACCGTCGTCTCCCGGTTGGGCGTCGGCCCGCTGCGGCTGGTCGCGCCGTGCTCGGTGGTCTGGGCCGCCGACGACGCCCGCCGGGCCGGCTTCGGGTACGGCACGCTGCCCGGCCATCCGGCCCGGGGCGAGGAGGCGTTCGTGGTGAGCCGGGACGACACCGGCGCCGTCTGGTTCGAGGTGCGCGCGTTCAGCCGACCGGACCGCTGGTTCATGCGCGCGGCCGGGCCGGCGGGCCGGGCCTTCCAACGCGGGTACGCCTGGTGGCTCGGTCGGACCCTGGGCCGGCTCTGCGCCCGGCCCTGACCGGTACGCCGGCCCCGCAGCGCGCGCCGACCGGGGCGGGGGCCGTGGGAGGCGTCAGTACCGGGCGAAGGATCGGATCGGCATCCTCGGCCCGTACCTCGGGGCGTGCACGCCCTCGGCGGCGAGCAGCAGGCAGACCCGGCCGCGGTGGCCCCGGAACGGCTCCAGCAGCGCGAGCATCCGGGCGTCGTCGCCGCGTGGCTCCCCGGCCAGGGCCCAGGCCACCGTGTTCGGCACGTGGTAGTCGCCGACGCTGACCGCGTCCGGGTCCCCGAACGCGATCCGCACCACCTCGGCGGCGGTCCACGGGCCGATCCCCGGGATCGCGGTGAGCCGGCGGGTGGCCTCGACGGAGTCGGCGCAGCGTTCCAGCCGGTCGGCCTCGGCGGCGGCCCGGCGCAGCGTGTCGGCCCGCTTCTGCTCCACCCCGAACGGGTGGAAGACCCAGTACGGCGCGGCGGCCACCGCCGCCGGCTCGGGCGGCAGCAGCAGCGGCTGCAACGGCCCCGGGGCCGGCTCGCCGAAGTGGCGCACGGTCGCCGAGTACGCCCGGTACGCCTCCGTCCCGGTGACCTTCTGCTCCAGGATCGCCCGCAGCACGCGCGGGAAGAGCTGGCCGGTGGCCGGCATCCGCAGCCCGGCGTGCCGCGCGGCCAGCCGGGCCACCAGCGGGTGCGCGCCGGCCAGCTCGGCGAAGCCGGTGAGGTCGTCGCGCAGCCCGGCGACCGCCTCGGCCCGCTGGACCGCCCAGTCGGCGCCGGGGCCGTACCCCTCGGCGAGCAGGTCCCCGCCGCCGGTCGGGCGCAGCGCGAGGGTGGCCGGGCCGGCGGGGGTGCGGGTGGCCCACCAGAAGGTGCCGGCGGCGATCCGGGTGCACGGGTCGTACGTGCTGAACGTGAGCGACCGGACCGAGGCGGCCAGCCGATAGCCGGCCGGTGGGCGCAGCGTCCGGCGGGCGGCGGGTGCGGTCACCCCTGACACTCTGCCACGACCCCCCGGCCGGGACGGACGGCACCGCATGCACGCAGCCCTCCGGGCACCCGACGAGGTCAGCCCGGCCCCCAGGGGCCTGGTCGCCCGGTGGTGCGGAGCCCGGGGTCGACGGGTCACCGGCGGACGGAGAAGATTCCCGGTGGCGGCGGGGTGGAGTCGGTGGCGTCGGCATCGCGCACCACTGCGGCCCCGCCGACGAACCGGTCGAGCTCGTCGCCGGCCACCACCCGACCGGGGAACCAGTCCCCGGCCGCCCGGCGGGTCAGCTCCGGCACCGGCGGCTCGACCCGGCCCGCGACCAGCACCAGGTTGCCGTAACGCCGGCCGCGCAGCACCGCCGCGTCGCCGATCAGGCAGGCCCGGGGCAGTACCGCGCGGACCGTGGCGACCTGGGCGCGGGCGTGCCGCAGCGGCGGGCCGTCGGCGACGTTGGCCAGGTACCAGCCCCCGGGGTGGAGCACCCGGGCCACCTCCGCCGCGTACTCCACGCTGGTCAGGTGGGCCGGGGTGCGGGCACCCGAGAAGACGTCCGCGACCACCACGTCGTAGCTGCCGTCCCTGGCGGATTCCAGGGTGGCCCGGGCGTCGGCGACGCGCACCTTCAGCCGGGGGTCGGCCGGCCAGGGCAGCTCCCGGCGGACCAGGTGGACCAGGGCGGCGTCCACCTCGGCCACCCGCTGGGTCGAGCCGGGGCGGGTGGCCTGCACGTACCGGGGCAGGGTCAGCGCGCCGCCGCCCAGGTGCAGCACCCGCAGCGGCGCGCCCGCCGGGGCGACCAGGTCGAGGGCGGCGGCCAGCCGCCGGACGTACTCGAACTCCAGGTGGGTGGGGTCGGCGAGGTCCACGTGCGACTGCGGGGCGCCGTCGAGCAGCAGGGTGAACGAGCGCGGCCGGTCCGCGTCCGGGACGAGCTCGGCCTCGCCGGTGTCCACCCGCGCCACGGTGCGGTCCGTACCCCGCCTGCGCCCCATCAGCCGTGGTGCCCGCGGCCCCGGGCCGCGGCGGTCAGCGCCCGGTGCAGCAGGCGGGCGTCGCCGAGCAGCGCCCGCAGGCGACGCTCCAGGCCGGCGATCGGGATCAGGTTCTGCGGGGCCCGCGGGTCCTTGTACGGGGTGGACGCGAACCGGGGGAGGGTGACCAGCGACAGGTCGGCCAGCGCGATCGCCTCGGACTCGGCCAGCTCGGCCGAGCACTCGACCCGCACGATACCGGCCCACGGCGCACCGCCGGAGATCGGCAGCCGCAGGTACCAGGAGTATCCGCCCCAGGCGGTGACGAGCCGGAACACGGGGGAGCGCTGGCCGGCCCGCAGCCCGGTCACCACGGCGGTCAGTCGGGCGTCGAGGTACTGGCTGTGCTGGGTCTTGACGTAGCCGAGGGTACGGGGGAGCTGCCGGCGGCTGCGCAGCGGACCGTCGACCACCAACAGGTCCCCGTCGATCCGGGCCGCCCCGGAGACCTCCACCTCCAGCGCGGTCAGCGGCCCCTGCACGGCCGCCTGGAGCTTGTTCAGCTCGCCGGTGCCGCTCACCCGGTGCACCGGGTAGCGGACCGTCCCGGCCCGTACCTCCCGGGCCGACGGGCTGGCGGTGAACAGCCCTCGCCGCACCTGCGTGCCGGCGAGCCGCGCCGCGCCGCGCTCCAGGTCGCAGCGGACCACCCCGGCGGCGTACGAGGCGGCCACGCCGGGGAACGACGCCCCGTCGGACTCGGCCGTCCACACGCTGGCGTCGATCCGGCGGACCCCGTCGACCAGCAGCACCACGTCCGGTGCCTGGACCCCGGGCCGGACGTCGATGGCCCGCCAGTCCACCGCCGGCAGCTCCACCTCGGCGTCGACCTGCTGCCTGCTCGGCGCGGCCGGCCCGCCCGGCACCGCCTCGAAGGACGCGCCGTAGCCCGGGTCCCAGGCGTCGACGAACAGCTCCGGGGCCGGGCCCTGCGGGTCCGCCCCGGCCGGCCCCGTCCGCCCCACCCCGACCGGCCCGGTCACAGGCCGGTCCGTTCCACACGGGCGGAGCGGGCGTCCTTGCGGACCTCGTACCGCACCGGGATGCGTTCGGCGAGGGCCGGTACGTGGGTGACCACCCCGACCATCCGGTCGCCCCGGGCGGCCAGGCTCTCCAGGGTGGCCGCCACCGTGTCCAGCGTGGCCGCGTCCAGGGTGCCGAACCCCTCGTCCAGGACGATCGACTCCAAACTCGCCGCCGTGGTGGACATCCCGGCGAGCTGCTCCGACAGCGCCAGCGCCAGGGCCAGCGACGCCTGGAACGTCTCCCCGCCGGACAGTGTGCGTACCCCGCGCCGCAGCCCCGCGTCGTGGTGGTCGACCACGAAGAACTCGCCCTTGTCGTGCACCAGGTCGTACTGGCCGCCGGACAGCTCGCGCAGGATCCCCGACGCGCCGTCGACCAGCAGGTCCAGCGCCTCGGCCAGCAGCCAGCGCTCGAAGTTGTTGGCCCGCAGGTGCCCCGCGAGGGCGCGGGCCACCCGGGCCTGCTGCTCGTGGCCGGCCCGCTGCCCGTGCAGCTCGGCGGCCTGCTCGCGGCGCTCCACCAGCCGCCGGTGGGCGGCCTCGGCGCGCTCCACCGCGACGGTGGCCGCCCGCACCGGGTCGTCCCCGGCGGCCAGGCCGGCGGCGGCGAAGACCCCGCCGATCCGCTCCTCCACGGCCGCGGCGGCGGCCTCCGCCGCGGCGACCGCCCCGGCCAGCCCCACCCGGTCCGCCCGCCGCCGCCGCGCCTCCGCGTCGGCCCACCCGGTCAGCGTCGTCCAGGCCGCGGCCACGTCGTCGCGGTCGGCGGCCGGCGGGCCGAACCGGGCCAGCCCGTCCCGGGTCGCGTCGAAGTCCCGCCACGCGGCACGCAGCCGCTCCTCGGCGGCCTCCAGCGCGGCCCGGGCCCGCCGGGCGGCGTCCCGGCCGGCCCGCACCCCGCCCGCCGCCTCGTCCAGTTCCCGGCGCAGCCGGGTGTGCTCGGCCAGGTCGTGCCGCAGCGCCTCGGGGGCGGCGGCCCCGCCGAGCTGGTCGTCCAGCTCGGCCACCCGGCCCCGGAGCTGGTCGTGCTGGGCCCGGGCGCGCAGCAGCACCCGTTCCAGGTCCCGGGCCGCCGCGTCGCGCTCCTGCACCGCCTGCTGCGCCTGCTGGGTCGCGGCCCGGGCCGCCTTCCCTGCGGCGGTGGCCCTGACCACCGCCGATCCGGCCGGCACCGCCGGCACCCGGGGCACCACCTGCTCGCAGACCGGGCAGGCCGCCCCGTCGACCAGGTGGGCCCGCAGCGCCACCGCCTGGTCGGTGGCCTTCGCCTCCTCGTGCGCCCGGAACGCGGCGTCCAGCTCGACCTCGGCCCGCCCGACCGCCGCCCGCGCCGCGGCCAGCGCGGCCACCGCCGCGTCGTGCTCGCGCTGCGCCACAGCTACCGCCGTGGCCACCGAACCGATCTCGCCGGCCAGCCGGTCCCGGTCGGCGTGCGCCTTGAGCAGCAGCCGCAGGGCGCTCTCGTCGCCCGCGCCGGCCAGCTCCCCGCGCAGCTTCTCCTCGCGCTCCTCGGCCAGCGCCACCCCGGCCGCCGCCTCGTCGACGCCGGACCGCGCGGCGGCCACCGCCCGGGCCACCTCGGCCACCCCGTCGGGCGCCCGCACCGCGCCGAGCCCGGCCAGCTCGGCGTCGAGGGCGGCCAGCGCCGCGTGCGCGTCCCGCGCCGCCGCCCGGGCCCGCTCCCGTTCCGGTACGGCCGCCGCGACCGCCTCGGCCAGCTCGTGCGCCCGGCCGACCTGGGTCTGCGCGTCGGCCAGCGCCGCGTCGTCGACGTCGGCGAGCCCGCCGAGCATCCGGTCGACCGCCTCCAGCTTCGCCTCTGCCTGACCGGCCCGCTCGGTGGCCCGCTTCTGCACGTTCTCGTAGACGCCGAGGCCGAGCAGGTTGACCAGGATCTGTTGCCGGGTCGCCGGCCGGGCGTGCAGGAAGTCGGCGAACTGCCCCTGCGGCAGCACCACGCAGCTGGTGAACTGCTCGTACGGCAGCCCGACCGCCTCCAGCACGGCCCGCTCCATCTCGGCCGGGGTGCCGGCCACCACCTCGCCCAGGTCCTCCGGGCTGAGCCCGGTGTCCAGCTTGGTCACGTCGAACCCGGGCGGCATGAGCTGCAACCCGGCGTTGGCCGTCTTGACGTTGCCCCGGCCGTCCCGGCGGACCACCCGGGTCGCCACGTAGCGGTCACCGGCCGACTCGAAGACCAGCCGGACCCGCGCCTCGGTGGCCGACGGGGCGAGCGCGTTGGCCAGCCCTCGCGTCCCGCCCCACCGGGGCACCGTGCCGTAGAGGGCGAAGCAGATCGCGTCCAGCACCGTCGACTTGCCGGAGCCGGTCGGGCCGACCAGGGCGAAGAAGTCGGCGTCGGTGAAGTCCACGGTCGTCTCGTCGCGGAAGACGGTGAAGCCCGCCATGTCCAGCCGCATCGGGCGCATCAGCGATCCGCCTCCTCGAACAGCTCGTCGAACAGCTCCCGGACCTCGGAGTCGGCGTGCCCCCGGCTGTCCAGGTAGTCGGCGAACAGGTCACGGGGTGACCGGCCGGCCCGCTGGGCGGTGCGCGTCCCGCTGCCGGGGGCCGGCACCAGCTCCGGGTCGATCCGGATCTCCAGGGCCTGGGGGAGCAGCTCCTGCACCTCCTCGCGCAGCCCGGCCCGGGGCTGTTCCCGGACGAACACCCGCAGCCAGCCCTCCTGCGGGGCGGCCTCGGCGAGCTGGGCCAGGGTGCCGCGCACCGTGCGCAGCGGCACGGCCGCCGGGACCGGCACCTCGCGGATGCGCGCCGCGCTCGTCGCCGTCACCTCGACCATGGTGACCGACGGGATGTTCTCCTGCTCGCCGAAGTCCACGGCGAGGGGGCTGCCGCTGTAGCGGATAGGGCAGGGGCCGGACACCCGCTGCGACCGGTGCAGGTGGCCCAGCGCCACGTAGTGCGCGGTGCCCGGGAACACCGTCGCCGGTACGGCGTACCCGAGGACGGTGTGCGCGTCCCGCTCGCCGCCGCCGGTGGTCGCCCCGACCACGGTGAGGTGGGCGGTGACCAGGTGCACCCGGTCCGGCTCGGCGAAGCCCTCGGTCAGGCGGCCGAGCACCCGGCCGAGGTGGTCGGCGTACGTCTGGGTGGCCTCGGCGGCGGTCAGCTCGTACATCTCCACGGCGCGGACGGCGTACCGCTGGGACAGGAACGGCAGCGCGGCCACCCGCCACCGCTCGCCGCTCGCGGTGACCCCGTCGATCACGTGCTCGTCCGGGTTCTCCCGGACCCCGCCGCGCAGGGTGATGCCGGCCGCCTCGGCCCACGGCCGCAGCGCGTCGAGGGCCTGGCCGTTGTCGTGGTTGCCGCCGATGGCCACGACGTCCGCGCCGGTGCGGCGCAGCGCGGTCAGCGCCCGGGTGACCAGCCGGGTCGCCTCCGGGGCGGGGGCGGCCGTGTCGTACAGGTCCCCGGCGACGATCACCAGGTCCGGCTGCTCCTGCCGGGCGATGTCGATCACCCCGGCGAGGACCTGCTTGTGCTCCTCGGCCCGGGACTGCCCCTTGAGCACCTTGCCGACGTGCCAGTCCGAGGTGTGCAGGATCTTCACCGTGTGGGCCCTTCGTTCGCGACTGCGGGACTTCCTCGCTTCGCTCGGGCGTTCCTCGCGCTCACGGGTCAGCCCCCTAGAACGGGATGTCGTCGTCGCTCGTGCCGCCGCCCGAGCCGACCACCGCGAACGGGTCGACCGCCCCGGTGATCGACCGTAGCGTCTCCGAGGGCGCCCGGCCGGCCTCGGAGACGCGGGTGGCCCACGCCGGGAACGGGAACTCCAGGCAGAGCGGGACCGGAATGTCCGGCTGGTTGACGAACATCGTGCCCGGCTTGGCCAGCAGCGCCCGCTGCCGCTGGGCGGGTGGGAGGAAGCCGTACTCCGGGCGGGACGCCTCGGCCGGGTCGAGCCGGCCGACCACCCGGATCGCCGAGTTGGTGACGATCCGCCGCTCCACCTCGCTCGCCGTCTGCTGCGCCCCGATCAGGATCACCCCGAGCGAGCGGCCCCGCTCGGCGATGTCCAGCAGCACCTCCTTGATGGGGGAGGAGCCCTCCCGGGGCGCGTACTTGTTCAGCTCGTCGAGGACGACGAAGAGCAGCGGCTTGGCCGTGCCGGACTTCTCCTTGCGCTCGAACTCGCTCTTGAGCGTCACGCCGACCACGAACCGCTGCGCCCGGTCGGGCAGGTTGTGCAGGTCGACGACGGTGACCTGGGCGCTCTCGGCGGTGTTGATCGAGTGCGGGCGGCGGGTGGCCAGGTCACCCCGGATCAGCCGGCCCAGGTCCTTCTTGCTGCCGATCAGCCGCCGGGCGAAGGCGTTGACCGTGCCCAGGCCGACCGCGCTGCCCGCCCAGTCGCCCCGGGTCTCGTCGTCGTTGAGCTGCTCGACGATGTGGTCGACCAGATCGGTGTACGAGCCGAGCCGGACCCCGTCGATGCTCACCCCGCCGTCGGCGGGCTGGGCGTAGCGGGCCAGGTGGGCGGCGACCGAGTGGACGACCATCGTGTACTGCTGGCGCTCGTCGTCGGCGTCGGCGAAGACGTACGGCAGGAGGCGGTCGGCGCAGAACTCGCTCAGCGTCCAGTAGAAGCTGTCCACCCCGGTCAGCCGGCTGCTCACGTCCGGCGTGCCGGAGGAGTCGCCGGCCCGGGGCGGGGCGTAGACCCGCACGTCGGGGAAGGCACCGGCGTCCAGCCCGAGCTTCGCGTAGCCGGCCCGGGTGGCGTCGTCGAGGCGGGTGTTGGGGTGGTCGAGGAACAGCAGGTCCTCGCCCTTGACGTTGAAGATCAGCGCCTTGGCGTTGACGGCGTCCCCGCCGAGCACCCCGGAGCGGAAGACCGAGTAGAGCAGGAAGGTGGCGAAGCTGGTCTTGGTGGCCACCCCGGAGATGCCGGAGATGGAGACGTGCGCGCCCCGGCTGCCGTCGAGGAAGTCGGCGTTGAGATAGACCGGCACCCCGTCGCGGCCCATCCCCATCGGGATCCGCCGCTCCATCCGGTCGAAGTGCAGCGCCCGGTCCCGGGCCGCGCCCTCGGCCCGGTGCACGACCGCGCCCGGGGTCGGCGGGACGTAGAGCTCCGGGTCGACCCGCGTGGTGGTGATCTCGGCCGCCTCCTGCACCATCGCCGGCAGGGTGCCGTCGGCGATGGCGAAGACGTCCGAGTCGAACTGGGCGCCCTCGTGCCGGGCCCGCACCTGGGTCACCACCCCGGCGATGGTCACCGGCTCCCGGTCGGGCAGCTCCCGGCGGGTCACCACCACGTCGTCGAGTTGGAGGTAGCTGCCGGGGGCCACGGCCGTCCAGAACGTCAGCGGGGTGGCGTCGGCGGTGCCGAGCACCCGGCCGACCCCCTCGCCGGGGCCGTCGAACTCGTCGTCGGTCATCCACGCGCTCCGGTCGGCTGGTCGTCTCGGTCAGGGCCCACGGGGTGCATCCTGCCCGAGGGATGCGACAGGTTGCTACGCGACGCGTCGGACGCCACCCATCACCTCCGACATCGTGGCGCAGCGCGTCCGGTCAGGCGCGGACAGTGGTCAGCGACCTGTCCGCTGCCGAGGTTGGCCGCGATACCTGCCGCTGCCAGTTGCGCTGTCGACGCGTCCACGGGGCGACTGTAGGGAGCATGCAAGTTGGGCCAGGGCCCCGTAGCGACACCACCATCATGGGGGTGGGTGCGGTAGTTGCGGCTTGATCGATAGATCGGGGCGAAACCCTGACCATGTTGTAGGCCCTGGCCGATGTGGGTGGGCGTGTGAGGCGGGACAGCGGGCCTGCCGTCCAAGCGGCTGGGGTGCCAGGCGGGTGATGCCACCTCGCCCCCTTTGCTCTGCTGCCGCCACCGCAACACCAGCACCGCCGCCGTTGCACAGGGGGCAGCAGAGCAAAGGGGCGCTGCGGTGTTACCCGCCGAGCGGCGACGACATCAGCGTCGGCGTTCCCGCCCCGCGTGGCCGCCGAACGGTCAATCAGCGCCCGGGCTGAGGCACCACCATGCCGACACCGCCGGTTCCGCGGACACCGCCGGGGTTACGCGCCGGGCTACGCGGCCGGGGCGGGTGCGCCGTCCCGGGCGTACCGGAGCAGCAGCGTGCCGTCCGCGGCGGCCAGCACGTGCCGTAGCGGCAGCTCCCGGGCCGGGCCGGGGTCCCCGGCGGTGATCCGACCCGGACCCGCCCCGGCGAGCAGCGGTGCGACGGTGAGGCAGACCTCGTCGACCAGGTCGGCTGCGGTGAGCGCGCCGAACAGGTGTGGCCCGCCCTCGCAGAGGAGTTGGCCGAGGCCCCGCCGGCGCAGCTCGGCGAGACCGGCGGCCAGGTCCACCCGGTCGGTCCCGCAGCGCACCAGCTCGGCCACCTCGGCCAGGCCGGGGGGCGCCTCGGCGGCGGCATGGGTGAGCACGACCGGCCGCACCGGCGCGTCGGCGAAGGCGGCCTGCGCCGGGTCCAGGTCAAGTGAGCCGGAGACGACGACCAGGGTCGGGTACTCGGCCAGCCCCTGGGTGAGACGCCACGCCCGGCGGGGCCCGCTGAGCCGTACCGCGCCGTAGCCCTCGTGCCGCAGGGTGCCGGCGGCCACCAGCAGGCCGTCGCAGAGCATCCGCAGCAGGCCGAACACCCGCTTGTCCGGCTCGCCGGAGAGCCCGGCGGAGTAGCCGTCCACGGTGACCGCGCCGTCGACGCTGGCCACGAAGTTCACCCGCAGGCGGGGACCGGCGGTCCGGCCGTAGAGGGCGGTCAGGTCCGCGTCGTCGAGCGGTGAGGGCGACGGGTCCGGCCACAGCCGGGAGATCGGGCTTGCGACGCTCATTCGCCGGGCGGACCGGTGACCGGAGGGGTGGGCTCGGGGGTGCGGTGCTGACAGTCGCACCATTTCCGGCCCGGACAGTCGTCGTGCCGCTGCTCCCGGCAGGCTCGGCAGATCATGCCGGCAGCCTATGCCGGGGAAGGGGCGGGACAGCACAAGGGGCCCGACTGATGGCGGTGGACGCCCGGCGGGCTGGGGGATGCGAAACACGGCGGTAACGATATGGGAACGCTCCCATAGGCTTATTGACACTTCTCGGACCCGCCGGCAATCTCATGGGAGCGCTCCCGCCGTGTGTCGCGGATCTCTTTCCCGAGCACGCCGGGTGTCCTCCGCAGGTTCCGTCCTCGGCGGCGCGCGACTGCACAGCACCCCACCACACGACACAGCCTCACCACTGAAAGAGGGGTCTCGGATGAGCGTCCCAATCCGTCGTCGGCGGCTCGCGGCCATCGCGCTCGCGTCCGTCGCGGTGATCGCCACCGCCTCCGCCTGCGGCGACGACTCGTCGGAAACGAGCAGCGCCGACGGCCCGGTCACCCTGGTCGTCGACGTCTTCGGCGACCAGGGCTTCGGCTACGACGAGCTCTACAAGCAGTACGAAGCGGAGCACCCGAAGGTCAAGATCCAGGAGCGCGGCAAGGGCCTCGGCCTCGGTGACTACAACACCCGGCTGACCCAGCAGATCACCGCGGGCTCCGGCGCCGGCGACGTGGTCGCGCTCGAAGAGGGCACGATCGTGCAGTTCTACGCCCAGTCCGACAAGTTCGTGAACCTGGCCGACCACGGCGCGAACGACCTCAAGGGCAACTTCCTGCCGTGGAAGTGGGAGCAGGGCACCACCCCGGACGGCAAGGTCCTCGGCCTCGGCACCGACGTCGGCTCGATGGCGCTGTGCTACCGCAGTGACCTGTTCAAGGCCGCCGGCCTGCCGACCGACCGCGAGCAGGTCGCCGCCCTCTGGCCGACCTGGGACGAGTTCATCGCCACCGGCCAGAAGTTCGCCGGCGCCGACAAGAAGCACAAGTTCGTCGACTCGGCGACCAACTTCTACAACGTCGTGCTGATGCAGATCGCCGGCTCCGGCTCCGGCTACACCTACTACGACAAGAGCAACAAGCTGGTCATCGGCGAGAACGCGGACGTCAGGACCGCGTACGACCTGACCACCAAGATGATCTCCGCCGGCCTGTCGAACAACCTCCAGTCGTTCTCGAACGAGTGGAACGCCGGCTTCAAGAACGGCACGTTCGCCACCATCGCCTGCCCCGCCTGGATGACCGGTGTCATCAAGGGCCAGGCCGGTGACGCGGCGGCCGGCAAGTGGGACGTCGCCAAGGCCCCGGGCAACGGCGGCAACTGGGGCGGCTCCTTCCTGGCCGTGCCGAAGTCCAGCAAGCACGCCAAGGAGGCCGCCGAACTGGCGAAGTTCCTGAGCAGCGCCAAGGGCCAGACCGAGGCGTTCAAGAAGGTCGGCAACCTGCCCTCGTCGCCGCAGGCCCTGACCGACCCGGCCGTGGCCGACTCGACCAACGAGTACTTCAGCAAGGCCCCGGTCGGCAAGATCTTCGCCGCCGGCGCGACCGACCTGAAGCCGGTCTACCTCGGCCCGAAGAACAACGCGGTCCGCACGGCCGTGGAGAACACCCTGCGCGCCGTCGAGCAGGGCAAGTCCGCCGGCGAGCAGTGGCAGTCGGCGCTGAAGAACGGCGCGGCCGCCGGTAAGTGACCGGCCGAACCGACCGCGGGTGGCGTCGACAGTGTGACTGTCGGCGCCGCCCGCGGTGCCCGGCAAGCCCCGGCGCCGCCCGCGCGGCCGGCCGGTAAGCCCCCGGCGTCGCCCGCGCGGCGGGTCGCGTCGACCGACGAGAAGGACCGTCGATGAGCCTGGACCTCCACACCGCAGTGCCCCCCGGCGGGGGCGGTGAGCCCGCCCGCCCGGCCCGTGCCGCGCACCGTCGCCCGGCCTCCCTCACCCGGCTGGACCTGAAGTACTCCCCGTACCTGTACGTCCTGCCGTTCTTCGCGATCTTCGCCGTCTTCAGCGCGTATCCGATCGGCTACACCGTCTGGATCGCGCTCACCGACCGGTCGCCGCTGAACGCCACGATCAGCTTCGTCGGCCTGGACAACTTCGTCGAGCTGTTGACCGAGGACCCGCAGTTCTGGAACGCGGTGGTCAACACGTTCGGCATGTTCGCGCTCTCCACCGTGCCGCAGCTGCTGCTGGCACTGGTGCTGGCCAACGCGTTGAACCGGAAGCTGCGCGCGCAGACCTTCTTCCGGATGGCCATCGCGATGCCGATCATCACCTCCACCGCCGTGGTCGCGCTGATCTTCTCGATGCTCTACGCGAAGGAGTTCGGCCTGGTCAACTGGCTGCTCGACCTGGTCGGCCTCGGCCCGATCGACTGGCGGGCGAACCGCCTCGCCTCCTGGTTCGCCATCTCGACCATGGTCGACTGGCGCTGGGTCGGCTACAACGCCCTGATCTACCTGGCCGCCATGCAGTCGATCAGCAAGGACATGTACGAGGCCGCGGCGCTGGACGGCGCCTCCCGCCGCCGCCAGTTCTGGTCGATCACCATCCCGCAGCTCCGCCCGACGATCATCTTCACGCTGATCGTCTCCACCATCGGCGGGTTGCAGCTCTTCACCGAGCCGCTGCTGTTCACCAGCGGCTCCGGGGGCATCTCCGGCGGCTCCGAGGGGCAGTTCCAGACCATCACCATGTACCTGCTCGACGTGATGAACACCCGGTTCCGCTGGGGGTACGCCGGCGCCGTGGCGCTCGTGCTGTTCCTGCTCATCGCGCTGGTGTCGCTGGTGAACTACCTGCTCGCCCGTCGCATCAGTTCCGACAAGTGAGGGTTGCGCCAGATGACGACCACGACGCTCCGCCCACCCGTACGCCCGACCCCGAAGACGCAGCGCGACGCCCACAAGGCCGACCGGCTCTGGAAGGCCACCCCGCTGACCTGGGTCGGGCTGGTCCTCGGCGTGATCCTCTCCCTGTTCCCGTTCTACTGGATGATCGTCATCGCGTCCCGGACGAACGACGCGGCCAACTCCTGGCCGCCGCCGTTCCTGCCCGGCGGCAAGCTCGGCGAGAACATCGCGCGGGTGCTGGAGAACGGTGACGCCAACATCGTCAAGGGGCTGATGAACTCGTTCCTGGTCTCCGGGACGATCACCGTCGCCACGGTCTTCTTCGGCTCCCTGGCCGGCTTCGCGTTCGCCAAGCTGCGCTTCCGCGGCAAGAACGCGATGCTGCTGGTCATCCTCGCCTCGATGATGGTGCCGGTCCAGCTCGGCGTGCTGCCGCTGTACATCCTGATGGCCAAGCTCGACTGGCTGAACACCATGCCGTCGGTCACCGTGCCGTTCCTCA
The DNA here is from genome assembly GCF_040296145.1 of Micromonospora sp. NPDC002296. Lineage (NCBI taxonomy): Bacteria > Bacillati > Actinomycetota > Actinomycetes > Micromonosporales > Micromonosporaceae > Micromonospora > Micromonospora sp. NPDC002296. Next base: position 53,621 of record NZ_JBEOWQ010000016.1, read on the forward strand.
TCGGCGGCTTCGGCATCTTCATGATGCGCCAGTACGCCGAGCAGGCCGTCCCGAACGAGCTGATCGAGGCGGCCCGGGTGGACGGCTGCTCCACCTGGCGGGTCTACTGGCACATCGTCGTCCCCGCGCTGCGGCCGGCGGCGGCCGTGCTCGGCCTGCTCACCTTCATGGAGCAGTGGAACCAGTTCTTCTGGCCGTTCGTGGTGCTCGCCGACCCGGCCAACCCGACCGTGCAGATCTCGCTGCGCAGCCTGAACACGGCGTACTTCGCCGACAACTCGCAGATCTTCGCGGGCACGTTGATCGCCACGCTCCCGCTGTTCATCGTGTTCGTCCTGTTCGGCCGCCAGATCATCGGCGGGATCATGGAAGGTGCCGTCAAGTCGTGAGCGATTCGACCCGCCCGCCCGCCGTCGGCGTCCTCGACCACGGCCCGGCACCGACCTTCCCGCCCGGCTTCCTGTGGGGGGCGGCGACCGCCGCGTACCAGATCGAGGGCGCGGCCACCGAGGGCGGACGCGCCCCGTCGATCTGGGACACCTTCAGCCACACGCAGGGGCGGACCGTCTCCGGGCACACCGGCGACGTCGCCTGCGACCACTACCACCGGATGCCCGACGACGTGCGCCTGATGGCCGACCTCGGCCTGAAGTCGTACCGGTTCTCGGTGTCCTGGCCCCGGGTGCAGCCCGGCGGCTCGGGGGCGGCCAACCCCGAGGGGCTGGACTTCTACCGGCGGCTGGTCGACGAGCTGCTGGGCCACGGCATCGAGCCCTGGCTGACCCTCTACCACTGGGACCTGCCCCAGCCTCTGGAGGACGCCGGCGGCTGGCCGGCCCGGGACACCGCGGCCCGGTTCGCCGACTACGCGCGGCTCGTCGCGGACGCGCTCGGCGACCGGGTGCGCTACTGGACCACGCTCAACGAGCCGTGGTGCTCGGCGTTCCTCGGGTACGGCTCCGGCGTGCACGCGCCCGGGCGCACCGACGGGGCGGACGCGGTCCGGTCCGGGCACCACCTGATGCTCGGGCACGGCCTGGCCGTCCAGGCGTTGCGGGCGGCCCGCCCGGACGCCCAGCTCGGCATCACGGTGAACCTCTACCCGGTCGACCCCGCCAGCGCCGCGCCCGCCGACGTGGACGCGGCCCGGCGGATCGACGGGCTGGCCAACCGGTTCTTCCTCGACCCGGTGCTGCGCGGCGCGTACCCCGAAGACCTCCGGGCGGACCTCGCGGCGGTCACCGACTTCGGGCACGTGCGCGACGGCGACCTGGAGACCGTCTCGACCCCGCTCGACATGGTCGGGATCAACTACTACAGCCGCCACGTGGTGGCCGCCCCGGTCGAGGGGGAGCGGGACTCGCGGGCGCCGAGCTGCTGGCCGGGCAGCGAGGACGTCCGGTTCGTCACCCGGGGGGTCCCGGTGACCGACATGGACTGGGAGATCGACGCCCCCGGGCTGACGGAGACCCTCAAGCGGGTGCACCGCGAGTACACCGACCTGCCGCTCTACGTGACCGAGAACGGGTCGGCGTTCGTCGACGCGGTGGTCGACGGTCAGGTGGACGACGTCGACCGGTTGGCCTACTTCGACTCCCACCTGCGGGCGGCACACGCCGCGATCGACTCCGGGGTGCCCCTACGGGGCTACTTCGCCTGGTCGCTGTTGGATAATTTCGAGTGGGCCTGGGGGTACACCAAGCGCTTCGGCATGGTGTACGTGGACTACGACAGCCAGACCCGCATCCCCAAGTCCAGCGCCAGGTGGTACGCCGAGGTGATCCGACGAAACGGTCTGGCCGCACAATAGGCGGGGCCAGCCAGTGACGGGCGGACCCGGCGCACCCCCGACGGCGGGGCGCGCCGGGCCGTCCGATGTCGGAGGAGCAGACATGACAACGCAGCGCACGCGGTCGCTCGGGCGTCCGACCCTGGACGCGGTCGCCGCCCGCGCCGGCGTCGGGCGCGGCACGGTCTCCCGGGTGGTGAACGGCTCGCCCCAGGTGAGCCCCGAGGCCCGGGCCGCGGTGCAGCAGGCCATCGCGGAACTGGGGTACGTGCCCAACCGGGCGGCCCGGGCACTGGTCACCCAGCGGACCGACTCGGTGGCGCTGGTCGTCTCCGAGTCCGGTGACCGGGTCTTCACCGAGCCCTTCTTCGCCGGAATCGTCCGGGGGGTCAGCTCCGGCCTGCTGGAGACGCCCCTGCAGCTCTGGCTGGCCATGGTGCAGTCCCCGATCGAGCGGGAGCGGGTCGAGCACCACCTGACCAACCAGCACGTCGACGGCGTGCTGCTGCTCTCCCTGCACGACGCCGACCCGCTGCCCACCCTGCTGGAGGAGCGCGACCTGCCGACCGTGCTCGGCGGTCGGCCGGCCCGGATGCTGCAACCGGGCGCGCAGCCGGCGTACTACGTCGACGTTGACAACGTCGGCGGCGCCCGGCACGCGGTGGAGTACCTCTTCGCCCGTGGGCGGCGGCGGATCGCCACCATCGCCGGCACCCAGGACATGGGCGCCGGCGTGGCCCGCCTGACCGGTTACCGGGAGGCGGTCCAGGCCACCGGGGCCGGGCTCAACCCCGACCTGATCGCGTACGGCGACTTCAGCGAGGGCAGCGGGGCGGCCTGCATGCGCCGGCTGCTGGAGGTCTGCCCCGACCTCGACGCGGTCTTCGTCGCCTCCGACCTGATGGCCTTCGGCGCGCTGCGGACGCTGCGCGAGGCCGGCCGGCGGGTGCCGGAGGATGTGGCGGTGATCGGCTTCGACGATGCTCCGGTGGCGCGGCAGGCCGACCCGCCGCTGACCACGGTCTTCCAGCCGGTCGAGGAGATGGGCCGGCAGATGGCCCGCCTGCTGGTGGCCCGCATCCGCGGCGACGATCTGCCGGCCAACCACATCCTCCTCGACACCCACATGGTCCGCCGCGCATCGGCCTGACCCCGCGCCCGCCGCCCGTCGTCCCCGGGCGACGGGGTTCAGAGCCAGCGGCGCAGTTCGCGTTTGGCCAGGGACGAGCGGTGGACCTCGTCGGGGCCGTCGGCCAGGCGCAGGGTGCGGGCCTGGGCCCAGAGGGCGGCGAGCGGGGTGTCCTGGCTGACGCCCGCGCCGCCGTACCCCTGGATGGCCTTGTCGATCACCCACTCCGCCGTCGCCGGGGTGGCGATCTTGATGGCCTGGATCTCGGTGTGCGCGCCCTTGTTGCCGACGGTGTCCATCAGCCAGGCGGTCTTGAGCACCAGCAGCCGGGCCTGCTCGATGCGGACCCGGGACTCGGCGATCCACTCCCGGACCACGCCCTGCTCGGCCAGCGGCCGGCCGAACGCGATCCGCTGGTTGGCCCGGCGGCACAGCAGCTCCAGGGCCCGCTCGGCCATGCCGATCAGCCGCATGCAGTGGTGGATGCGGCCCGGGCCGAGCCGGGCCTGGGCGATGGCGAAGCCGGCGCCCTCGGCCCCGACCAGGTTCTCCGCCGGCACCCGGACGCCCGTGAAGTCGATCTCCGCGTGCCCGCCGTGCGAGGCGTCGCTGTAGCCGAACACCGTCATCCCGCGCCGCACGGTCACCCCCGGGGTGTCCCGGGGCACCAGGATCATGCTCTGCTGGCGGTGCCGGTCGGCGTCGGGGTCGGTCTTGCCCATCACGACGAAGATCTCGCAGCGCGGGTCCATCGCCCCGGACGACCACCACTTGCGGCCGTCGACCACGTACTCCTCGCCGTCGCGGGTGATCCGGGTGGCGATGTTGGTGGCGTCGGAGGAGGCCACCTCCGGCTCGGTCATGCAGAACGCCGAGCGGATCTCGCCGGCGAGCAACGGCTTCAGCCAGCGCTCCCGCTGCGCCTCGGAGCCGAACTCCGACAGCAGCTCCATGTTGCCGGTGTCCGGGGCGGCGCAGTTGACCGCCTCCGGGGCCAGGTGCGGGCTGCGCCCGGTCAGCTCCGCCAGCGGCGCGTACTGGAGGTTCGTGAGCCCGGCGCCGTAGCGCGGGTCGGGGAGGAAGAGGTTCCACAGGTCGCGCCGGCGCGCCTCGGCCTTCAGCTCCGCCAGCACGGGCGACCGCGACCACGGGTCGCCGGCCGCCGCGACCTGCTCGGCGTGCACCGCCTCGGCCGGGTACACGCACTCGTCGAGGAACGCGGTCAGCCGCGCGCGCAGCTCCTCGGTGCGGGCGTCGAACCGGAAGTCCATCACTTCTCCCTGACTGCGCGCAGCCCGTGCTCGACCAGCGGCGCCACCAGCTCGCCGATCCGGTCGAAGCCCCCGCCGAGCGTCTGCCCGAGGGTATGCCGGTAGTGGATACCCTCGCAGATCACCGCGAGCTTGAAGCAGCCCAGGGCCACGTGCCAGTGCAGCGGGCCGACGTCGACGTCGCTGCGGCCGGCGTACCGGTCGATCAGCTCGGCCCCCGAGGGGAAGCCGGCGCGGGGGCCGAGCCCGTCGGCGACCGGGTTGTCGACGACCGCGTCGCTGTCGCCGAGCACGGTCCAGTACGTCAGCAGGAGCCCGAGGTCGGCCAGCGGGTCGCCGAGGGTGGCCATCTCCCAGTCCAGCACGGCCCGCACCGACACCGGGCCGGGGTGCGGGCCCGCCGGCGCTCCGGCCCCGAGGGCGCCGTGCACCTCCCCGGCGGCGGCCGGGTCGGGTGCGCTCGCGCCGGTGCCGACGGTGGCGAGGAGGTTGTCCAGCCGGTAGTCGCCGTGCACGATCCGGCCCGCGTTCGTGCCCTCGGGGACGGAGCCGGCGAGCGCGTCGCGCAGCTCGTCGACGCCCGGCAGCGGGCGGCTGCGGGACTGGTCGAGCTGGCCGGCCCAGCGCCGGACCTGCCGGCCCAGGAAGCCCTCGGGGCGGCCGAAGTCGGCCAGCCCGACCGCGGCGGGCTCGACCGCGTGCAGGGCGGCCAGGGTGTCCATCATCGCCGTGGCCAGGTCGCGCCGCTGCCCGTCGGTCAGCGGGTCGGTCTGCGACCGGCTGCGGAACACCTCCCCGTCGACCTTCTCCATCAGGTAGAAGGGCGCGCCGATCACGTCGGTGTCGGGGCAGAACAGCAGGGCCTCGGGGACCGGCACGGCGGTCGGGGCGAGCGCGGAGATGATCCGGTGTTCCCGGGCCATGTCGTGCGCGGTGGCCAGCACGTGCCCGAGCGGGGGCCGGCGCAGCACCACCTCGTGCCCGTCGGAGCGGAGCAGGTAGGTCAGGTTGGACTTGCCACCGGCGATCAGCCGGGCCCGCAGCGGCGCGGCGGCCAGCTCGGGGCGACGCGCGCCCAGGTACGCGGCGAGCCGGTCGAGGTCCAGCCCTCTCGGAGCACCCGCGCCGGCGCCGCTGCCCACGTCGGCGACGGCCGGATCAGTCATCCGAATAGTTGATGGCACCTCAGCCGTCCTGTCAAGGCGGGTTTTTCCCCGGGGACACGCTGCGGCAACAGGGGCGAAATGGTCAACCGGCAGGCTGGTGCCCAGCCTGCCGGCCGTCACGTGCCGGCCCGCCCAGCGGAGGGACGACCATGTTGCTGAGAGTTCGGGTGACCCTGCCGGACCGTCCCGGCACCCTCGGCCAGGTGGCCCGCACACTCGGGGTCTCCGGTGCCGACATCGTCCAGGTCGTCGTCCTGGAACGGCTCGGCGGGCGGGCGGTCGACGACTTCACCGTGGTCTGGCCGGGGGCGGCCCGGGTGGAGCGGCTGCTGGCCGGCCTGGCCGCCATCCCCGGGGTCCGGGTCGACGGCGTCTGGCGGGCTATCGGAGCGCCGACCACCACCGGGCAGGACGCCGAGCTGCTGGCCCAGGTCGCCGGCAACCCGGCCGACGGGCTGGCCACCCTGGTCGACGCCGTGCCCGGGCTGCTCGCCGCGGACTGGGCGGTGGCGGCGGTGGTCCCGCTGGACTGGGCGTCGCGCACGGGCGCGGCCGGCGGCGACGCCACCGTGGCGCACGCGAGTTGGCGGGCGCCCGTCCCGCCCGCGCTGCCCGAGGTGACCCCGCTGCGGGCCCGCGCGTTGACCAGCACCGACGGCACCCACTACGCGATCGCCCCGTTCGGCCGGGCCGGCCTGGTGCTCGTGGTGGCCCGGGACCAGACCGGGATGCTGACCCCCGCCGCGTTCCACTGCACCGAGGTGGACCGCCTCACCCAACTGGTCCGGGCCAGCGCGGTGATCCTCGGCGACCGGCTGGACCTGGTGGGGACACCCCCGGTGGTGGCCGGCGGTTGAGCGACCGGGCCCCGGTGCGGGGCCCGTCGGTCGGTTGGATCCCGATGCGGGACCCGGCCGACGGAAACGGTGCGGACCCGGCCGATGCGGCCGGGTCCGCACCGCGTCGGGGCCGGCGACCGCGCGCGCCCTCGGCGGTGTCCCGGCCTGTGGTGGGGGTCATGCGGCGGTTCCCGGGTCGTCACCGCCGGGCAACGGCCCGGCAACAGCGGCCCGGCATCGTCGTGGACGGGGAAGGGAGACAATCATGGCGCTGTGGCGGATCCGAGCCACCGTGGACGACCGGCCGGGCTACCTGTCGGTCCTCACGGCGAGCCTCGCGTTGCGCGGGGTCAACATCCTCACCGTGCAGGTGCACACCACCGAGGTGGGCGTGGTCGACGACTTCCTCGTCGACGCGCCCGACTCGCTCGACGAGGCGGAGCTGGTCGCCGCCGTGGAACGGGGCCGGGGGCGGGACTGCTGGGTGGCGCGCAGCGAGGCGCGCGGCCTGGCCGACCAGCCGACCCGGGTGCTCGGGCTGGCCACCCGGCTGGTCCGGGAGCCGGAGGCGACGGGGGAGGTGCTCCGCACGCTGCTGGGTGCCGACGAGGTCACCTGGCGATCCGCCCCCGTAGGCGGCGGCATCACCGGCACCACGATGGCGCTGCCCGACCCGACCGGTGGGTCGTACGAGCTGAGCCGGGGCGCGCCGACCTTCACCCCGGCCGAGTACGCCCGCGCCCAGGCGCTCGTCGAACTCGCGGCGACCGCGGCCCGCCGGGCCGCCGACCAGGTCACCCTGGTCCTGCCCGACGGGGCCGAGCTGGTCGTCCGTCCGGCCGGCGCCGACGACCTGGCCGGCGCGCTGGAGCTGCACCGGCGGTGCTCGGCGCGGACCCGGCAGCGCCGGTATCTCTGCGGGGCGGCTCTTCCCGCGCCGGCCCGGCTGCGCCGGCTGCTGGAGCCGACCCGGGGCCTGACCCTCGTCGCGACCACGACCGGTTCCGGCGGGGCGGCGGAGCCGGTCGTCGCGATGGCGAACCTGCTCGCCGAGGGCGACGAGGCCGAGGTGGCGCTGCTGGTGCGCGACGACTGGCAGCGGCGTGGGCTCGGCACGGCCCTGCTGCGCCGGCTGGTGGGCCACGCCGAGCGGGCCGGTCTCGCGGCCCTGCTGTTGCACGTGCAGGCGGAGAACGCGCCGATGCTGCGTACCCTGGGCCGGCTCGCCAGGCCGACGGCCACGGAGCGCGACGGCGCGCTGGTCACCGTCACGGTGCCGCTCGTCTCCGCCAGGGTGCCCGGGGCGGTGCCGGCCCAGGGCCGGTAGGCGGGGCGCCCGTTGCGCCGCCGGCGGCCGGCCGTCCGGCTACGCCGAGCGGGGCCGGCCCGAGACGCAGAAGCGGTTGCCCTCGGTGTCGGCGAGCACGACGTACGGCGAGGCTCCCGGTTCGAGCTGCGCCGGGTAGTGCGGCCAGTCGACCCGCCGGGCGCCGAGCCCGACGAGGCGTTCCACCTCGCCGTCGAGATCCCGGCCGCCGGCGGTCAGGTCCAGGTGGACGCGCGGGAACTCGTCGGCCCGGCTCTCGCTGAGGTCCATCGCGAGCGCCGGGCCGGGAACGCCGGGCGGCGGCGCGAGCACGATCCACTCGTCGCCCGGATAGCGCGGCGGTCGCCGCGCGTAGCCCAGGGCGGCGGCCCAGAACCGGGCCGCCCGCTCGCAGTCGGACACTCCCACCGAGACCTGCGAGATCATCGCCATCGGGCGATGGTATCGCCGACGCGGCGGCGGCAGGGGCCCGCCGACGGGCGGCGGGCCCCTGCGCGCCCCGCCTGTCAGGTGGCCGGGTAGCTGCTGTAGTCGGGGAAGTTGCCGTAGAGGCGGTCCTCGCCGCCGACCGTGACGGCCTGCACCAACAGGTCGCCGCCGACGAAGGCGCCCTTCCAGGAGGCGCCCCGACCGCCGAACGGCTCGTCCCGGTCGCCGCGCGAGCGTGGCTTGTTGATGCCGACCTTGAACGCCTGGAGGTCGACCGCGAGCTTGCCGGCCAGCTCCTCGTCGTCGCAGGCGAGGCTGGCGACCAGCGCGCCGTTGGAGGCGTTCATCGCGGCCAGCAGCTCGTCGGTGGTGTCCACCACCACGATCGTGTCGACCGGCCCGAACGGCTCGGCGTGCATCAGCCGGGACCGGCCGGGCGGGGCGAGCAGCACCGACGGGGCCACGTACGCCGAGGTGTCCTGGCCGTCGAGGAACGGCGCCCCGGCCAGCTTGCCCCGGTGCAGCGGGACCGCGCCGCCGCGGACCGCCTCGTCGACCTTGCGGCGCAGCTCGTCGGCCTTGGCCCCGCTGATCAGCGGGCCGAAGTCCAGCTCGGGCAGCGGGTCGCCGGCCCGCCAGTCCTCGTCCACCGCGAGTGGATGGCCGAACCGGATCGAGCGGACCACCGGCAGGTACATGTCGAGGAACTCGTCGACCAGGTCGCGCTGCACCACGAACCGGGGGTACGCGGTGCACCGCTGCTTGCCGTACTCGAAGCCCTTGCGCAGGTGCCCGGCGAGCAGGTCCCACCGGGAGAAGTCCCAGATGCCCCAGGCGTTGAGGCCTTCCTGTTCGATGAAGTGCCGCTTGTCGGAGTCGAGCAGCGCGGCGGCGACCTTCCCGCCGTTGGACCGCCCGCCGACGAACGCCACCGCACCGATCTCCGGGGCGCGCACCAGCACCTCGGACAGCTCCTCGCCGCCGCCGGAGAGCAGGGTTGCGGGGAGCCCGGCGCGGCGCATCAGCGCGTGCGCGACGGTGAGGCAGACGGCACCGCCCTGGGACGGGGTCTTCGCGATCACCGCGTTCCCGGCGAGCAGCTGCACCAGTTCGGCGTGCACGAGCACGCTCATCGGGTAGTTCCAGCTCGCGATGTTGCTGACCGGGCCGGGCAGCGGCTCCCGGCCGTCGGCCAGCATCCGGTCGATCTCGCCGACGTACCAGCGGACGCCGTCGAGGGCCCGGTCCACGTCGGCGCAGGCCAGCCGCCACGGCTTGCCGATCTCCCAGACCAGCAGCAGGGCGAGCAGGTCGCGGTGGGCGGTGAGGGCGTCCAGGGCGTCGGTGACCCGGGCCTTCCGTTCGGCGAGCGGGGTCCGCGCCCAGTCGCGGTGCGCGCCGGCGGCGAAGACGACCGCGGCGTGGGCGGCGTCGGCATCGAGCCGGGGCAGGTTGACCAGGACCGTGTTGTCGACCGGGGTGCGAACGGGGTGCGGCACCCCGCCGGCCCGCCAGTCGCCCTCGACGAGGTTGCGCAAAGTGGTCACGCCGGCCGCCTCGGGCCCGAAGGCCTCGGGCGTGGCGGCCACCGCGCGGGCGAGGGTCTCGGCCCAGGCGGTGCCGTCGGCGAGTCGTAGAGCCATCGGGTCTCCTCAGGGTGAACCGGGGAGCGGCGGCGTCGATGGCACCGCTGGTGGCCGTACTGTCCCGTGTCGATACGCGGCCGGCAACAGTACGTTCGTATCTCAGGACGCGAGTCGCCTGCGCGTTCGCCCGCTTCTCGCCCTCCGAGCCGGATCGGTCGACCCCTGTCGGTGGGCGCGGGTCAACGACCGAGGGCGGTGATCGCCTCGGCGGTCGAGCAGACGGTGCCGATGCGGGGGAACACGTAGTCCACGGCGAACTCGTGGGCGTGCGCGTGCAGGCCGCTCATCGCGTCCTGCGGGAGCACGACGCGGTAGCCGAGCTCGTCGGCGATCCGGGCGGTCTGCTCGACCCCGAAGTTGGTCGCGATGCCGGCGACGACCAGCGTGTCGACGCCCCGCTCACGCAGCGCGGCGGCCAGGCCGGTGCCGTGGAACGCGCCCCAGGTGTGCTTGACGATCTCCAGGTCCCCGTCGCGCGGGGCCGCCTCCGGCACCAGTTCGCTCCCCGCCGGCTGCGGGTCGGCCCCGGGGCGCTCGACCCGGACCGCGACCACCAGGGCGCCGGCCGCGCGGGCGGCGTCGGCGAGGGCGGCGCACCGGGCGACCACCTCGGCCCCCGCGTGCGGGGCGGTGGGCAGGTCGACGAGGCGTCGCTGGAGATCGATCATCACGACGGCGGTGCGGATCGGGTCCAGGGCTTCCACGCGCGGACCGTATCAGCGTCCCCGTCGACCGGTTGTCCCCGCCGGCGGGTCTTCCCAACGGCGCGATCCGCTCGATACATTGTCGGATATCCATGGGAGCGCTCCCGCGCCTCCTTGGCCCCCACCACACCCGCCGCCGGTGGCGGCGCCGACCCGAGCCCGACGCCCGTCCCGCGTCCGGTCGGCGCCGCCGGGGCGCCGTCCGTCAGGAGCCCGCACATGCGTCACCCGATCCGGCCCTCCCGGCCGCCGTCGCCCGCCGGGGGCCCACCGCGGCCCGCCCGCCGCAGCCGACCCTGGCTGCGGCGCCTGCTCGCCGCCGGTGTCGCCCTGGCCGGCGGCCTCGCCGTGGGCGTCGCCGCGCCGCAGGCCGCCCCCGTCGCCGCCGCGCCCGCCTTCAACTACGCCGAGGCGTTGCAGAAGTCGCTGTTCTTCTACGAGGCCCAGCAGTCCGGGAGGAAACCGGCCTGGAACCGGGTCTCCTGGCGCGGCGACTCCGCCCTCACCGACGGCTCCGACGTCGGCGTGGACCTCACCGGCGGCTGGTACGACGCCGGCGACCACGTGAAGTTCGGCTTCCCGATGGCGTTCAGCGCGACGATGCTGGCCTGGGGCGCGGTGGAGTACCGCGCCGGGTACACCGCGTCCGGGCAGCTCACCCAGCTGCTCAACAACCTGCGCTTCGTCAACGACTACTTCGTCAAGGCGCATCCGGCACCGAACGTCCTGTACGGACAGGTCGGCAAGGGCGACGACGACCACAAGTGGTGGGGACCGGCCGAGGTCATGCCGATGGCGCGGCCCGCGTACAAGATCGACGCCAGCTGCGGCGGCGCGGACCTGGCGGGGGAGACGGCGGCAGCGATGGCCGCGTCGTCGATGGTGTTCCGGCCCACCGACGCCGCCTACGCAGACAAGCTGCTCGGGCACGCGCGGCAGCTCTACACGTTCGCCGACACGGTGCGCAAGAACTACCACGAGTGCATCACCGACGCGACCAGCTTCTACCGCTCGTGGAGCGGGTACCAGGACGAGTTGGTCTGGGGCGCGATCTGGCTGCACCGGGCCACCGGTGAGGCCGGCTACCTGGCCAAGGCCGAGAGCGAGTACGACAAGCTCGGCACCGAGAACCAGACCACCACCCGGTCCTACAAGTGGACCATCGCCTGGGACAACAAGCAGTTCGGGGCGTACGTGCTGCTGGCCAACCTGACCGGCAAGCAGAAGTACGTCGACGACGCCAACCGCTGGCTGGACTACTGGACCGTCGGGGTCAACGGCCAGAAGGTGCCGTACTCGCCCGGCGGGATGGCCGTGCTCGACTCCTGGGGCGCGCTGCGGTACGCGGCCAACACCGCCTTCGCCGCGCTGGTCTACAGCGACAAGACCACCGACGCGACCCGCAAGGCCCGCTACCACGACTTCGCCGTGCGGCAGGTCAACTACGCCCTCGGCGACAACCCGCGCAGCTCCAGCTACCTGATCGGGTTCGGGGCGAACTCGCCGAAGAACCCGCACCACCGCACCGCCCACGGCTCCTGGTGGGACAGCCAGACCGTGCCGACCGAGACCCGGCACGTGCTCTACGGCGCGCTGGTCGGCGGCCCTTCGGCGGCCAACGACGCGTACACCGACAGCCGGTCCGACTACGTGATGAACGAGGTCGCCACCGACTACAACGCCGGCTTCACCTCCGCGCTCGCCCGGCTCTCCTCCGAGTACGGCGGCAGCCCGCTCGCCGGCTTCCCCGGCACCGAGACGCCCGACCTCGACGAACTGACCGTGGAGACCACGGTGATGCAGGCCGAGCCCCGCGCCACCGGGCTGAAGGCGATCATCTACAACAAGTCGGCGTTCCCGGCGCGGGCGCTGACCAACGGCAAGTTCCGCTACTACTTCCGCCCCGACGGCACCGGCCCGGTGCAGGTCACCCCCGGCTACACCCAGGGCTGCCCGTCGCCGGCCACGGCCAAGCAGCACAGCGGCGACATCTGGTACGTCGAGGTGGACTGCACCGGGCACACCATCGCCCCGGCCGGCCAGTCGCAGCACCGGATGGAGGTCCAGTTCAAGGTCGGCGTGCCGGAGGGTGGCACCTGGGACCCGACCAACGACCCGTCGTACCAGGTCACCGCCGGGCCGAACCGCAAGGTGCCGCTGTACGCCGGGACCGCCCGGGTCTGGGGCGAGGAGCCGACCTCCACGCCCACGGACACCACCCCGCCCACCGCCCCCGGCACCCCGGTCGCGTCCGCGCTCACCCCCACCTCGGTCACGCTGACCTGGCCCGCGTCCACCGACACCGGGGGCAGCGGCCTGGCCGGCTACGACATCACCCAGGAGACCGTCGGCAGCGACGCGCTGGTGCTGCACCGCAGCACCACCAACAGCCTGACCGTCTCGTCGCTCGCCCCGGCCCGCAACTACCGGTTCTGGGTGAACGCCCGCGACGGCGCCGGCAACCGCTCGACGACCTCGCCGACGGTCGCGGTGGTCACCCCCGCCGGGGGTGGCCCCGACACCACCCCGCCGACCGCGCCCGGCACCCCGACCGCGTCGGCCGTCGGCCCTACCGGGCTCACCCTCGGCTGGGGGCCGTCCACCGACGACGTCGGCGTCACCGGCTACCGGGTCTACCGCAAGACGTGGCCGGTGGACACCGCGATCGCCACGGTCACCGGCACCAGCCACCCGGTCACCGGGCTGACCCCCGCCACCGCGTACGCGTTCTACGTCGTCGCGCTGGACGCCGCCGGCAACCCGTCGATCCCGTCGCCCACCGTCACGGTGACCACCACCGGGACGCCCACCCCCACGCCGACCCCGACCGGTTCCTGCCGGGTCGGGTACGCGACCAGCGACTGGAGCACCGGGTTCACCGCCAACATCACGATCACCAACACCGGCACGACGGCGCTCACCGGCTGGAGCCTGGCGTTCGCCTTCCCCAACGCCGGGCAGCAGGCGGGCCAGGCGTGGTCGGCGAACGTCACCCAGACCGGCACCGCCGTGACCGCATCGAACCTTTCCTACAACGGGGCGCTCGCGCCGGGGGCTTCCACGAGCTTCGGCTTCAACGGCACCCACCCCGGCACCAACCCGAGGCCCACCGCGTTCACCCTGAACGGCTCCCCCTGCACGATCGCCTGACGCCACTTCCGCCCTGGTGAGACCTTGGACGGTTGCCGTTCCCACGGGACATGACAGTTCCCACGGGACGGCAACCGTCCAAGATTCATGTAGCGGGGCGCCAGCCCGCCGCCAGCAGGGCGCGGCGGAGGGTGGCCGCGACCTCGTCGGGGCGGGCGCGGACGAGCCAGGCGGGTAAGCGCAGGATCCGGTCGCCCGCCGTCCACACGTCGTTCTGTCGCCGCATGTCGGCGGCCCACTCGCGTACGTCCATGTGATGCGCGCCGTCGATCTCCACGTGCACCCCCCACTCGCGCCAGTACGCGTCCAGCCAGCGGGTCCGCCCGCCCGCGTCGGTGCGCCGGTGCTGGAGATCCGGTCGGGGCAGGCCGTGCCGCCGGCACAGCCGCAGGAAATCGATCTCCGACAGGGCCTCCGCGCCCCCGGCGATGTCGTCGACGGTCCGGCGGACGAGGTGACGCCGGTGGGCCCGGGGGAGCACGTCGACCACCGCCCGAATCTCCTCCGGCGACACCCGCCGCTGCTGACAGCCGGCGGCCAGCACCGCCTGGGCCTCGTCGACGGTGCGCGCCCAGCCAGCGGCGTCGACCAGGGCGCGGGCCGTCGTCGTCCGGGGTGGCCGGGCGAGCTGGAGATGCGCCCGTGGCAGCACCGACGTGCGGTGCACCACTACCGCCGCCATGTCGACCGGCAGCCGCCGCAGCACCGTCCGGCCGGCCCGACGGGTCGCCGGCACCAGGACGTGCAGCGGCTCCCGTCGCAGCCCCCGGACACCGGCCTCGGCCGCCGCGGTGGCCCCGGCCAACACCGAGCGGGGGCCGGTGGCGAGCACCGCCACCCACAGCTGCTGGTCCCGGGTCAGCCGGCCGCTGCCGGTGAGCAGGACGCCCCGGCAGACCGAGCGCCACCGGCCGGATCGGACCCGCCCCCGGACGACGCCGGGGCCGAGCAGGCCCGTCGCCTGGGCGGTGGTGAGGACGCCGGACTGCGCGAACGCCAGCCAGCCCAGCGGGTCCTCGCCGTCGTCGGGAATCGTGAGCACCATCCCGTGACCCTGCCCGCCCCGCGCCCATCCGTCCGCCCCGTCCGGCCGTGCGGGGTGTTCCCGTCCGGTTCTTGGACACCTACCGTCGCCGGGGAACAGCAGGTGTCCAAGAACCAGACGAGCCAGGCGGGGAAGCGCAGGATCAGTCGGCCAGGTCGCCGGCGAGGAGGTCCATCAGCAGGCCGTCGTGCCAGCGGCCGTCCTCGCCGCGCTCGTAGCGGCGCAGCACCCCGACCGGGCGGAAGCCCACCTTCGCGTACGCGCGGATCGCGGGGGTGTTGGCCGCCGCCGGGTCGATGGTGAGCCGATGGTGGCCGTGGTCGTCGATCAGGTGCCGGGCCAGGGTGCGGACGGCGTCCCCGCCCAGCCCGCTGCCGCGTACCTCCGGGTCGAGGAAGAGGTCGAGGCTGGCGTGCCGGTAGTCGGGGTCGCTCTCGGCGTACCACTGGATGGCGCCGACGACCCGGCCGTCGTGCTCGATCGCGTACACGGTCAGCACGTCGTCGGCCAGGTCGGCGCGCACGGCCCCGGTCAGGTCGTCGCCGCCGCGCCACCAGCGTCGCACCTCGGGCGTGGACCGGATCGCCGCGAGGACCGGCACGTCGGCGTCCGTCGCCGGTCGAAGCGTGACCGCCCTGCCCCTCAGCGTCGGCACCGCGCTCAGCCCCGCAGCTCGCCGTGCTCGACGCAGACCGCCGCCCAACCCACCGGCAGCACCTGCACCTTCATCCGCCGTCGGCAGTGCGCGCAGAACCGGGGCGGCTCCAGCTCGCGGGCCGCCCGGCACGCCGGGTGGCCCCCGGCGTCCGCCGGCTCCCCGCACCGGTCGCACCACACCCGCGTCGTGGTCATCGGCGTCGGCGTCACAGCGTCGCGGAGAGGGCCTTGACCGGCATCTTCAGGTCGTCCAGCAGCGCCAGGTCGTCGGTCGCCGGCCGGCCCAGCGTGGTCAGGTAGTTGCCGACGATGACCGCGTTGATGCCGCCGAGCAGGCCCTCCCGGGTGCCCAGGTCGCCGAGAGTGAGCTCCCGGCCGCCCGCGTACCGCAGGATGGTGCGCGGCATGGCCAGCCGGAACGCGGCGATGGCGCGCAGCGCGTCCTTGCCCTCGACCACCGGACGGTCGCCCAGCGGGGTGCCCGGGCGCGGGTTGAGGAAGTTCAGCGGGACCTCGTGCGGGTCCAGCGCGGCGAGCTGCGCGGCGAACTCCGCGCGCTGCTCCACCGTCTCGCCGAGGCCGAGGATGCCGCCGCAGCAGACCTCCATGCCGGACTCGCGGACCATCCTCAGCGTCTCCCACCGCTCCTCCCAGGAGTGGGTGGTGACGACGTTCGGGAAGTAGGAGCGGCAGGTCTCCAGGTTGTGGTTGTAGCGGTGCACGCCCATGTCGACCAGCTCGTCGACCTGCTCCTGGCTCAGCATGCCGAGCGACGCGGCGACCTGGATGTCGACCTCGGCCCGGATCGCGGCGACGCCCTCGCGCAGCTGCTTCATCAGCCGGGCGTCGGGGCCGCGCACGGCGGCCACGATGCAGAACTCGGTCGCCCCGGTCGCCGCGGTCTGCTTCGCCGCCTTCACCAGGGAGGGGATGTCCAGCAGGACCGAGCGGACCGGCGAGGTGAACAGCCCGGACTGCGAGCAGAAGTGGCAGTCCTCCGGGCAGCCGCCGGTCTTCAGCGAGACGATGCCCTCGACCTCGACCTCCGGCCCGCACCAGCGCATCCGCACCTCGTGCGCGAGCTGGAGGGCGGCGGGGAGGTGCTCGTCGGTCAGGTTCAGCACGGCGAGGACACCGGCCTCGTCGAGGCCGACGCCGTTCTCCAGCACCTGCTCTCGGGCCTGGTCGAGGATCTCTGGCATGGCTCGTACCCTACAAGGCCCTCCGGGCCCGGAGAAGCGCCCGACCACGCCCAGGTGGTTCCCGACCACCCCCTGCCCGCTCCCGTGCGACCCCGCCCGGGACCACCGGCGGTCCCGCGTGCCGGGGCCGCGCCACGCCGGGCGGCGGGCCCCGGGTGGTAGCTTCGCCCGGGCGTAGGCGGCCGTGGCGGACGGCCGGGATCGGCGGACGTGGGGAGCGTGGCGTGGCGGACTGGCTGGCGGTGCTGCACCGCCGTGCCGAGCTGCGGGCAAAGGCGGGACTGACCCGTCGGCTGCGCCCCCGGGCCGCCGGCGACGCCCTGGTCGACCTCGCCGGCAACGACTACCTCGGCCTGGCCACCCACCCCGAGGTCACCGCCGCGGCCGGGCGGGCCCTCGCGGCGTACGGGCTGGGCGCGACCGGCTCCCGGCTGGTACGCGGGTCCACCGACGTGCACCACGGGCTGGAGGCCGCCCTCGCGGACTGGCTCGGCACCGACGGCAGCCTGGTCTTCTCCTCCGGTTACCTGGCCAACCTCGGCGCGGTCCGGGCGCTGGCGCAGCCGCGTACCCTGCTCGTCTCGGACGCCCACAACCACGCCTCGCTGATCGACGGCTGCCGGATCTCCGGCGCGGAGACCGTGGTCACCCCGCACGCCGACCCGGCGGCGGTGGCCGCCGCGCTGGCCGCCGCGCCCGGCCGCCCGGCCGTGGTGGTCACCGAGTCGGTCTTCTCCGTCGACGGCGACCTCGCCCCGCTGGCGGAGCTGCACGCCGTGGCCCGCCGGCACGGCGCCCTGCTGCTGGTCGACGACGCGCACGCGCTCGGCGTCACGGGCCCGGCCGGCGCGGGCGGGGTGGCCGCCGCCGGGCTGGCCGGCGAGCCGGACGTGGTGGTCACCGCGACCCTGTCCAAGGCGCTGGGCGGCGCGGGGGGCGTGGTCGCCGGGCCGGCCGAGTTCGTCCGGCACCTGGTGGAGACCGGCCGGACCTTCATCTTCGACACCGCCCTGCCGCCGGCCGTGGCCGCCGGGGTCCGCGCCGCGCTGGACCTGGCCCGCGCCGGCGACGACCTGCGCGCCGAGCTGGCCGAGCGGGCCGCGGAGACCGTACGCCGGCTGCGCGCCGCCGGGCTGACCGTCTCCGCGCCGGACGCCGCCGTGGTGTCGGTGACGGCCCCGGGCCCGGAGGCGGCGACCGCCTGGGCCGCCGGCTGCGCCGACCGGGGGGTGGCCGTCGGCTGCTTCCGCCCGCCGTCCACCCCGGACAGCCGGTCCCGGCTGCGGCTGACGATCAGCGCCGGGGTGCCCCGGGCGGACTTCGAACGGGCCCTCGACGTGATCGTGGAGTGTGCCCCGTGACCGGGTGGAGGTGACGTCGTGAGCGGGGCGTGGACCGGGCCGGTGCTGGTCACCGGCACCGACACCGAGGTCGGCAAGACGGTGGTGACCGCGGCGGTTACGGCCGCCGCGCAGGCTGCCGGCCTGCGGGTCGCCGTGGTCAAGCCCGGGCAGACGGGTACGGCCACCGGCGACCCGGGCGACGTCGACTCGGTGACCCGGCTGGCCGCCCCGCTCACCGGCCGGACCCTGGCCAGCTACCCCGACCCGCTCGCCCCGCTCGCCGCCGCCCGGGTGGCGCGGCTGGCGCCGCTGGAGCTGTACGACGTAGTCGACGCCGTCCGTGAGGAGGCCGACAAGCACGACCTGGTGCTGATCGAGGGGGCCGGCGGGCTGCTCGTACCGATGGGGCTGCGTCCCTCGGGGGAGCCCTGGACGGTGGCCGACCTGGCGGTGGCGCTCGGTGCCCCCGCCGTGGTGGTTGCCCGCGCCGGGCTGGGCACCCTCAACCACACCGCGCTGACCCTCGAGGCGCTCCAGCGGCGCGCGGTGCCGGCCGGAGTGGTGATCGGCGCCTGGCCGGCGACGCCGGAGCTGGTGCACTGGGCGAACCTGACCGACCTGGTGCCCAACCTGTTCGGCGCGCTTCCTGCGGGCGCCGGGGCGATGGACCCGGGGGTGTTCCGCCGGTCCGCCCCGGGCTGGCTCACCCCGGCGCTGTACGGGGTGCTCGACGACTGGCGCGCCTGGGCCGAGGACAGCGGCTGACCACCGGCCCGGCGGGCGGCCACGGCCCGGCGGGCGGCCACGGCCCGGCGGGCGGCCACGGCCCGGCGGGCGGCCACGGCCCGGCGGGCGGCCCGCTGACTTTCGTCGGTGTCCGGGCCCGACCAGCGTCGGTAGCCTGGCCGCCATGCGGTGGGGGCGGTGGGAACGGTGGCGTGGCGGCGTCCGGGGCGGGCGGCGCGGGTTCCTGCGGGACGGGCTGCTCTGGGCGGTGGTAGCGGCGCCGATCGGCTTCGCCCGGCTCACTCCGCCGTACGAAACGGACACCGTCCCGCTCGGGCTCGGCACCCTGCTGCTGCTCGCCGTCGCCGTCCGGCTGGGCCACCGTCGGCCGCTGCCCGCGTTGGTGCTGGTCGTGCTCGGTTCCCTGCTCGACGGCAACTTCGTCTTCGCCATCCCCGTGTTCAGCTACCTGGCCGGACGGCGCAGCCCCGGGACGACCCCCGCCGCGGCGGTGTTCGGGGTGATCGCCGCCGGGGGCACCATCCTGAACGTGGGACTGCTCGGCACCGGTGCCGCCACCTGGTTCCTGCTCGCCTCGGTGCTGGTCTTCGCCGGGGTGTTCCCGTGGCTGGTCGGCCGGTACCGGCGGCAGCAGCGGGAGCTGGGGGTGGCGGGGGACCGGCACGCCGAGGCGGTGGCCCGGGAGCGGCGCGGTGCGGCCGAGCGGATCCGGCTGCGGGAGCGGGCCCGGATCGCCCAGGAGATGCACGACTCCCTCGGCCACGAGCTGAGCCTGATCGCGCTGCGCGCCGCCGCCCTCGAACTCGCCGACGACCTGCCGCCCCGGCACCGGACGGCTGCCGGGGAACTGCGTGCCAGCGTCGCCGGTGCCACCGAGCGGCTGCACGAGATCATCGGAGTGCTGCGGGAGGAGGGCACCGGCGCGGCGTCCACCCTGCCGGCCGGGGAGAGCGTCGCGGAGTTGGTCGACCGGGCCCGGGAGGCGGGGATGGCGGTGCGGCTGGACGGCGATCCCCTCGACCTGCCCGCGATGGCCGGGCACGCGGCGCACCGGGTGGTCCGGGAGGCGTTGACCAACGCCGCCCGGTACGCCCCCGGCGCACCGGTCACCGTCACCCTGGCCCGCCTCGGCGGCCGGGTCGAGGTCGGCGTGGCCAACGCCCCGCCGCCGGCCGGCCCGCTGCCCGGCCCGCCGTCCAGCGGCTCGGGCCTGCTCGCCCTCCGGGAGCGGGTACGCCTGGCCGGCGGCACGCTGACCGCAGGCCCGGGGGCGGCGGGCGGCTTCACCGTGCTGGCCCGCCTCCCACTCGCGCCCACCCCGCCGCTCGATTCCCCACCGGCACAGCCGGTCGGACAGCCGGCGGAGGGACAGCCGGTCGAGGGGCGGCCGGCGGAGGCGGAGCGGCGGCTGCGCGAGGCCCGTCGCCGGGTCCGGCGGAGCCTGGTCGCGGCGCTCGGCGCCCCGGTGGTCCTCGGGCTGGTGCTGACCCTGGTCTACTACCCGTTCGCCACGGCGGGCGCGGTCCTCGACGCCGTGGCTTTCGACCGGCTGCCGCTGGGCGCTGCCCGGCAGGAGTTGACCGGCCTGCCGCGCCGCCAGGCGGAGCCGCCGGCCGGGGCACGCCCCGGCTGCGAGTACTACACCGACGGCAACTTCCCGCTCGCGCAGGCCACCTGGCGGCTCTGCTTCTCGGACGGGCGACTCGTGGGCAAGGAGCGGATCGACTGATGACGGACCGATGGGACGACGCGCCGGAGGAAGCCCGGCCGGTGCGGGTTGTGCTGGCCGACGACGAGGCGATGATCCGGGCCGGGGTCCGGGCGATCCTCGGCGCGGACCCCGGCATCGAGGTGGTCGGCGAGGCCGGCGACGGCGCGGCGGCCGTCGAGCTGGTCCGGGCGCACCGGCCGGACGTGGCGCTGCTGGACATCAGGATGCCCCGCCTGGACGGGCTGGCCGCCGCCGCCGAGATCCGCCGGCTGGCGCCGGGCACGGCCACGGTCATGCTCACCACCTTCGGCGAGGACGACCACGTGGCCCGGGCGCTCGGGCACGGCGCGAGCGGCTTCCTGCTCAAGGCCGGCGACCCGCGGGAGCTGATCGCCGGGGTGCGGGCGGTGGCCGGCGGCGGGGCGTACCTGTCGCCGCGGATCGCCCGGCGGGTGATCGAACTGAACGGGGCCCGGATGGCCCGCCGCCCGGCGGCCCGGGACCGCACCGCCGGGCTGACCGACCGGGAGCGGGAGGTGCTCGCACTGGTCGGCGCGGGCCTGTCCAACGCCGAGATCGCCCGCCGCCTGCACCTCGTCGAGGGCACCGTGAAGAGCTATCTGACCAGCATCTTCACCCGCCTGGAGGTGCGTAACCGGGTGCAGGCGGCGATCCTCGCCCACGAGGCGGGCCTCGTCGGGACGTGATCCTCAGGCGTCGCGGTGGCGCAGGGCGGCCCGGCCGGCGGCCAGCGCGGCGGCGGCCCAGCCCGCGAGCAGCAGCAGCCCCACCACCGGCGGGTACGGGTCGGCGTCCCCGGCGAGGAAGTGTCCCCCGGCGACGCCCGGGAAGCCGTCGGCGATCCGGGTCAGCACGGCGATGCCCGGCTCCTGGAGCGACAGTGGCACGATCATCAGCACCGCGATCAGGACGATCACCGTCAGCACCGCGCTGCGCAGCACCGCGCCGAGGCCGAGCGCCAGCACCCCGACCAGCGCCAGGTAGCCCGCCGACGCCAGCACGTCGCGGACCGTGCCGCCGAGCGGGGCGTCACCCCACTCGCCGAGCACCGCGCCGGCGACCAGCGCGCCGACCCCGCCGAGCAGCAGCCCCGACCCGAAGGTCACCGCCCCGCTCACCGCGGCCTTCGCCAGCAGTACGCGACCGCGCGACGGTGTGCAGCGCAGGGTGGTCCGCAGCGTGCCGGCGCCGAACTCGGCGGTGACCGCGAGCAGGCCGATGGCCAGCACGGCGTACTGGGTGAGTTCCAGGGAATCGATGACGACGCTGCCGAGGGTGACCATCCCCCGGTCGTCGGCCGGGTCGTCGTTGGTGTTGGCGTTGGCGGCGTAGATGGCGAGCTGGCCGGCGGCGGCGGCCGTCAGCAGCACCGCCGACAGCAGCGTCCACCAGGTGGATCGCACCGACCACAGCTTGGTCCACTCGGCGGCGACCGCCCCGGCGAACGGGCCGACGGTCGGTGCGGTGCGGGTGGCGGGCTGCGCGTTCATCGGGCCTCGATCCGGTGGTGGGTGGTGGGGGAGCCGGCCGGGGTGGCGGCGTACTCGACGCTGCCGTCGGTGAGCGCCATGAATGCCTGCTCCAGCGACGCGGCCACCGGGGTCAGCTCGTGCAGGGCCACCCCCAGCTCGTACGCGAGGTCGCCGACCCGGTCGGCGGTCAGCCCGGTGACGGTCAGCCCGTGCGGTCCGTCGGCCTCGACGACGCCTCCGTCGCCGGCCAGCCGCCGGGCCAGCGCCGTCAGGCCGGCCGGCTGCGGGCCGCGTACCCGCACCGAGGCGGCGGCGGAGCCGCCCGCGATCACCTCGGCGGTGGGGGCGTCGGCGATGAGCCGGCCCCGGCCGATCACCACGAGGTGGTCGGCGGTCTGCTGCATCTCGCTCATCAGGTGGCTGGAGACCAGCACCGTCCGGCCCTGCGTGGCGAGCGAGCGGGTGAGCTGCCGGATCCAGCGCACCCCGTCCGGGTCGAGACCGTTGACCGGCTCGTCGAACAGCAGGACCGGCGGGTCGCCGAGCAGCGCCCCGGCGATGCCGAGTCGCTGACCCATGCCGAGGGAGAGGGTCCGGCCGGGCTTCGCGGCGGCCCGGTCGTCCAGGCCGACCAGGGCCAGCACCTCGTCGACCCGGCGGCGGCCGATGCCGTTGCTGCGCGCGGTGGCCAGCAGGTGGGCACGCCCGGGCCGGGCGGGGTGGATCGCCCCGGCGTCCAGCAGCGCGCCGACGGTGTGCAGCGGGTGCCGCAGCTCCCGGTACGGCCGGCCGTCGATCAGGGCGCGGCCGGCGGTGGGCCGGTCCAGACCGAGGATCATCCGCATGGTGGTGGACTTGCCCGCGCCGTTCGGGCCGAGGAACCCGGTGACCCGGCCGGGTGCGATGTCGACGGTCAGGTCGTCGACGGCGGTCGTGGGGCCGAACCGTTTGGTCAGGCCACGTAGTGTGATCATGGATCGACGGTAGGGATCCGGGCGGCCCGCCCGCTGCTGCCGATCGGCGACGACCCACCCCCACCTTCGTCAGGTCCGCCGCGCCGGCTTCCGGTCGTCCGCCGGCCAGCCCGGCCCGCCGGTGGGGCGGCTCGCGGGGGCGGTCAGGGGCGGGCGACCACGAAGGCGTCCGGCATCCGGAAGGTCAGGTTGTCCGGGTACCAGGGCGGGCGGACCACGCGCACCCCGTCGAGCAGCGGCGCGGCCTCGGCGACCACCACGGCGGCCTCCAGCCGGGCCAACTGGGCGCCGACGCAGCGGTGCGCCCCCGCCCCGAATGCCAGGTGCCGGCGGGAGCCGCGCTGCCCCGGGCGGAACTCGTCCGGGGCCGGCACCACGTCCGGGTCCCGGCCGGCGCGGGCCAGCCAGAGCACCATGCCGGTTCCCGCCGGCACCGTCGTCCCGCCCAGCGTGGCGTCCACGGCGGCCACCCGCCGCCAGGTGACGATGGGCGGCTCCAGCCGCAGCCCTTCCTCGACCACGTCGGCGACCGCGACGCTGCCGTCGCGCAGCCCGGCGCGCACCGCCGGCTCGCCGGTCAGCCGGTGCAGCAGCAGGGTGAGGAACTGCGAGGTGGTCTCCTGGCCGGCGACCAGCAGGAAGAACAACGCCCCGACGACCACGTCGGGCGGGTGCCCGGCGGCCCGCAGCCGGGCGGCGAGGCCGCCCCCGGTGGCGGCGAACCCCCGCAGCACGGTGTGGAAGCGGCCCACCTCGGCGGCGAGCGCCAGCTGCCGCGCCTCGTCGAGCGGGGCCCAGAACAGCTCCAGCGCCGCGCGGGCGAACTCCTTCACCGCGCCGACCGGGGCGTCCGGCAGCTCGACCAGCCGGGCCAGCACCAACAGCGGCAGGTCCGCGGCGAGGTCGGCGTACAGGTCGACCGGTACGCCCCCGTCGAGCGCCGCGCGCAGCCGGACCACCCGCTCGCGGACCAGCCCGGTCAGCCAGGGCCGCTGCGCGGCGACCCGGGTCGGGTGCAGTGCGTCGGCGACGATGCCGCGGATCTCCGGGTGGCTCGCCCCGCCGTTGTTCGCCAGGGTCGGCGGCAGTCTGAACCGGTGCTCGGCGAGCACCCGCAGGGCGGCCACCGGCAGCGGGGTGACCGCGTCCAGGGCGTTGTCGGGCCGGAAGGTCACCGGGTCGGCGAGCACCTGCCGGACCAGCGCGTGCCGGGTCACCACCAGGTGTACGACGCCGACGTGGTCGACGACCGTCGCCACGTCCGGCCACCGCCCGCCGACGGCGTCCCCCCACCCCCGGAACAGCACGGCGTCAACCTAGCGGGCGGCCCCCGGCGGCGCCGGGTCCAGCTCCCACACGGTGGTGTGCTTCACCCGTACGCTCTCCAGCGCCTCCGGCACCGGCACGTCGTAGGCGGCCAGCTCGCGGAACCGCTCCCGGGGCAGGAACGCCCGGCCCGGGTCGCCGACCAGCACCAGGGCGCCGGCCCGGGCGGCCCGGAGCAGGAAGCGCAGCATCCGCCGGGCCATCGCCTCGCTGTAGAAGACATCCCCGGCGAGCACCACCTCGGCGTCGGCGGCGTCGCCGTCGAGGATGTCGCCCAGCTCGGCGTCGACGCGTACCCCGTTGGCCCTGGCGTTGAGGGCGACCGCGGCCACTGCGCGCTCGTCGACCTCGACTGCGCGCACGGCCGTCGCGCCGGCGCGGGCGGCGGCGATGGCGACCAGGCCGGAGCCGGACGCGAGGTCGAGCACCCGGCGGCCGGCGACCAGCTCGGGGTGGTCGGTGACATACCGGGCGAGTCCCTGCCCGCCGGCCCAGGCGAACGCCCAGAACGGCGGCGGCTGGGAGCTGCGGAACTCGCCCTCGGTGAGCTCCCACAGCCCGATCGGCTCGTCGGCCTGGTGCAGGAGGACCTCGGGGACGAAGGTCACCGGGGCGAGCCGCGCGTGCAGCTTCACGAAGGCTGTGGAGAGTTCGGACACACGCCGATTCTCCCCGGCCGGCCCGGCCGCCGCCGGTCGGGGCCGGCCGCCGCCCGTGCTCGACGGCCGCCCGTCGACGTGGGAGCACCGATCGGACCAACATAGCTACAGACGTCGATTTTACAAAAGCTCATCTCTTGTAAAAGAGGGTGCCCCGTGCCACAGTCGGGGCGTACCCGGGAGATCGGAGGTCGGCGATGGCCGCGCGTGCCGAATCGACAGTCCCGCCCGCAGCGCCAGCCCTCCCCGGCGCCTGGCGCGACCCGCGCAGGCCGCTCTGGCCGCTCGCGCTGATGGTGCCGGCGCTGCCCTTCCTGGCCTGGTTGGCCTGGCGAGGTGGGGCGGGATCGTGGGCCTGGTGGCTCACCCCGGTGGCGGTCTTCGGCGTGATCCCCGTGGTCGACCTGCTGATCGGCGACGACCGGCGCAACCCGCCGGAGGAGGCGGTGCCGGCCCTGGCCCGGGACGGCTACTACCGTTGGCTCACCTACCTCTACCTTCCCGCCCAGTACGGCGGCCTGGTCCTCGGCTGCGCGCTCTGGGTCTCGGGCGACCTGCACCCGTTCGGCGCGGCCGGGCTGGTCGCCACCCTCGGCGTGGTCGACGGCATCGCCATCAACACCGCCCACGAGTTGGGTCACAAGCGGGAGTGGCTGGAGCGCTGGCTGTCCAAGGTGGCCCTCGCCCCGACCGGGTACGGGCACTTCTACGTCGAGCACAACCGGGGCCACCACGTCCGGGTCGCCACCCCGCCGGACCCGGCCAGCTCCCGGCTCGGGGAGAGCTTCTACGCGTTCTGGCCGCGTACCGTCTGGGGCGGCCTGCGGTCGGCCTGGCGGCTGGAGACGGCCCGGTTCCGCATCCGGGGCCGCAGCCCGTGGACGTACCGCAACGACATCCTCAACGCCTGGGCGATGACCGTCGTCCTGTTCGTCGTCCTGGTCGCCGCGTTCGGGTCGGGCGTACTGCCCTTCCTGCTGCTTCAGGGCGTCCTCGGGTTCTCTCTGCTGGAGGTGGTCAACTACCTGGAGCACTACGGCCTGGCTCGGCAGCACACCCGGGCCGGCCGGTACGAGAAGGTCGATCCCCGGCACAGCTGGAACAGCGACCGGACGGTCACCAACGTCTTCCTCTTCCAGCTCCAGCGGCACAGCGACCACCACGCCAACCCGCTGCGCCGCTACCAGACGCTGCGCAGCTTCAGCTCCTCGCCGCAGCTTCCCGCCGGGTACGCCACCATGATCGTCGCCGCCCTGGTGCCGCCCGTGTGGCGGCGGGTGATGGACCACCGGGTGCTCGCCCACTACGGCGGCGAACTGGATCTGGCCAACGTCCACCCACCGGCCGGGGCCCGGCTGCGGAAACGCCTGGGCCAGCAGGCCCCCGGTGCCCCTGGTGCCCCTGGTGCCCCTGGTGCCCCTGGTGCCCCCGGTGCCCCCGGCGCCCCCGGCGCTCCTGGCACCCCCGCGTCCACGCCTAGCCCCCGCTGACCGCCCGCGTCGTGCCGTCCGGGCGGGCTTGCGCCGGTCGGTCGGTCCTCTCGTCGGCAGTCAGCCCATGGCTGCCACGGGCTGCGGGGTGGTCAGCCCACGGCCGTCGGGGCTGCGGTGTGCGGTCGGCGCCGGCCATCAGGCCGGTCAGCCCACGCCGTCGGGCTGTGGTTGGGGCTGTCCGGCCCGGCGGGAACGCTCCTGCGCCGGGGCGGACCAGTCGAGCTGGGCCGGGTCCAGCCCCAGCTCGCGGGCGGTTGCCAGCCGGATCCACTCGGCGAACTGGCGGCGGGAGATCACCCGTTCGTGGACCGCGAACTGAACGGCGAGGCCGTCCATCACCGCGTTGATCCGCCAGGCTGCGCCGGCCGGGTCGGCGCACTCGAAGGTGCCCTCGCGCACCCCGTCGCTGATCACCGCCGCGAGATCCTCCCGCCAGCGCAGGTCCAGCCGGCGGGAGAGCTTTTCCAGCTCCGGGGCACGCAGGGACTCCGACCAGCCGTCGATCCACATCGGCCAGGAGGTCGACCGTCCGGTCGGGGTGTAGAGCTTGAGCATCCTGCGGAGTTTGGCCAGGGGGGAGCCGGACGACCGGACCACGGCGTCGAGCCGGGCGAGGTCCTGTTCCACCGCGTACTCGAAGGCCTGGGCGAGGAGCCGTTCCTTGGTGGCGAAGTGGTAGAAGACCAGCGCCTGGCTGACCCCGGCGGCCTGCGCCACGTCGGCCGTGCGGGTGTTGGCCAGCCCTCGTTCCGTGATCACGTCACAGGCCGTGCGCAACAGGGCATCCAGGCGGATCTCGGCGGCACGTCTCGTCACGCCGCTACCGTAACCTATCCGTTCGTGCACAAACAGTTACCGCTGCGGCTGATTCACACCAAGAGAGTCGGAAGACGGACAGTTTTTCCCTCTTGCCAGGCATGCCCCAAGTGCTCCTATCCAGGTTCCTAGGAAGCCTACGCGCCGGGCTCCCCGTCTCGCACGCCCGCGCACCGCTCCTTGAGCCCGGTCGAGACCACTGATTCAGGGAATCAGTGGTCTCGACGACCTGCTAG
Source organism: Micromonospora sp. NPDC002296 (assembly GCF_040296145.1). NCBI lineage: Bacteria > Bacillati > Actinomycetota > Actinomycetes > Micromonosporales > Micromonosporaceae > Micromonospora > Micromonospora sp. NPDC002296. The sequence goes on from NZ_JBEOWQ010000016.1 coordinate 80,773, forward strand.
ACCACTAATTCCCTGAATTCGCGTGGTCTTGCGCGGGGGAGCTTGTGCGGGGGAGGGGGCTCGCTCGCTGGGTCGGGGGGCTCTGGCGGCGGTCGGGTCGGGGCTGCGGGACGCGCGCGGGACGCGCCGGGGACGCCCCGAGTTGGCAACCGTTCCCGGACTCGGCTAAAGTTCTCATCCGTCACCGGTTAACGCCGGAGACAAGCGGACGTAGCGCAGCTGGTAGCGCATCACCTTGCCAAGGTGAGGGTCGCGGGTTCGAATCCCGTCGTCCGCTCGGAGCTGCCGCCATGCATGTCGGGGGCAACCTCGGTGGTGGAGTGGCCGAGAGGCGAGGCAACGGCCTGCAAAGCCGTCTACACGGGTTCAAATCCCGTCTCCACCTCGGCAAGTTGACGAGGGCGATTGGCGCAGTGGGAGCGCGCTTCCTTGACACGGAAGAGGTCACTGGTTCAAACCCAGTATCGCCCACCAGTAGTTGACAGGCTGAGCGACCCGTTACCGGAGTTCCGGTAACGGGTCGACTGCTGTCCGGGCCGTTTACGCGAGGCGCGGCCAAGGGATCGTGTTACGCGAGGCGCGGCCAAGGGATCGTGGCCACCGCCCTGGAGCGATCGCCTCCGTCAGCCGGTCGTTCCACGGGCGGCGTCGGCGGTGGTGGCTAGGGCGCTGTTCCGCTCCGGGTGCGCTTCCTGGCCGCGACGGTTGTCGCCTGCCCACTGTCGCCCGGCTGGGCCCTGCCTGGCGGAAGGCGCTCGTGGGGAGTGGTCCCCGACGGCGTGCAGGCCGTCCGTGGGGAGCCGTTCGACGACGTCGGCGAACGCGTTTCAGGGCACGCGTTTCAGGTGTTCAGCCGGATACCGGCAGCGGTTGAACGGCTGCTGCGGATAACGGTTCCATATAGCTGGCGATGTGCCGCAGTGTGCCGCGATATTCAACTGGCGGCATCGCGGAGCCGCGATGCGGGGTAGCAACTCGCGCGTCACGGAGGTCTGCGATGCATGACGGCAACATGAGCGCGTCAGGTGGCCGGACCGTGGACCTGCTCCGTGCGCGCCCGCCCCTGCGTCGAACACTGGTCAGCGGGCTGGCCGCGACGATGGCGTTGGTCATCCTGGTGAGCGGGACGGGGGATCTGCCCCAGCCGGTCGAAGGCCAGAATGCGATGTCGAGTACGGGGGCCGAGTCGGCCCGGGGCGAGGGTGACGCCGCCGCACCGCAGCAGCGGTGGGACGGGCCGTCGAAGACTGCCGCGGCCGCCGCGCAGCAGCAGGTGAACCGGAAGATCCCCGCCTCCCAACGATCGCGCTATCCGCAGCACTCGTTGGCGCAGCAGCCGACCGCCCCGGCCAACACCGCCTCGCTGGGGCAGCCACCGAAGGTGCCGGCGCGTGGCTACCAGCCGACCAGCAGCCGGGAGTTGGCGCAGCAGCGCGATGCCTACCAGCAGGTGTACGCCAACACCGACGGCTCCCAGACCACCGTGTTCTCCACCGCGCCGATCAACTACCGGACCCCCGGGGGCGGTTGGGCGCCGATCGACCCGAAGCTGACCGCCGACACCGCTTCGGGCTGGCGCAACGCGGCCGACGCGGTGGGTGTTCGGCTCGCCGCACGGGCCGACGCCCCGGCCCTGGCCCGCTTCGCCCTCCCCGACGGCAAGTCCGTGTCGTACGGGTTGGCCGGCGCCGCGCCGGTGCCCGGACGGGCCGACGGGGCGCTGGTCGTCTACCGCGGGGTGCTGCCCGAGGTGGACCTGGAACTGGAGTCGCGCCCCGGGGCGCTGAAGGAGACCCTGGTACTGCGCTCCGTGGACGCGCCGCGGGTGTACGACTTCCCGCTGCGCCTCGAAGGGCTCACCGCGGCGGTGCACGACAACTCGGTGCGGCTCTCCGACGCCGCCGGCACGGTGCGGGCCGTCTTCCCGCCGGGCTACGTCATCGATGCCGCACCCGTTCCGGTGACCTCGACGGCCGTCAGGTACCAGCTGCTCGGCATCGGCGGCAGGCCGACGCTGCGGGTCTCGGTCGACGACGGGTGGCTGCGCGACCAGGCCCGGGTCTACCCGGTGCGGCTGGACCCGACGGTGGAGCTGCCGGTCGCGGCAGGCACCGCCGACTCGGCCATGTACGTGCACGGCTCCAGCTCCGCCGCGGGCGGCACCGAGCTGCGGGTCGGCACGGTGAGCGGGACCAACGCCGCGTCGTACATCAAGTTCGGCGGCCTGGTGGACCGGCTGCGCTACCACACGATCTTCGGCGCGCAGCTGCAGGTGGTGAACTACGACTCCGACTCCTGCCAGGCGCGGGAGGTGACCGTGCACCCGGTGACGGCCGGGTGGTCGGCGGGCAGCGGCTACTCCTATCCCGGCCCGGCTGTCGGCGCGGCGTTGGCCGGCGAGTCGTTCGCGCACGGCTATGTCGCGTTCGGCCAGAATCAGTCGGCCTGCCCGGCTGCGGCCGAGGCGTTCGACCTTGGCGGTGCCGGGGCCGCCCTGGTGCAGCGTTGGGTCAACGGGGAACAGGCCAACAACGGCCTGTCGCTGCGTGCCTCGGCCGATCCGCTCAGCGGGAAGCGGTTCACCGGCAACGGAACGGCGAACCCGCCGAGGCTGTACGTGACGCACAGTCCGTACAACGCCTCGTACCAGATCCCGAAGCCGGTGCCCAACCCGCCGGTGCTGCAGAACCAGGCCGGCCGGGTCGCCGTGACGGTGACCAACCTCAGCGCCGAGGCGTGGCCGGTGGGCAGCTACTACCTGGCCTACCGCGCCTACAATGCGCAAACCGGCGCGGCGGTCTCCCAGCAGCGCGCGGCCAACCTGACCGCCCCGGTGGCCCGTGGCGCCAGGGTGACCCTCGACGCGACCATCAAGGCCATGCCGCCGGGCAGGTACTTCCTCGACTTCACCATGGTGCGCACCGGCGGCGTGGTCTTCACCGACCACCAGGTGCCGCCCGCCCGGATGGTGCTCGAGGTCATCGACATCCCGCCGGTCGTGCAGGAGCTCTACCCGCCGAACGGGTATTCCGCACCGACCCTGTCCCCGCAGCTGTGGGCGCGCGCGGTGGACATCGACGCGCCCCCGGGACTGTCGCTCACCTACAAGTTCGAGGTGTGTGAGCAGACGGCGTCCGGCGGCACCACCGGCTGCTTCGACTCCGGCTTCCAGGCCAAGACCGCCTGGACGGTGCCGGCCGGCCGGCTGTACTGGACCAAGACCTACCAGTGGCGGGTGATAGTCAAGGACGGCGGCAACGAGGTGTCGTCGCCGCGCTCCACGCTGCTCACCTCCGTGCCGCAGCCGGAGATCACCTCGCGGATCGCGGGCGCGACGACCGCGGCGCGCGACCGTGAGTTCGACGCGCAGACCGGCAACGTCTCCACCACCGCGGTGGATGCCACGGTCACCACGGTCGGTCCCGAGCTGAATCTGGTCCGCACCTACAACAGCCTCGACCCGCGGCGCGACGGCGCGTTCGGGGCCGGCTGGTCGACCCGCTACGACATGCGCCTCGTCGCCGACGCGGACGGCTCCGGCAACGTGCTGGTCACCTACCCGGACGGCCAGCAGGTGCGCTTCGGCAAGAACCCGGACGGCACCTTCGCCGCACCGTCCGGCCGTACCGCGTCGCTGACCTGGAACGGCACCGTCTGGACGCTGGTGGACAAGGCGAAGATGGCCTACCAGTTCTCCGCCGCCGGCCGACTGACGAAGATCACCGATGCCGCTCTGCGGTCGATCGTGTTGACCTACAGCACCACCGACGGGAAGCTGGCCCGGGCCCGGGTCTCCAACAGCCAGACCAACACCGCCGGCCGGTCGTTGGTCTTCACCTGGTCCGGTGCGCACGTGGTCAGCGTCGCCGCGGACCCGGTCAACGGCACGGCGCCGACCTGGACCTACACCTACAGTGGTGACCTGCTCACCTCGGTCTGCGCCCCGGGCAACGTCTGCACCCAGTACGGCCACGCCGCCGGTTCGCACTACCGCACCGGGATGCTGGACGCGAAGCCGGAGTCGTACTGGCGTCTGGGCGAGGCGCAGGGCGCCGCCGCCGGCAGCGAGGTCGCGGTCAACCTCGGCAAGGACGCGGGCGCCTACACGGGCGTCACCCTCGGCACGGCCGGCGCGCTGACCGGCACCGGCAACACCGCGGCCAGCTTCAACGGCACCTCCTCCGTGGTCGAGCTGCCCAAGGGCGCGGTGAAGAAGCCCCGTGACGGCGCGGTCGAGCTCTGGTTCAAGAACAGCGTCACCGGCAGCGGCGGCCCGCTGCTGGGCTACCAGGACAAGGCGCTCGGCGCCGAGTCCACCACCGGGGTGCCGGCGCTCTACGTGGGCACCGACGGCCGGCTTCGCGGCCAGTTCGGCGGCCCCACGATCGCGCCGCTGGCCTCGACCGCCGTCGTCAACGACGGGCGCTGGCACCACGTCGTGCTGTCGGCGATGGGGGGCGTGCAGACGCTCTACCTCGACGGCGCCAAGGTGGCCGAGCGCACCGGCGCGACGGTCGAGCACTCGCTGCTCACCTTCAACCAGCTCGGCGCGGCGTACGCGACCTCGCCGGCCTCCTGGCCGGCCTGGGGCGCGACGGCGCGACGGTACTTCACCGGCGCGATCGACGAGGTGGCCGTCTACTCCCACCCGCTGGGCCAGGCGGCGGTCGCCGCGCACTACCAGTACGCCGCCGGCGCGAACCAGTTGACCACGGTGACCCTGCCCAGCGGCAAGATCGCGGCGCAGTTCACGTACGACACCGCGGCCGACCGGGCCACCAAGCACACCGACCGGCACGGCGGCACCTGGACCATCGGCGCCCCGCTGGTGTACGGCGGCGCCACCGACCTGCGCCGCAGCGTGCAGGTGCTGGACCCGGCCAACCGGCCGCACCTGTACGAGTACGACGCGCTCACCGGGCAACTGCTGCGCTCGGGCACCCCGCTCGGTCTGGAGACCCGCGAGGAGGACCGGCCCTCCTCGCCCACACCGTCACCGTCACCGCCGCCGACCGAGGTGTGCTCCACCCCCGACCCGGGCGACCCGGCGTTCTGCACGATCATCCCGGGTGACGCGGGCGGGCCGGTGTTCGTGCGGCACCCGCTGGAAGGGATGGCGATCCGCACGTTCGAGTACGACGATCGCGGCAACCAGAGCGTGGTCACGAACGAGAACGGCGACGCCGTACGGATGACCTACGACGAGCGCGGCAACGTCACGTCCAAGCGGACCTGCCGTACCACCAGCGTCTGCGACACCAGCTACACGACCTATCCGGCGACCGTGACCGACCCGCTCGACCCGCGTAACGACCGGCCGACCGAGTCGCGGGACGGACGCTCGGCCAGCGCCACCGACAACACCTACCGCACCACCTACACCCACACCCCGGCCGGTGAGCTGGCGACGCAGGTCAACCCGGACGGCAGCACGGTCAGCCACACCTACACCACCGGCGGCGAGGCCGCGTACGGCGGCGGCAACGTGCCGGCCGGTCTGCTGCTGAGCAGCACCGACGCGCGCGGCAAGGTCACTCGCTACGCCTACTACCAGAACGGCGACCTGTACCGGGCCACGCAGCCGTCGGGCGCGGTCACCAGCTACACCTACGACGCGCTCGGTCGCACGCTCACCACCACGGAGACCTCGAACGCCTACCCGGCCGGGGTGGTCACCAGCTCCACCTACGACGCGCTGTCGCGGCTGGTCGGCACCACCGGGCCGGTCACGACCGACAAGGTGACCGGTCAGGCGCACCAGAAGCGCTCGACGACCGCCTACGACGTGGACGGCAACGTGACACGCGTCGACGTCGACGACGTGCGCGGTGACGACGAGACCCGCACCACCACGTGGGAGTACGACCAGCACAACCGGCCGATCAAGGTCACGGACGCGGAGGGCAACGAGACCGTCAAGAACTACGACCGGTTCGGCAACGAGACCATGGTCGTGGACGCCAACGGCAACCGGTACGACTACGCCTACACCGCGCGCAACGCGTTGGCCGAGGTCCGGCTGCGGGCGTACACCGGTGACGGGGGCCCCAGCACCGGCGACTACCTGGTGCTGCACACCTACTCGTACGACTACGCCGGGCGGATGGTCAGCGACACCGACGCGATGGGTCGGCGGCTGGAGTACCAGTACCAGGGCGACGACCAGCTGCACCGGATCGTGATGAAGAACTTCCGCGACCCCGACGGCGCCAAGCGTGACTACGTCGTGGAGGAGAACACGTACGACGGCGCCGGCAATCTCACCCGGCAGGCCGCGGCCAACGGCACCTCGGTCACCCAGCAGACGTTCACGCGGGCGGGCCAGGTCGCCAGTGTCGTGGTCAACCCCGGTGGCGCCGCGTTGACCACGTCGTACACGTACGACGCGATGGGCAACGCCACCCGGATGACGCGCACCGGCCGGGCGTCCAACGTGCCGTGGACCATGTCCACCGCCCCCGAGCAGGTCGACTACGCCTACGACGACAGCGGCAACCCGATCCGCCAGACGGTCACCGCCGGCTCGGTCGCCCGGGTCACCACCAACGCCTTCGACCAGCGTGGCCTGCTGACCGCCAGCACCGACCCGGCCGGGCGGATCACCAGCTACGAGTACGACGAGCTGGGCCGCCAGGTCAGGGCGACCGTTCCGGCGGTGGCCGCCGAGGAGAACGGCGGCGCGCCGGCCACGGTCACGCCGACCACGGTCACCGGCTACAACACCTTCGACGAGACGGTGCACCTGGCCGACGCCAGGGGCAACGTCAGCAAGTTTGCCTACAACCGGGTGGGCCGCCAGGTCGGCCAGGCCGCCCCGACGTACTGGCCGCCGGCGGGGGTGAGCTCGCTGCAACCGACCACGACGGCCCGCTACGACGCCGCGGGCAACGTGGTCGAGACCGTCGACGCTCGGGGCAACGCCACCCGATACGCCTACGACCAGCTCGGACGGCTGGTCAGCCGGGACGAGCCGACCGGCGTCACGGATCGGGCCGTGACCCGGTACAGCTACACCCGCACCGGCCAGATGCTGTCGGCGACCGGCCCCACCGGCAACCGGACCGAGGCGACCTACGACGACCTCGACCGGCAGCTCACCACGACGGTGCTGGAGCGGTACCCCACCGCCCGCACCCTCACCACGCGGTACCGCTACGACGACGCCGGCAACGTCACGTCGATGGTGTCGCCGGGCGGCGCAACCACCTCCAACGTGTACGACCCGCTCGGTCAGCTCACCCGCGTGGTCGACCCGGCCGGGGTGGCCACCAGCTACGGGTACGACTACGCCGGCCGGCAGGTGCGGGTCAGCGACGGGCTGGGCCGCACCGAGCGGGTCGACTACGACCCGCTGGGGCTGATCACCGCCGAGTCCGACGTGGCGCCGGACGGTTCGGTCCTGCGTACCCAGACCTACGGCTACGACGCCGTGGGCAACATGACCTCTTCGACCAGCCCTGGCGGCGTGACCACGACCTACGAGTACGACGCGCTCGACCGCCCGACCCGGCAGGTGGAGCCCGTCACCGCCACCACCTCGATCACCACCAGCTTCGGCTACGACGCGGCCGGCAACCGCACCCGCTACACCGACGGGCGCGGCAACCGCACCATCTCCACCTACAACAGTTGGGGGATGTTGGAGTCGCAGATCGAACCGGCCACCACCGCGCACCCCAACGCGACCGACCGCACCTGGACGGTGGCGTACGACATCGCCGGGCAGCCGGGCAAGATCACCGCGCCCGGCGGGGTGACCCGGATCCGCAGCTACGACGCGGCGGGCCGGTTGACCGGTGAGACCGGCAGCGGCGCCGGCACCCCGGAGCGCACCCTCGGCTACGACCTGACCGGCCGGCTGACCCGGGCCACCGCGCCGGTCGGCACCGACACGTTCAGTTACGACGACCGCGGCAACCTGCTCAACTCCACCGGCCGGGCCGGCACCGCCAGCTTCGGCTACGACGCCGACGGTCAGCTGACCAGCCGGGCCGACGCCTCCGGGACGGCCGCCTACACCTACAACCGGGGCCGGCTCACCGCGATCCGCGACGGCATCGCCGGGGTGACCCAGAGCTACACCTACGACAGCGCCGGGCAGCTGACCGGCATCGACTACGGCTCCGGCCGCACCCGCGCCTTCGCGTACGACAACCTGGCGCGCGTCACCAGCGACGTCACCCGCAACTCGGCCGGGCAGTCGGTCAGCTCGGTCGGCTACACCTACAACCTCGAGGACAAGCTGGTCGGCAAGAAGACGACCGGGACGGTCGGGGCGGGTAACCACACCTACGCCTACGACCTGGCCGGGCGTCTGGTCTCGTGGACCGGCCCGCAGGGCACCGTGGCATACGCCTGGGACGCCTCCGGTAACCGGACCCGGGCCGGGGCGAAGACCGCCACGTACGACGAGCGCAACCGCCTGCTGTCCGACTCGGACTACACGTACAGGTACACCGCGCGTGGCACGCTCGCCTCGCGGACCAGTTCCGGCCTGACCGAGTCGTACGCGTTCGACGCGTTCGACCGGCTCACCGCCGCCGGCACGGTGGGTTACACGTACGACGCGTTGGACCGGGTGGCGACTCGCGGCGGGGTCTCGTTCGGTTACGCGGGCACGGCCGACGACGTCGTCACCGACGGCACCGGCCGCTACTCCCGCGGGCCGGCCGGTGAGGTCGTCGCCGTCGGAACCGGTGCCGAGGAGTTGCTGGCCGTCACCGACGGGCACGGCGACGTGGTGGCCGGCATCGACCCGGCCGACACCGCCCTGACCGACGTCACCGACTCGACGGCGTACGACCCCTTCGGTGAGGTCGTCGCCACCGAGGGCGACACGGGCGACCTGGGCTTCCAGGGCGACTGGACCGACCCGACCACCGGGCAGGTCGACATGGGCGCGCGCTGGTACGAGCCGGGCACCGGCGCGTTCGTCTCCCGCGACACGGTCGACTACCGCAGCGGCGACGCGATCCTGGCCAACCGGTACACCTACGCGGCGGGCGATCCGCTGGCCAACGTCGACCCGGATGGGCGCTGGCCGTCCTGCGGTTGGTGCAAGTCGGTGATCAACAAGGTCAAGAAGACTGCCTCCAAGGCCTGGTCCGGGGTGAAGAGGGCGGCCCGTTCCGTCTGGTCCGGGGTGAAGAGGGTGGCCAGCGCCGTCTGGTCCGGGGTGAAATCCGTGGCCAGTTGGGTCGGCTCGGCGATCAAGCGGGCGGCCAATGCGATCTCCAGCGCGGCGAAGGCCATCTACCACAAGGCCCGCGCCGTCGTCGGCTGGGTCAGCGGGAAGATCAGATCCGCGGCCACCTGGGTGGGCGGCAAGGTGTCCCGCGCGATCAAGTCGGTGAGCAAGGCCACCGCCGGCGCGGTGAACTGGGCGAGGCAGAAGGCCGCACAGGCGCGGCAGGCGATCTACGTGGCGAAGCAGAGAATCACGGAGACCGCGCGACGGGCCATCGAGTACGTGGCCCGGCACAACCCGATCAGGGCTGTCGCCGCCGTGCTCAAGCCGGTGATTTCCGCCATCAAGACGGTGGTGTCGGCCGCGGCGCACATCCCGGCGGCGGTGGTCGCCACCGTCCGGGACGTCGTTGCCGACACGGTCCAGGCCACCAAGGTCATCTACCAGGCGGCTGTCCAGGCGGCCGGCGTGGTCGTCGAGACGGTGTCCAAGGCGGCCGAGGCGGTGGCGGACTTCGCCCAGGCGGCGGCGCCGTACGTGCAGAGCGCACTGAGCGTGGTCGCCGAAGCTGTCGGCGTCACCGACCTGGTCAACTGCGTGACCAAGGGCGACCTTGAGGCGTGTGCCTGGACCGTGGCGACGGTCGCCGGCTACGCCCTCGGTGGCGTCGGCGGCGGCGCGGTGCGCGCGGCGCGGGTGGGGAGCCTGGCAGTCAGGCACGCCGACGAGATCGCCGACGTCGCCCGGGGCGGGTCAAAGCTGAGGGACGCCAAGCACACCATGGACAACGTCTCCGACGTGGCCTCCTGCGCCACCGGCAACAGCTTCAGCGGCGAGACCCTGGTCCGGATGGCCGATGGCTCGACCAAGCCGATCAGCAAGGTCAAGGTGGGCGAGAAGGTGCTCGCCGCCGACCCCACGACCGGCCGTACCGGAGCCTTCGCGGTCAACGCCGTCATCGTCGGCGAGGGCGAGAAGGAGCTCGTCGAGGTCAAGGTGGACACCGACGGCGAGGCGGGCACGGCGAGCGGCACGGTCACCGCGACGCAGGGCCACCCGTTCTGGTCGCCGCAGGGCCGGCGCTGGGTGGAGGCCGGTGACCTGGCCCCCGGCGACCAGTTGCAGACGTCCACCGGCGGCACGGCGACCGCGCTGGCCACCAGGGAGTGGACCGAACGGAAGCGGGTGTACAACCTCTCCGTCGACACGCTGCACACGTTCTTCGTGATCGTCGGCGGCCTGGACATGTTGGTGCACAACACCGACCCCGCCTGCCCGGTCCACGGCCCGACCAACCTGTCCGGTTTGCTCGACAAGGCACCCAGCCCGTGCACCTGCCCGGGGGGCAGGGGCGACATCGTGAACGACGGCACCGACATCATCGGCGGCACCCTGGAGCGTCGGGAGCGGTTCAACAACGCGATCGACACGGTGGAATCGGCTCAGGGCGTCGGCGACAACTTCATCCCCGGCGAGACAGTCCTCGACCCTCTCCTCTCCGTGAGCCTCAGCGTCGGCGCACTCGGTCACACGGGACGGCTGGTCATCAAGACGATCGCCAGCCGGAGACCCCGGTGATGTCGCGTATCGCCCTTCTACCCGACAAGGAGCTAAATGTTCACAAAATATAGTCCCAGATCGCTCGGGGTGCGGACGTTGGCGGTGCTGGGGCTGCTGCTGGCGGCGTCCGCGGTGACGGTCGTCCGGCCGGCGCCCGTGTCCGCGGACGCGGCCGGGCTGGGCGGCGACTACGTCGCGCTGCCCGGCAACGCCGCGAGCGGCAACCGTTGACGGGCCTGGCCGCGGCGACCGGTCGGAACCTGTCGACGTCGGCGCCGATCGGGGGCGGCGTCTTCGCCCCGCACACCCTTCCGGCCCCGCCGGCGTAGCGCACGCACCGGGTGGGCGCGGCGTCGTCGCGCCCACCCGGTCGGCGTGGGCCGAGGTACGGGCCGGAGTACGGGATGTGCGGCGTCGTCGCCGTCCCACCGGTACTGGTTAGCGTCACCCCGACGCCGTGACACTGCGGCACGGAAGGGGTGGACATGCGACTCACCGCGGGTTTCGGAGTTCCACGTTCGTCGGCCAGCTGCGGCATCGGTGCCAGGAAGTGGGACCTGCTCGCCGTCAGCGAGGCCAGCACCGCCAACTTCTCATCTTGAACAGCCGACCGTCCATCGGGTCGTTGCCGGCACCGTCCATCGGTGACGGGAGACGACCCGCGTCGCCGGCATGATCGAAAGGATCGCTATGAATCGGTCACGATGGCGTGCCCGGCTGGCCGCCGCGCAGGTCGCGGCGCTGGCAGCGACGCTGCTGGCGGTGGCCCAACCGGCACCCGCGCGGGCTGCCGACACCGTGAGCTGCGTCGCCCAGACGTCGGTCTTCGCCGCCGCCGCCAGCGGCACGATCTATCGCTACCCCCTCAACGCGCCCGGCAGCGCGAACTCCACCTGGTCGACCGCCGTCTCCGGCGGTACGGGCTGGCAGAACTTCGGCCGGGTCGTCGGCGGCCCGGGTGGCCGGCTCTACGGCATCAACGCCAATGGCCTGTACCGCTACCGCTGGACCAGCAGCGGCTGGGAGTCGATCAACGGCGTCGGCGGTCAGCGGATCAGCACCGGCTTCACCCAGTACGCCACCGCCGGGTTCCGGAACAAGATCACCGTCGACGAGCGGGGCGACTTCTACCTCGTCGACGGCGAGGGAAGGCTGCGCGTCCACCGGTACGACGAGGCTACGGGCAAGTGGCTCTTCTCGAACCGGCTGCTCGACACCGGCTGGGGTCGTTTCGACCTTGTCGTCGCCGCCGGCCCGGGTGTGCTGTACGCCCGGGACGCCACCGACGGCCGGCTCTTCCGCTCCCGCTACGAGCCGGACAGCCAGCGTTGGCTCGAGTACCAGGAGTCCCTCGGCATTGGCTGGAACGCCTTCACCAGGGGCATCTTCTCGGCCGGCGGCGACACCCTGTTCGGCATCGACAACGGCGGGACCCTGACGCAGTACCGCTTCCGCGAGGACAACCGCACCTGGGCGATCACGCAGCGGATCGTCGGCAGCGGCTGGAACGCCTTCAGCAACGTGGCCGCCGTCACCGACGCCTGTAAGCTCACCGCGTCGCACGTGCCGGCCCGGCCGCCCGTACAGGTGGTCCAGCACGCGCCCGCGGCCGTGACGCAGGCCACCTCCAACAGCATCGAGCTCGCCCACTCCGACAACATCGGCCGGCTGCTGCACGGGCGGATGAACCCGGACAACTTCAGCTCGCTGCAACTCACCGCGGTCTCCGGCAGCGATGGGTTCAGCGGGGTGCCGGCGCTGTCCGAGACCACGCAGAACCTGGTACGGATCACGGCTCGCAACATCAACAGCGATGTCTGGACCCGCACCCAGTCCTCCGTCGGCAGCCCCGGCTGGGGCGGCTGGACCGACCTGGGCGGTCGGATGGCCTCCGGTCCCGCCGTGGTGCGACTGTCCAACGAGCGTGAGGTGGTGTTCGCGGTGGACGCGGGCGGCGCCCTGTGGGCCCGCTGGCAGGACCCGGCGCACCCGGACCTGCTGGCCTGGCGCAAGCTCGGCGGCAGCGGCCTGACCGGCACCCCGCTGGCGGTGCCGCTGGCCGACGCGAGCGCGCTGGTCGTCGTCCTGGACAGCGCCGGCACGCTGCGGGCGGCCCGGTACGCGGGCGGAACGCTGCAGGCGTGGACCAGCCTCGGCGGCAGCGGCTTCACCGGCACCCCGGCCGTGGTGGTGCTGCCCGGCCACCGGATGCGGATCTTCGCCCGGAACAGCGCGGGCCGGATCATGGCCACGGAACGCCGTGTCGACGGCACCTTCACCGGGGCGTGGGCGGCGGTCGGCGGCTCCGGCTCCGTGGTGATGGGTGCGCCGAGCGCGGTGCTGAGCCCGGCCACCGGCCGGATCGGGGTCTTCGCGCGCGGCTCCGACGGCTACATCCACTACTCCGCCGAAACGGCGCAGGGCAGCGGCGCCTGGGGCGCCTGGATCCCGGCCCAGGACGCGTTCGAGACCTACGCCGCCGATCCGACGGCATTCGGATTCATCAACGCCAACGGTCCGAACGTGGCCTACCTGACCCGGACCGCCGGCGGCACGCTGCGGCTGTACACCGTCCAGGAGGCGCTCGCCCGGGTGGGCGACGCCGATCGGGCGAGCGGGGCCACCGGCTCGACCCCGAGCCCGGTCTTCCTCCGGCAGGAACTCCCCGATCCGCCTGCCCCCCGCTGATCGGAGGCCGGAGAGGGGGCGTGGGCGGCCAGCCAACGACCCCTCTCCGGCGCACGGCGGTCATCGACCGAAGAAGCTCTCGTACATCGGTGAGCGGTAACCCGGCAGCCCCCGCGGGTCCGCCGCCTCGGTGTCCGGCCGGTGCCCGGCCGGCGATCCCCCCTCGGCCGTGGTGGCCGCCACCATCGCGCGGGCGGCGACGGTGCGCAGATAGCGGTCGCCGATCCGGCTGGCGAGGTCGCGGGCCGAGACGGCGTCGTCGAGCGCCCGCCGGGGCCGCCCACCGGCCAGCCGCGTGGCGCACCGGGCCAGCGCGGCCTCGCACTGGGTGGGCAGGTCGCCGGTGGCGGCGGTGCGGGCCATGGCCTCGGTCAGCGTCCGCTCGGCTGCGTCATGGTCGCCGGCCCGGCACTCGAGCTGGCCCAGCATGGTCAGAGCGGCGCCCTCCAGCCCGGTGGCACCGATGCGGCGGGCGACGCGCAGCGCCTCGCGCGCGCCGATGAGCGCCTGCTCCGGCTGCCCGGCATCGAACTGCGCGTCGGCCATGTTGCTCAGGCTGCCGCCGACGTGAAGCGCTGTCCCGTGCTGCCGCCGCAGCGCCAGGGCCTGTTCGTGGCGGCGCAGCGCCCGGACCGGATCGCCGGTGAGGTAGTGCAGGTTGCCCAGCGCGTCGAGGCAGGCTGACAGGCACAGGTGATCCTGGAGATCCTCGGCCACCTTCGCGCTGGCGAGCAGATCCGCCTCGGCGCCGGCCGGGTCACCGTCGGCCTGACGCAGCTTCGCCCGGTAGTAGAGGGTCACCGCGTACTCGGTGTGCAGCGCGAGCGTGGTGGTCAGGGCCAGGCCGCGATCGATCAACGCGAGCGCCTCGGCGGGGTAGCCGCTTCGCCAGAACAACGCGTAGCTCAGCCACGCCAGGCGCACCGCCAGGCGGGCCGGCTCGCCGTCCGTCTCGCTGGCCCGGGCCACCGCCGCCGCGATGTTGGGATGCTCGGTGTCCAACCACCCGCTGACCTCCACCGCGGTCTCCGGCCAGGTCTGCCACGGCCCGACGGGGTCGGGCAGCGGGTCGGTCGGGGTCCAACCGGCATTGGCCAGGGCGGTGGCGCGCTCGGCCGCCACGATGTAGGTCTCGACCAGCCGCCGTAGCGCGGCGGCGCGATCGACACTGCTCTCGTGCGCCTGCGCCTGTTCGTACGCGAGGAGGCGCAGCAGGTCGTGCATCTCGTACCGGCCGGGCTGCCGCGGCTCCAGCAGGCGTTGGTCGGCGAGTGTCTCCACCACCGTGTGCGCCTCCTCGGGCCCCCGGCCGAGCAGGGCCGCGACCGCGCCGACGCTGATCACGGCCAGCGGCACAGCGCCGATGAGCCGGAACGCGCGGGCGCACAGCCGTTCGTGTGCGTCGCCCTCGGACAGCGCCTCGTACGCCAGACGCAGGGTGCGCCGGACGCCGAGGTCGTCGTAGGACAACTCGTCGAGGCGCCGGGCGGGGTCGGCGAGCCGGTCGGCGAACGCCGCCAGTGGCCAGCCGGGCCGGCTCGCCAACCGGGCCGCGGCGACCCGCAGCGCCAACGGCAGGTTGCCGCACAGCAGGGCCAGGCGGTGCGCGGAGGCGGGGTCGGCGGCGATCCGTTCGCCCGCACCGGCTCGGCCCAGCAGGTCGACTGCGTCGGGGACGGGCAGCACGTCGACCGGCAGGTGCCGCCCGCGGGGCAGGGTGGCCAGGTGGCGGCGGCTGGTGATGATGGCGGCACTGGGCGGCCCCGCCGGCAGCAGCGCCGCGACCTGGGCCGCGGTGTGCGCGTTGTCGAGGATCACCAGGATCCGCCGGCCGGCGACGTACCGGCGGTAGGCGGCGGTCGCCTCGGCCTCGTCGACGGGCACCGCGCCGCTGGGCACGCCGAGCGCGCGCAGCAGGCGGCCGAGGGCGTCGATCGGGGGCGCGGCCGGTTCCGCGCCGCGCAGGTCCAGGTAGAGCAAGCCATCGGGGAAGTGCTCGGCGCTCAGGTGGGCCAGGTGCACCGCGAGCGCCGACTTGCCGACCCCGCCCGGACCGTGCAGCGCGATGACAGCCCCGGCGCCGGCCGCCAGTTCCGCCCGGCCGGCTGCGATCTCGGTCGTGCGCCCGACGAAGGGCTCCACCGCCGGCGGCAGGTCGTGGACGGTCGAGCTGGTCGCCCGGGGCGGGCTCACCACCGGGCCGCTCGGATCGCGGTTGTGCAGGATGTCCTCGTGCAGCTGCCGCAACCGCGGCCCCGGGTCCAGCCCGGTCTGCTCGGCCAGGGTCCGCCGGGCAGTGCGAAACGCGTCCAGGGCGCCGGTGACGTCGCCCAGGCGGTACAGGGCCAGCATCAGTTGCTCCCAGGCGTGCTGGCGCTGTGGATGACGCTCGAGCAGGGCGCGCAGCCGCCGTACCGTCTCGCCCGGGGTGCCGAGCTGCAACGTCGCCTCCGCCAGGTCCTCCTCGGCCAGCAGGTACCGCTCGGTCAGCGCGGAGACCCGACCCGCCGTCAGCGCGGACAGCGGCACGTCGGCCAGCGGGTCACCGCGCCACATGTCGACCGCCACGGTCAGTTCGGCCTGCGCCATCGCGGCGTCCCCGACGGCCAGGCAGGCTCGTCCCCGGGCGGCGGCGGCATCGAACCGGTCCACGTCGCGTTCCTGCTGACGTACCCGCAGCAGGTAGCCGCCCGCGTCGGCGACGATCCGCTGTGGCGTGTCGGGGGCGTCCAGGAGGCGGCGAAGGCCGAGCACGTAGGTGCGTAGGTTGGCCAGGGCGGAGGCCGGCGGCTCGTCGCCCCACAGCGCCGCGATCAGCTGGGCCGTCCCGACGACCTCGTTGGGCATCAGCAGCAGGGTGGCCAGCAGCTGCCGCTGTTTTCCGGAGCCGAGCGGGACCGCCTGCTCGGCGGCGCTCTCGACGGTCAACGGGCCGAGCAGGTTGAACCGCATGTGACACGATCACCTTTCGCACCCTGTGGCCCCGACTGCGCAGCGGTCTCGGCGGGCGGTGCGCGGCGCACCGCCCGCCGCTGGACAACCGTACCGCCATATCGCTGCCCAGAGGTTGCTGCCAGCGGGTACTCGGTCGACGGTCCGGCGTGCCAGCGGTGCACCATCGGCGGGAGCGGCGGCCCGTCGTACCACCGGAGGTGCCGTAGCGGCCGGGTATGGGGACAGCCAGATTGAAGTACCGTCTGCACTGTGTTCGATGAAACGCTCCATCCGGCCAGGCACAGCCGCTGATTCGGGTGTCCGAGATGGCCGGTCAGGGAGTCGGCGACGCGCCCGAGCCCGTTTCGGCGCAGCTGCGACGGCTGCGCGAGCAACTCGGTCTCACCCAGCGGGACCTGGCGGTTTCCGCGAACGTCAGCATCGCGGCGATCCGTGATCTGGAACAGGGGCGTACCCGGGTGCCCCGCACCGCCACCCTGCACGCGCTCGCCCACTACCTCGGGGCGGCGGGGGCGGACACCGCCGCCCTGCTGGGCCAGGTGGTGCCGGCGGCGCGGTCGCGGCGGGCGCAGTCCCCACGACCGGCCGGTGCCGGGTCCCTGACCGTGGCGGTGCTCGGCCCGCTGCTCCTTCGGCACGGCAACACCGAGCTGCGGCTCGGTTCGGCGAAACACCGCTGTCTGCTGGCCCGGCTGGCACTGGCCGGGGGCGAGGCGGTGGGGCGCGAGGAGCTGATGGACCTGCTCTGGGGTGAGGCTCGCCCACCGTCCGCGCTGAACATGCTGCACAGCTACATCGGCCGGCTGCGCCGCCTGTGGGGGGCGGAGGGGACAGGCGTTCTGGTTGCCGCCGGCAGCGGATATCGGCTGGCGCTCGACGCCGACCACCTTGACCTGCTGCGCTTCCGTGAGCTGGTCGCCGCAGGCCACACCGCCGACGACCCCGCGCGGGCGCTGGGGCAACTGCTCGCGGCGGCCCGGTTGTGGCGCGGCGAGACCGACGTGGAGCAGCTGCGCGGCATCCCGTTGGTCGCCGCCCTGTTCGAGCAGTACGCGACGCTGCTGTGCCAGGCCGCCGCGCTCGGCCGCCAACTGGGCGAGCAGGAGCAGGTGTTGCCGCTGCTGCGAGAGCTGGCGGAGCGGCTGGAACTGCACGAGCCACTGCACGCCGAACTGATCATGGCGGCGGTGGCGTCCGGACGGCAGGCCGAGGCGTTGGCCGCGTACGACCGGGTCCGCCGGGCACTGATCGAACAGCTCGGCGTCGACCCGGGGCCGCAGCTCCGCCACGCGTACGAGGCGGTGCTTCGGCAGCAGTGGCCGCCGACCGTCGCCCCGTCGCCCCGGACGACCTTGATCCGGCAGGTGCCGGCGGGGCCGTCCGATTTCGTCGGCCGCGAGCGGGAACTGGATCGGATCGGCGCTGAGCTGGTCCGACCCGTCCCGGCGTCGATGCGGGTCGTGCTGATCAGCGGCTCGGCCGGGGTCGGCAAGACAGCGCTTGCCCTGACCCTGGCGCATCGGCTGCGGGACGAGTATCCGGACGGTCAGTTGTACGCCGACCTGGGCAGCGGTCCCAGCGGGCGGGCGACCCCGATGGGGGTGCTGGGACGCTTCCTGCGCGCGCTCGGGGTGCCGGCCGGCCGGATAGGGCCGGACGAGGAGGAGGCGTCGGCGCTGCTGCGCAGCACCCTGGCCGACCGCCGGATGCTGCTGGTGTTGGACAACGCCCGCGACGCGGCGCAGGTGCGGGCGCTCCTGCCGGGCCCGGGCGGCAGCGACGCGCTGGTGACCAGCCGGCGCAGGCTGCCCGACCTGTCGCCCTGGCTGGTCGTCGACCTGGCGACCCTGTCCACCGTGGACGCCGTCCGGCTGATGGATTCGACCGTGGGCGCGGGTCGGGTTTCGGCCGATCCGGAGTCCGCCCGCGAGCTGGCGGCCGCCTGCGGGCAGTTGCCGCTGGCGCTGCGCATCGCCGCCGGAAGGCTGGCCAGCCGACCGGCCTGGACCACGTCGGAGCTGGCCCACCGCCTGCGCGACGAGAACCACCGGCTGACCCAGCTGAGCGCGGGCGACACCAGCGTGCTGGCCAGCTTCCAGCTCAGCTACCAGGACCTGAGCGAGCCGATCCGCCGGGCGTTCCGGCTGTGTGCGCTGCATCCCGGGGACGACTTCGGCGTCGAAGCCACCGCGGAGCTGCTCGGCGTGGGCCAGGGGGAGGCTGACCTGGTGCTGGGCGAGCTGCTGGACGCCAACATGCTGCTGCAGTACACCGCCGAGCGATTCCGCTTCCATGACCTGCTCGGGCTGTACGCGGCGCGGCTGGTGGACGAGGAGGACCCGGCCGACGCCGAGGCCGCCCGGAACCGACTGCACGCCTGGTCGCTGCGGACGGCCACGGAGGCGGTCGAACTGCTCAACCCGGGCATGGTGCGGCTGGTCACCAGTTCCGGCGGCGGGCCCTTCGCCGACCAGGAGGCGGCGCTGCGCTGGTTGGATGCGGAGGCCGGGGCGCTGTTGGCGCTGGTCGAGCGGGCGGCGGACAGCGCTCGGCCGCAACTGAGCTGGCTGCTGGCCGACCAGCTACGCGGGTACTTCCTGATCCGCCGACACGTCGACCGCTGGCTGCGTACCGCCGAAGCCGGGCTGCGGGCCGCCAGCGGGGCGGCCGACGGGGCCGGCCGGGCCGCGATGCTGCTCAGCCGCGGGCAGGCGATGTGGGCGCTGGGCCGGCACGCGCAGGCACTGGCCGACTACCGGGCCGGCGAGCGGCTGTCCCGGGGATCGGACTGGCCGGCGGCGGCCCCGTACCTGTGGCACAACATCGGCGTGGTGCGGGCCGAGCAGGGCCGCCTGGACGAGGCGGAACGGGGGTACCGGGAGGCGCTGCGGCTGTGCGGCGACCGCGCCGAGCTGGCGGCGGTGCGGGGGCTGGCGCTCAACGGGCTCGGTGCCATGTATGCCGATCAGGGCCAGCTGGCGGAGGCGGCGGAGTGCCTGCGCGACGCCCTGCGGATCAACGCGGCAGCCGGCCGGACGGCGTCGGTGCTGTCCACCCGGGGCAACCTGGGCATGGTGTTGCGCCAGCTCGGTCAGGAACGCGCGGCCGAGATGCACCTGACGGCCGCGCTGGCCGGCTACCGGCGCCGGTCCAACATGCACGGAGAGCTGTCCACCCTGGACGAGCTGAGTCAGCTCTACGCGCAGCATGGTGATGCGACCCGGGCACTGAGCGCCGCCCAGCAGGGGTACGACCTCGCGGTGATCGTCCGGGACCAGCGGGCGCAGGCTGCGTTGTTGTGCACGATGGGGGAGGCGCGTCGGGCCGGCGGCGACCCCGCCGGGGCGCTGCTCTTCCTGCGGCAGGCGCTCGACATGGCACGCCAGAACGGCTATCCCTACTTCGCCGCGCGCGCACAGGTGGGGCTGGCCGTCGTGCACCTGGGCCTGGGAGCGCACGGGCTCGCCCGGGGCTGCGCGACGGAGGCCCGTGAGCTGGCGACGGCGCACGACTTCCGGATGGTCGAGGCGGATGCGCTGGCGGCGCTCGCCCGCTGCCTGGCCGCCACCGACGCCGACGAGGCGCCGGCGACGGTCGCGGCGGCCGTCGCCGCGTACCGCGCAGTCGGCGCGCAGGTGCTGGCCGACCGCCTCCGGGATCTGCTGACGGCAGGCCGCTGACCGTCGTGCCCGGCCCGCCGGAGCGGCGGAACGTCTCTCGGCGGCGTAGCCGAGGGCGGCTCCGGCCGGGCCTGTGAGGGGCCTGTATCGACCTTGTACGGAGCCTGTATCCACCTGCGGCGATGTCGCGATAGCTTCTGCCTGCCCACCTCAGCCTGGGCGGTTGTTCGGGGTAGCTGTCGTCCGATGGGGAGCAGAAGCGATGGATCCTGCACCGGTGGCTACCACCGACGCCGTGGCGCGGCACGCCGTGCTGGCGCAGGGGCGGATCGAGGACGTGCTCGAGCGTGTCCGCAGCGAGGTCGAATGGGTGGACGTCACCCTGCTGCGGGAAGGCCTGTCTCCCCGGCTCGGAGGGATCGACGGCATGTACGTCCGGCACCTGGCCGGGCTTACGGAGGAACTGCCGCCGCTGGTGGTGCACCGGGACACGATGCGGGTGATGGACGGGTCGCACCGTCTGGCCGCGGCGCGCGGCCGAGGTCAGCGGCAGGTGCCCGTGGTGTACTTCGAGGGAACCGGCGACGAGGCCTTCGTCGTCGCGGTGCGACTCAACGCGGCCCACGGCAAGACGCTGCGCGCGGGGGACCGCGCGGCGGCGGTGCGGCGCATCCTCGGCACGTATCCCCACTGTTCAGACCGCTGGATCGCCTCGGTGTGCGGGGTCGCGCCGCGCACGGTCGCCGCGTTGCGGCAGGAGTCGGCCGACGGCCGCCAGCGGCTGGACGCCCGGATCGGCCGCGACGGCCGGCGTCACCCGCTCTCCGCCCAGGAGGGTCGCCGCGCGGCCGAGCAGATCATGCGCGAGGAGCCGGGGGCGAGCCTGCGGGTGGTGGCCCGCCGCGCCGGCGTGTCCGTCGGCACCGCGCTGGACGTGCAGCGGCGCCTGCTGGCCGCGAGCCCCGAGGGGGTCCGGCGCACCGACGGCGCGGCGCGGCAGTGGGCCGCGGCGGACGCCGGGCAGCCCGCCGTGCTGAGGATTCGCGAGCAGTTGGAATGGCTGACCCGGGAGCCGGCACTGCGCTACACGGATCAGGGCCGGGCGCTGCTGCGAATGCTGTCAGCCACGCTGGCCTTCCTCGACCGCTCCGGCCCGACGGCGGACGCGCTGCCGGACCACTGCCGGCGCTCGCTGGACGCGGTGGCGCGCGCCTGCGCCGGCGGCTGGCTCGACTTCGCCGATCAGCTCGGCGACGAGGAGGCCCTGCCGCGGGCGGCCTGAACGCCGCAACCGCGCCGCGGTGATCCGTCGCAGGGCGGGCCCGGTCGCCACCTACAGCGGCGGGGTGACGTCCCGGCGCTCCTCGACCCGGCGGTACTCCACCGGCTCGGTGGTGGTGACCACCTCGCGGCGGCGGCCCCAGACCAGCGTGGTCATGACGAGACCGAGCACGCCGGCGGCCATCAGGATCCAGCCGACGACGTCCAGGTTGACGCCGCCGAGGTTGGCGTCGAGCGCGAACGTGAGGATCGCGCCGACCGCGATCAGGAAGATGCTTGTGCCGATACCCACGACAGCCTCCTTCGGGGGATGCAGTGTGCTGTCGATGAAAGGAAGTACCCCGTGGGTGAACCGCGTAATCGGCCGGATCGGTAGGCCCGCGTGGTTCTCCCCCGGCGGTACCTTCCGGTGGCGGTCGGGCGCCGGTGGGCCGGTGCCGCCGGCGATCTTGTCGTCGGGTACAGTTCACCCGTCGCCGAGAGCATCGGCGACACGCGGACGTAGCGCAGCTGGTAGCGCATCACCTTGCCAAGGTGAGGGTCGCGGGTTCGAATCCCGTCGTCCGCTCGCGATCCGCCCCGTCGGGGTCGAACGCCGCCGGCCCCGACATGTTCAGGCCGGGTGCCCGCGGGCGATTGGCGCAGTGGGAGCGCGCTTCCTTGACACGGAAGAGGTCACTGGTTCAAACCCAGTATCGCCCACCAGAACGCACGGTCCTTCCTCCTCCGTCCCGGCCACCCGCCATGAGGGCGGCCGGCCATGTCCAGTTCGGCGGGCGGGTCGGCGTGGGGCGGGACGGTGTCGGGGAGTCCTCGTAGACTCGCCCGATGACTTCCCCCAGCGACACGCTCACCGAGACTCCGTTGGGCGTGCTCCGCCGGGTCTTCGGCTACGACGCCTTCCGCGGCGAGCAGCAGGAGATCATCGACCACGTGGTCGGCGGCGGCGACGCCCTGGTCCTGATGCCGACGGGCGGCGGCAAGTCGCTGTGTTACCAGATCCCCGCGCTGGTGCGCGACGGCGTCGCGGTGGTCGTCTCCCCGCTGATCGCGCTCATGCAGGACCAGGTCGACGCGCTCACCGCCGTCGGGGTGCGGGCCGGCTTCCTCAACTCCACCCTTGATTTCGACGCGCGGCGGCGGGTCGAGGCGGCGTTCCTCGCCGGGGAACTGGACCTGCTCTACCTTGCCCCGGAGGCGCTGGGCAGCCGCGCCACCGTCGGGCTGCTGGAGCGCGGCCGGATCGGGCTGTTCGCCATCGACGAGGCGCACTGCGTGGCGCAGTGGGGCCACGACTTCCGCCCCGACTACCTGGCGCTGTCGATGCTGCACGAGCGCTGGCCCGCCGTGCCCCGGATCGCGCTGACCGCCACGGCCACCGCCGCGACCGCCACCGAGATCGCCAGCCGACTCGGCCTCACCGGGGCCCGGCACTTCGTGGCCAGCTTCGACCGGCCCAACATCCAGTACCGGATCGCCCCCAAGCGCGAGCCCCGCAAGCAACTGCTCGACCTGATCCGCACCGAGCACCCCGGCGACGCCGGCATCGTCTACTGCCTGTCCCGGGCCTCGGTCGACAAGACGGCCGAGCTCCTGGTCGCCAACGGCGTCTCCGCGCTGCCGTACCACGCCGGCCTCGACGCGGCCACCCGCGCCGCGAACCAGAAGCGGTTCCTGCGCGAGGACGGGCTCGTCATGGTCGCCACCATCGCCTTCGGGATGGGCATCGACAAGCCGGACGTGCGGTTCGTCGCCCACCTCGACCTGCCCCGTTCGGTGGAGGGCTACTACCAGGAGACCGGCCGCGCCGGCCGGGACGGCCTGCCGTCGACCGCCTGGCTGGCGTACGGGCTCCAGGACGTCGTGCAGCAGCGCAAGATGATCGACTCCTCGGAGGGCGACCTCGCCCACCGGCGGGTGCTCGCCGCCCACCTCGACGCGATGCTGGCCCTCTGCGAGACCGTGGAGTGCCGCCGGGTGCGGCTGCTGAGCTACTTCGGCCAGGACAGCGGGCCGTGCGGCAACTGCGACACCTGCCTGGAGCCGCCCGAGTCCTGGGACGGCACGGTCGCCGCGCAGAAGCTGCTGTCGACGGTGCTGCGGCTGCACCGGGAACGCAACCAGAAGTTCGGCGCGGGGCAGTGCGTCGACATCCTGCTCGGCCGGCGCACCGAGAAGGTGACCCAGCACCGCCACGACGAGCTGACCGTGTTCGGCATCGGCGAGGAGTTGAGCGAGGCCGAGTGGCGGGGCGTGGTCCGGCAACTGCTCGCCCAGGGCCTGCTCGCCGTCGAGGGCGACTACGGCACCCTGGTCCTCACCGACACCAGCGCCGAGGTGCTGGGCCGGCGCCGGCCGGTGCCGATGCGCCGCGAGGCGGCCAAGCCGGCGCGGACCAGGGCGGCGAAGACCCGCCCCGGCGCTACTCCGGCCGTCAAGCTGTCCCCGGCGGCCGAGCCGGTGTTCGAGCGGCTGCGCGCCTGGCGGGCGGCCACCGCCAAGGAGCAGGGGGTGCCCGCGTACGTGGTGTTCCACGACGCCACGCTGCGTCAGATCGCCGTCGACCCGCCGTCGACGCTCGACGACCTGGCCCGCGTCAACGGGGTGGGGGAGGCCAAGCTCGCCCGGTACGGCGAGCAGATCCTCGTCGCCCTCGCCGGCTGACCTCAGCGAGCGAGCGGGGACGGTGCCGCCGCGCTCCGGCCGCCCGCCCCGGGCACCGGTGGGCCTGGCCCCGCAGCGGGAGGCCGTCCTGCTCGCCGCCGCCCGCTGACCCGCCGTCCGGCGTCGGCCGGCTCAGGCCCGGGCTACCGGCAGGTCGAGCACCTCGTCGATGCTACGGCGGGGGGTCGGGGCGCCCGGCTGGCCGTACCCGATGCGCATCACCATCTGCGGGGTGCCGAACCGGCCCAGGGACAGCCGCAGGGCCTCCCGTGCCCCCGGCACCTCGATCGGCTGGGAGAGCATCGACACGCCCAGCCCGGCGTCGGTGGCGGTGAGCAGCACCCGTTGCAGGGCCTGGCCGGCGATCACCTGGTCGGTGGTGGTGTTGCCCGTCGCGCCGAGCACGGCGACCAACGGCTCCGGCTCGAAGTCCCGCCCCGGGGCCCGGTCGCGCCCGCCGAAGCCGCGACTGGGCAGCAGATCCTGCGGTTCGCCCAGCGGACCGCCGGCGGCGGCCGGAATCCCGTCGGGGGCGGGCGCGGTGCGTACCCAGTCGGCCAGTTCGGCGCGGTAGGCGGGGTCGCGCTCCAGGACCCGGTTGGCGCTGCGGGCGATCTCGGCGAACGCGTTCACGGCGCTCACCCCGATCACCAGCTCCAGCCAGCCCTGCTCGGCCCGGGCCGCCTCGCCGAGCCGCCAGCGGACGTCGGCGGGCACCGGGTCGGGCCAGAACGGGCTGCGGTTGCTGAACCGGTGCGGGATGGCCGCGTACAGGCTCTGCTCGGCCGGGGTGGGGCGGCGTGGCACGTCCGGGGTGAGCCGGGCGAGCACGTCGGTCTCGGTCGGGTACGGGCGCAGCCGGACCTTCGCCGGGGTGCCCGCCACGGCCAGGGACAGCCGCAGGTTGAACAGGGCTGCCCCGCAGGCGATCCGGGCGCCCCAGCCGCTCGGGTCGGTGGCCGGCAGCCGACGCTCCCGGTCCAGCGTCACCTCGATCCCGCCGTCGCGCAGGCGGAACCGCCACGGCTGGGTGTTGAGCAGCGACGGCGCCCGGACGGCGTCCGCCGCGGCGGCCCTGAGCTGCTCGACGGTGAAGTCGGTCTCCATGGTGGTGCTCCTTCCCGTGGCAGTTCCTGCCGTCCCGTTCGATCCACACCCACAGTGCGCGATCGGGGCGGCGTGCGGGCAGGGCCGGATGTCCCCTCTGCCCCGGGCCCCCCTGCCCAGGCGGCCCGCGGTCGGCGTCGGGACCTTCGGCCCGTGCGGGTGGCGGCGCGAGAGGGTAGAAATGGGGGATGATCAGGGTGTTCCTTCTCGACGACCACGAGGTCGTCCGTCGTGGCCTTGCCGACCTGCTCACCAGCAGCGGCGGCATCGAGGTGGTGGGCGAGTCGGGCTCCGCCCAGGAGGCGGCCCGCCGCATTCCCGCGCTGCGGCCCGACGTGGCGATCCTCGACGCCCGGCTGCCCGACGGCAACGGCATCGACGTGTGCCGGGACGTCCGCGCCGTGGACTCGTCGATCAAGGGTCTGATCCTCACCTCGTACGAGGACGACGAGGCGCTGTTCGCGGCGATCATGGCCGGCGCGTCCGGCTACGTGCTGAAGCAGATCCGCGGCACCGACCTGGTCGACGCGGTGCACCGGGTGGCCGCCGGGCAGTCGCTGCTCGATCCGGCGATCACCACCCGGGTGCTGGAACGCATCCGCAGCGGCGTGGAGCAGCCCAACGAGCTGAAGGCCCTCACCGAGCAGGAGCGCCGCATCCTGGAGTACGTCGCCGAGGGGCTGACCAACCGGGAGATCGCCGGCAAGATGTTCCTCGCCGAGAAGACGGTGAAGAACTACGTCTCCAGCGTGCTGGCCAAGCTCGGCCTGGAGCGCCGCACCCAGGCTGCCGTCCTGGCCACCCGCCTGCTGGGCCCCCGCAGCTAGGCGACCGGGCCGCCGGCCGGCCCGAGGCCCTGACCGTGCCGGATCGCGTAGGTCGGTCCGCCGAGAGGGTACGCCCCGGGCGGGCAGGGAAGGCGTGCGCCAGCGTGCGGCCGAGCAACGGACCGCATCATTTGCCGTTCGGCGGTTCCAGTTCCGGCTGGCCTTCCGACTGCCGGGACGCGCCCTTGCCTTTCGACGACTAACTCCCTACTGTCCCGATAGGAAAAACAGGCTTTAGGGAGGGCTCATGGCACCATCGGACGGCCAGACCAGGCGGCAGGTCATCGGCGGCATAGCGGGAGTCGCCGGGGCAGTCGCCGCGTCGGCGCTCACGCCCGAACAAGCGCTCGCGGGCGGGCCCGAGGAGCGGCCGTTCCGCGCCGACACCTTCGGCCAGCGCCCCACGGGGCGGCCGAACGTGCTGGTCATCCTCGGCGACGACCTGGGCTGGGCCGACCTCAGCAGCTACGGATCGCCCGACATCCGAACACCCCACCTGGACCGGCTCGCCCGTGACGGGGTGCGCTTCACCAACGGCTACTCCGCCGCCGCCGTCTGCTCCCCGACCCGCTTCGCCCTCTACACCGGCCGCTACCCCGGGCGGCTGCGCGGCGGGCTGTCCGAGCCCATCGCCCGGGCCCACGAACTGGAGGGCCTGCCCCCGGGGCACCCCACGCTGGCCTCCCTGTTCAAGGGCGCGGGCTACACCACCGCCATGTACGGCAAGTGGCACTGCGGATTCCTGCCCTGGTTCAGCCCGCTGCGGTCGGGCTGGGACGAGTTCTTCGGCAACTTCTCCGGCGGCCTCGACTACTACTCCAAGGTCAGCCACCTGGGCCAGCACGACCTGTACGAGGGTGAGGTGCCGGTGGAGTCCCTGGACTACTACACCGACACGGTCGCCGACCGCGCCGCCGCGTTCGTCCGGCGCCCGCACCGCCGCCCCTGGCTGTTGAACCTGAACTTCACCAGCCCGCACTGGCCCTGGGAGGCCCCCGGCGACCGGGCGGTCAGCGCGGAGTTGACCGCGCGCCTCCGGGCGGGCGAGAGCGGCGCGCTGTTCCACCGCGACGGCGGCTCCCTCGACACGTACCGCAAGATGGTGGAGAACCTCGACCGCGCCGTCGGGCAGGTGTTGACCGCGCTGCGGCAGACCGGCCAGGAGCGGGACACGGTCGTCGTCTTCGCCAGCGACAACGGGGGCGAACGGTTCTCCCACCAGTGGCCGCTGACCGGCGGCAAGGGCGGCCTCGAGGAGGGCGGCATCCGGGTGCCCACCATCCTGCGCTGGCCCGCCCGCGTCCGGCCGGGCCAGGTCAGCCACGAGCCGGTGGTGACCCAGGACTGGACGGCGACCCTGGTCGAGATCGCCGGGGCGCGGCCGGATCCGGGGCACCCCTTCGACGGCGCGAGCCTCGCCGGCTACCTGCTGCGGGGGGAGCCGGCCCCGGAGCGGGCCCTGTTCTGGCGCACCAAGGGGAACCGCGCGCTGCGCCTGGGGCGCTGGAAGTACTTCCGCGGCGCCGGCGGGTCGGACACCCTGTACGACCTCGTCGCCGACCCGCGCGAGCAGGCCAACCGGGCCCGCCAGCAGCCGGACCTGGTCGGGGCGCTGCGCAGCCGCTGGGAGGCGATCGACGCCACCCTGCTGCGCTACCCCTGAACCGACCGGCCTGACCACTCCTCGGCGGGAGCGGGGGCCGGGCCCGGGTTCAGTCGCGGAGCGGGACGGACCAGCGCAGCTCCGTCCCGCTCGGGCTCGCCGGGCGTACCTCGAAGTCGCCGGCGTGCCGCTCGGCGCGCTCACGGAGATTGACCAGGCCGCCCCGGGCGGCGGCCGGGTCGCAGCCCCGGCCGTCGTCGGTGACGGTGACTGTGACCCAGCCGCCGTCGACCGCCACCGCCACCGCGACCCGGCTGGCCTCGGCGTGGCGGACCGCGTTGGACAGCGCCTCGCGCAGCACGGCGGTCAGGTCGGGGCGGATCGGCTCCGGAACGGCGCTGTCGATCGGCCCGGTCAGCTCCAGCGTCGGCCGGAAGCCCAGCGACCCGGCGGCCACGTCGACCGCCTCACGGATCTCGGTGCGCAGCGCCGCGCTCATCGGGGTACGCAGCTCGAAGATGGTCCGCCGGATGTCCCGGATGGTGGCGTCCAGGTCGTCGACGGCCGCGTTGATCCGCTTGGCCACCTCGGGGCGGGTGTTCATCGCGCCGCTCTGCAACTGCAGGCCGGTGGCGAACAGCCGCTGGATCACCACGTCGTGCAGGTCGCGGGCGATGCGCTCGCGGTCCTCCAGGACCACCAGCAGCTCCCGCTCCTCCTGCCCCCGGGCCCGCTCCATGGCCAGCGCGGCCTGCCCGGCGAAGCTGCCCAGCAGCGCCACGTCGTCGTCGGTGGCCCCGCCCCGGTCCGGCCCGTACGCGATCACCAGGACGCCGTGCAGGGTGTCGGCGGCGGTCAGCGGGGACACCACCGCCGGTCCGGTGGTCACCGGGGCCGGCCAGGGCGCCGCCTCGGCCAGGTTCTCCACCAGCTCGTGCCCCCGGCCGGTGACCGACCCGGCGAAGGCGGTCTCGGCGGCCGGCAGCACCGCGCCGACCAGCTCCCGGGCCCGCTCGTCGGCACCGTCGACGACCTCCACGGTGAACTCGCCGGCGTCCTCGTCGTAGAGCAGCACCACGGCCAGCTCCGCCTCGGCGACCTCCCGGGCGCGGCGGGCCACCAGCGTCAGCGCGTCGGTGCGCCGCACCTCGCCGAGCAGCACCGAGGTGATCTCGGCGGCGGCGGCCAGCCAGCGTTCCCGGCGGTGGGCCAGCGCGTACAGCCGGGCGTTCTCGATCGCCACGCCGGCCGCGGCGGCCAGGGCCACCACGATCTCCTCGTCGTCCTCGGTGAACTCGGCGGCGCCCTGCTTCTCGGCCAGGTAGAGGTTGCCGAACACCTGGTCGCGGATGCGCACCGGCACGCCGAGGAAACTGTGCATCGGCGGGTGGTTCGGCGGGAAGCCGTACGACAGCGGGTGCTTGGTGATGTCCGGCATCCGCACCGGGTGCGGGTGGTCGATGAGCAGCCCGAGCACGCCCCGGCCGTGCGGCAGCTCGCCGATGCTCGCGTGCAGCTCGGCGTCGATACCGTGCACGATGAAGTCGTGCAGCAGCCGGTCGGAGCCGATCACCCCGAGCGCGCCGTACCGGGCACCGGCCAGCTCGCAGGCGGACTGCACGATCCGTTGCAGGGTGCTGCGCAGGTCCAGGTCGGTGCCGATGCCGACCACCGCGTCGAGCAGGGCGCGCAGCCGTTCCCGGCTGGTGACCACCTCGCCCACCCGGTCCAGCATTTCCTGGAGCAACTCGTCGAGCCGGACCCGCGACAGCGGGCTCAGCCCCAGAGACGGGGTGACGTGTTCGTGCATCGGGTTCGGTGTGCTGCTGGCCACCGGCCGATGTTATCGCCCGTGGCCTCGCGGCTCATGGCCCCGGTGGCCGGGCGGAGCCTGGCCGTCACCCGCCCGTGGAGCGCACCGCGGAGGTGTCCACGACCTGCTCGGTGGGCAGCCGCGGGGTGTGCGGCGGGCCGGCGTGCGCCGGGTCCGCGAGCCCCATCCGCAGCACCAGGTACGGGTACCCCATCCCGGTGAGCACCTGGCGCAGGGCCTGCCGGGTCCCCTCCACCTCCACCACGCCGGACAGCGGCACCATCGACACGCCCAGCCGGGTGGCGGTCAGCCACGCCGCGGAGAGCGCCTCACCGGCCCGCAGCCAGCTGTCCCGCTCGTCCTCGTCGCCGAAGAGCAGCCCGTACACCGCCGTCCGGTCGTGGCCCTGGCCGACCGGCAGGATGCCGGGGCGGCCGAAGTCCCGACCCGGCACGGTGGTCTGCGGCGCCTGCTCGGGCAGCACCTCGGGCGGCAGGCCGGTGCCCGTGCCCGGGCGGCTCGTCCAGTAGGCCAGCTCCTCGCGCAGCTGCGGGTCCTCCGCCTCGACCGACCCGGCGCGCGATGCCGCGGCGGCCAGATCCATCACCTGGTCGGCGTTGAGGATCTGCAACCGGGCACCCTCGGCGGCGGCCGCCTTCGTGATGTCGTCGACAGCAGAGGTTGGCACGGGCTCGTCGCTGACCGGCCGCCGGTCGGTGTGCCGGACCTGCATGCACTGCACCGTGTGCATGGCGTCCGGGTCCGCCTCGGCGCGCTTGAGGCCGGTGAGCCGGGCCAGCAGCTCAGGATCGCTCGGGTCGGAGATCCGCTCGACCACGAAGGCCCAGCCCTCGGCAGCCAGTGCCACCCGGGCATGGTGCAGGGCCGCGCCGCAGCTCAGCGTGACCAGCCGGCCCTCCGGGTCGGCGGCGGACAGCTGGCGGTCCCGCACGACGTG
This sequence comes from Micromonospora sp. NPDC002296, assembly GCF_040296145.1. Taxonomy (NCBI): domain Bacteria; kingdom Bacillati; phylum Actinomycetota; class Actinomycetes; order Micromonosporales; family Micromonosporaceae; genus Micromonospora; species Micromonospora sp. NPDC002296. The sequence goes on from NZ_JBEOWQ010000016.1 coordinate 111,036, forward strand.
CAGCTCCAGGGCGTCGGGCAGGACCCGCCAGCGCCACGGCTGCGTGTTGTGCACCGAGGGGGCGTGACCGGCCATCGCGGCGGCCTCCGCGAGGGCGGTGGTCAACGCACGGTCCGGCGTCTCGTGGCTCATCGTCACGACCTTTCGTCTCTGCCCATCGTGCCCCAGCCCGGCGGTGCTCCGGGCGGGGTTGCCGCTCCATCCTGCGGCACGGGCCGCCCGGACGCACGGGTCCGTGGGTCCCGTACCGCCGGGTGCTTCGCCTCCGCCGATCATGGCAGGTCGGACGGATGATTCGTCCGTTGGCATCCTCACCGGTACCCGTCGTTGAGAGGATCCGCAGGTGGGCACCGAGGCACGGGAGTGCGTGCCGGAGCGGCCGGTGCGGCGGCGCTGGGCGCGGGGGCGCGAGTGGGGGCCGCTGGCCGCGCTGACCGTGGGCGTGCTGGTCGGGGCGGGGCTGTGGCTCGCCGGCCGACGCGCCGGGGCGGACTGGCTGTGGGCGGCGGCGACGGTGGCCGCGCTGGCCCCGGCCGCCTGGTCGACGTTGCGCCGGCTGCGGCACCGGCAGTTCGGGGTGGACGTGATCGCCGTCCTCGCGCTGGCCGGCGCGCTCGTCGTCCGCGAGTACCTGGCCGGCGCGGTGATCGCGCTGATGCTGGCCACCGGCCGCTCGCTGGAGTCGTACGCCCAGCGCCGGGCGACCCGCGACCTGCGCGCCCTGCTGGAGCGGGCCCCGCGCTCGGCGCGGCGGCGGCGGCCCGGCGGCGGCATCGAGACGGTCCCGCTGGACCGGGTGGCGGTGGGCGACCGGCTGGTGGTCGGCCCCGGGGACGTGGTGCCCGTCGACGGGACCGTCGAGGAGGCGGCCACCCTCGACGAGTCGGTGGTGACCGGCGAGTCCCAGCTGGTCGCGCGGGCGGCGGGGGAGCCGGTGGCCAGCGGCGTCGTCAACGCCGGGGCCGGCTTCGGGCTGCGGGCCACGAAGAACGCGGCGGCCAGCACGTACGCGGGGATCGTCCGGCTTGCGGAGGAGGCCACCGCGCACAAGGCCCCGATGGTCCGGATGGCCGACCGGTACGCGGCGGCGTTCGTGCCGTTCACCCTGGTCCTGGCCGGCCTGGGCTGGCTGCTGTCCGGTGAGTTCGTGCGGGCCGTGGCGGTGCTGGTGGTGGCCACCCCCTGCCCGCTGCTGCTGGCCACCCCGATCGCGATCGTCTCCGGGCTGTCCCGGGCGGCCCGGCGCGGGGTGCTGGTCCGCGACGGCGGCTCGCTGGAACTGCTGGGTCGGGCCCGTAACCTGCTGGTCGACAAGACCGGCACGCTCACCGCAGGCCGGCCCCACGCCGCCGAGACGGTGGTCGCGCCCGGCGGCGACCGGGACGAGGTGCTGCGGTTGGCGGCCTCGGTGGAGCAGCTCTCCCCGCACGTGTTGGCCGCCGCCCTGGTGCGGCAGGCCCGGGACCGGGGCCTGCCGCTGGCCGAGCCGACCGGGGTGACCGAGGAGCCGGGGCGCGGCGTCAGCGGCCGGGTCGACGGGCGGCTGGTCCGGGTCGGCCAGCTCGACGGGGAACTGCCGCAGTGGGCGGCCGGGGCCGCCGAACGCGCCGAGCTGGCCGGGCGGTCCGTGGTCTGGGTCAGCGACGAGCGGGGGCCGCTGGGGGCGATCCTGCTGGAGGACCCGGTGCGCCCCGACGCCCGGCGGACCGTCCGGCGGCTGCGCGAGGCCGGCCTGACCCGGCTGGTCATGGTCACCGGCGACCGCCGGGCGACCGCCGAGCAGGTCGCCCGGGCCGTCGGCGTCGACGACCTGCTGGCCAGGTGCTCCCCGCAGGAGAAGGCCGCCCGGGTCCGCCAGGAGGCGGAGCGCGCCGTCACCGTGATGGTCGGCGACGGGGTGAACGACGCCCCGGCGCTGGCCGAGGCGCACGTCGGGGTGGCGATGGGGGCCACCGGGGCGACCGCGTCCGCCGGCGTCGCCGACGCGGTGCTCACCGTCGACCGGCTCGACCGGCTCGCCGACGCCGTGGAGATCGCCCGGCACGCCCGCCGGATCGCCACCCAGAGCGCCGTCGTCGGGATGGGGCTGGCCGTGGCGGCGATGCTGGTGGCGGCGGCCGGGAAACTGCCACCGGTGGCCGGCGCGTTCCTCCAGGAGGGCATCGACGTGGTGGTGATCCTCAACGCGTTGCGCGCCCTCGGCGGGGGGCTGCGCCGCCGGGAGGTCCCGGCGGCCACCGGTGAGCTGCTGGACCGGTACGCGGGCGAGCACGGCGGCGTCCGGGACGTGCTGGCCGACCTGCGGGACACCGCCGACCTGGTCGCGACCCACCCGGACTCGCCCGACTGCGTGCCCGCCCTGCGGGAGGTCCATCGGCGGCTCGTCGGGCAGGTGCTGCCGCACGAGGCGGCCGAGGAGCAGCACCTCTATCCGGCGTTGGCCGGGCCGCTCGGCGGCGACGAGGCGACCTCGACGATGAGCCGCGGGCACGTGGAGATCCGCCGCCTGGTCGACGGGATCGGCGGGCACCTGGCGCAGGCCGGCGCCGGGCCGCCGCGTCCCGACCAGGTCACCGACCTGCTCGCCACCCTGTACGGCCTCGACGCCGTCCTGCGCCTGCACCTGGCCCAGGAGGAGGAGGACTACTTCTCGCTGCGCGACTGACGTCGCTCGCGGACCACCGCGACCGGGCAGTGGGCGTGCTGGATGAGCTGTTGGCCGACCGAGCCGAGCAGCATGCCGCGCAGCCCGCCCCGGCCCCGGGTGCCGACCACCACGAGCTGGGCGTCCCGGCTCGCCTCGATCAGCGTGCGGGCCGGGCGGCCGGTCACCACGTCGACGGTCACCTCGACCTCGGGGAACGTCTCCCGCCATCTCGCCAGGGGTTCCATCAGCGCCGCCCGCTCCGCCGCCACCGCGTCGTCGGGGGCGGGGCCGCCGTCCGTCGCCGGCTCCCAGGCCCGCACCACGTGCAGCGGTACGTGCCGCTGGGCCGCCCGCTCGACGGCGAACCCGAGGGCCAGCAGCGATGTCGGCGACCCGTCGACCCCGACCACCACCCGCCCGGGGCGGCCGGCGGCGGCGTCACGGACCACCACCACCGGGCAGTGGGCGTGTGCGGTCACCGACACGGCGGTGGAGCCGACGAGCAGCCCGCCGAACCCGCCGTGACCCCGGCTGCCGAGCACCAGCAGGCCGGCCTCGGCGGAGCGTTCCTCCAGCACCAGCGCGGGCGGCCCGTCGAACACCTCGCCGTGCACGGTCAACCCGGGCCGCGCGGCGGCGGCGTCGGAGGCGGCCGTGCCGACCAGCTCCTCCACCTGCCGCCGGGCGGTCTCGTCGGGCCAGATGCCGGGGGCCACCCCGGGACCGATCCACCCGGCCACGGTCACCCACTCGAAGACGTACGCCAGGCGGACCGGCCGTCCCGTGCGCTCCGCCTCGTCCAACGCCCAGTTCAGGGCGACGGTGGCGTCGGCGGAACCGTCGTAGCCGACCAGGATCTCGTCACTCATCGGGTTCGCCTTTCGTTCGCGACTGCGGGGCTCGCAAGCTCACTCCTCGCGCTCACCGGGTTCGCCTTTCGGTGCCTCAGGGGCCGTCTCCCGGATCCAACGCCACTCGGCCACCCGCGGGTCGTCCTCGCCGAAGCGGCGGGTGTGGTCGCGGCAGGCCTGCCGGACGTCCACCATCTCCTGGCGCAGGCGCGCGGCCCGGGAGGCCAGGCCCGGCGTCCGGTCGATCACGTCGATCACCAGGTGGAACCGGTCGAGGTCGTTGAGCATCACCATGTCGAACGGCGTGGTGGTGGTGCCCTCCTCCTTGTACCCGCGTACGTGCAGGTTGTCGTGGTTGGCCCGGCGGTAGGTGAGCCGGTGGATCAGCCACGGGTAGCCGTGGTAGGCGAAGATGATCGGCTTGTCGCGGGTGAAGATGGTGTCGAACTCGCTGTCCGGCAGGCCGTGCGGGTGTTCCGAGGGCGGCTGGAGGCGCATCAGGTCGACCACGTTGACCACCCGCACCTTCAGCCCGGGCAGGTGCTGGCGGAGCAGCTCGGCGGCGGCCAGGGTCTCCAGCGTCGGCACGTCCCCGGCGCAGCCGAGCACCACGTCCGGCTCGTCGCCGTCGTCGGTGCTGGCCCAGTCCCAGATGCCCAGGCCGCGCCGGCAGTGCTGGATCGCCTCGTCCATGGTCAGCCAGTTCGGCGCGGGCTGCTTGCCCGCCACCACCACGTTGATGTAGTGCCGGCTGCGCAGGCAGTGGTCCATGGTGGACAGCAGGGTGTTGCCGTCCGGCGGCAGGTAGACCCGGACCACCTCGGCCTTCTTGTTCATCACGTGGTCGATGAAGCCCGGGTCCTGGTGGGAGAAGCCGTTGTGGTCCTGCCGCCAGACATGGCTGGAGAGCAGGTAGTTCAGCGAGGCCACCGGCTGCCGCCACGGGATGGCCCGGGTCACCTTCAGCCACTTGGCGTGCTGGTTGACCATCGAGTCGACGATGTGGATGAACGCCTCGTAGCTGGTGAAGATGCCGTGCCGGCCGGTCAGCAGGTACCCCTCCAGCCACCCCTGGCACAGGTGCTCGGAGAGCACCTCCATCACCCGGCCGTCGGGGGAGAGGTGGTCGTCGGCGGCCGTGGTCTCGGCGACGAACGCCCGGTCGGTGACCTCGAAGGCCGCGCCGAGCCGGTTGGAGGCCACCTCGTCGGGGCCGAACAGGCGGAACGTCTGCGGGTTGGCGGTGATCACGTCGCGGACCCACTTGCCGAGCACGCCGGTGGCCCCGGCCGTCGGCTCGCCGGGCCGCTCGACGTCGACCGCGTACTCGCGGAAGTCGGGCAGGTCCAGGTCGCGCAGCACCGTACCGCCGTTGGTGACCGGGTTGGCGCTCATCCTCAGGTCGCCCTTCGGCGGGAGCGCGGCCAGCTCGGCGACCGGTGCGCCGGTGGCGTCGAACAGCTCCTCCGGCCGGTAGCTGCGCAGCCAGCGCTCCAGCTCGGCCAGGTGCTCCGGGTTGTCACGCACCTCGGCGATCGGCACCTGGTGAGCGCGGAACGTCCCCTGCACCTGCTTGCCGTCGACCCTGTCCGGGCCGGTCCAGCCCTTCGGCGTACGCAGGATGATCATCGGCCAGCGGGGGCGCTCGACCGCGCCGCCGGAGCGGGCCCGGCGCTGGATGTCGGCGATCTCGTCGACCGCCCGGTCCAGGGTGGCGGCGAGGAGGTGGTGGACGGTCGTCGGGTCGTCACCGGCGACGACGTACGGCTGGTAGCCGTAGCCGCGCATCATGTCCAGCAGGTCGTCGGTGGGGATCCGGTCCAGCACCGCCGGGTTGGCGATCTTGTAACCGTTCAGGTGCAGGATGGGCAGCACCGCCCCGTCCCGGGCCGGGTTGAGAAAGACGTTGGACAGCCAGCTCCCCGCGAGCGGGCCGGTCTCCGCCTCGCCGTCGCCGATCACGCAGGCGACCAGCAGGTCCGGGTTGTCGAACGCGGCGCCGTACGCGTGGCTCAGCGCGTACCCCAGCTCGCCGCCCTCGTGGATCGAACCCGGCACCTCCGGGGCGACGTGGCTCGGGATGCCGCCGGGGAAGGAGAACTGGCGGAACAGCCGCTGCATGCCCGTCTCGTCGCGGCTCACGGAGTGGTACAGCTCGCTGTAGGTGCCCTCCAGCCAGGTGTTCGCCACCAGGGCGGGGCCGCCGTGCCCGGGGCCGGTGATGAAGATCGTCGGTAGCTTCCGGTCGACGATGATCCGGTTGAGGTGGGTGTAGAGCAGGTTCAAGCCGGGGCTGGTACCCCAGTGGCCGAGCAGCCGCGGCTTGACGTGCTCGGGTCGCAACGGCTCCCGCAGCAGCGGGTTGTCCAGCAGGTAGATCTGCCCGACGGTCAGGTAGTTGGCCGCCCGCCAGTACGCGTCCAGTTGGCGCAGCTCGTCTTCGGTCAAGGGACTGTGCAGATCTACAGCGGTGTCCATGCTGCGTTACCCTCTCGCGGATCGGGGATTTTCGCATCCGGTGTCCCGGCCTTCCCGGCGCGTCCAGCCTCGTCGCCCACCCGGGGAGCGGGCAGGGCCGTTGGTCCCGGGACGCGAGGGCGTCCGGCCCCGGGACGCGCGGGCGTCATGCCCCGTCCGGCGCGGTGGAGACGAGTCCACGGACGACGATGACCGGGGCTGGGGAGTGGTAAAGCAGCGACTGGCTGACCGCGCCGAGCATGCCGCGCAGCGGCTCGTCCCCCCTGCCGGCGACGATCGCGAGCTGCGCCGAGCGGGACCTGTCGACCAGGACATCGCCGGGGTCGCCGACGACGCTGTGGCACTCGGCCCGCACCGAGGGGTGCCGCCGTCCGTACCGGGCCACCGCCTCGGCCAGCTCGGCGCGGGCGTCCTCGGCGGACCCGGCCGTGTCGCCGTCCTCGACCGAGCGCGCCGGCTCGGTGATCCGGACGGCGAGCAGCGGGGCCGACCGGCGGGCGGCGTGGTCGAAGGCGAACCCCAGCGCCGTCCGGGAGCTCATCGACCCGTCGACGCCGACCAGCACCGGGCCCTGCGGCGGCGGCTCGGGGCGCACCACCAGCACCGGGCAGCCGGCCTGGGCGGCGAGCTGCACCGCCAGGGCGTCGGCGGGGATGCAGTCCTCGCAGCGGGACATCCCGCCGTCCCCGACGGCGACCAGGAACGCCGACTCGGAGCGGCGGATCAGCGCGGCCAGCGGGGAGCCCTCGACGATCTCCCCGGACACGGGCAGCGCCGGCTCCACCTCGCCGGCCACGGCGGCGGCCCGCTCGATCAGGTCCTCGGCCTCGGCGCGCGGGCCGGCTGCCGAGGGGGCCTCCAGGGCCGCCGCCCAGTTGAACGCGTGCAGCAGGCTGAGCGGGCGGCCGTGGTTCGCGGCGTCGCGGGCGGCCAGCCGGACGACCTGGAGGGCGTCGTCGTCCGACGAACCGATCGCGGCCACCACCGGCGCGTCGGCGATCGCGGCCATCCGGCCTCACCTCCTCCGGCGACGCGCGGCGGATCCACCTTGCCTGCACACCGAGCGTAGTCGCGGTGGCCTGCCGCCGGGCCGGGATCGGACCGACCGCCCGCGCGGTGGGCCGGACGGGGTGCCCGCCGGGCTGCGGCGGGCATCCCGGTCGCCGTCAGGCGACGGTGCGGTAGATACCCGGTCGCCGTCAGCCGACGGCGCAGGGCACCCCGTTGAGCGAGAACGCCGCCGGGACGCGGTTCTGCCCGGTCCAGCTCGCGAGGAAGCCCACCTCGGCCGTCGCGCCGGCGGGAAGTCGCGCGCCCCAGGCCGGGTTGGTCACCTCGACGGCCGAGCCGTTCTGCCGGTACCCGCCGTTCCACAGCTGGGTGACCTTCTGCCCGTCGGGGAACGCCCAGCGCAGCGTCCAGCCGTCGACCGTCCGGCTGCCGGTGTTGGTGACCCTCAGGGCACCCTGGAAGCCGCCCTGCCACTGGTTGGTGACCGCGTACCCGACCCGGCAGAGTTGCCCCGTGCCGCCGGTCGGGGTCGGGCTGGCGGTGCCGGTCGGGCTGACGGTCGGCGAGACGGTCGGGCTCGGCGATGCCGTCGCGTCTACCCTCGACGGGTCGACGATGCCCCAGTACGCGGGCTTCGCCTGGAGCTGGGTGTCGAACAGCAGCGGCGCGTCCTTGCGGGTCACCGGGAAGGCGTCCAGCCAGGTGTCGTCGTCGGCCAGCCCCCACAGGGTCACCGACGTCAGCTCGCCGGCGTAACGGCGGTACAGGTCGAAGAAGTCCCGGTACCGGTACGCCTGGGTGCGCAGCAGGTTCGCCGGCGGGCTCGGGTACGACTGGCTGTCGTCGGTGTAGATGCTCACGTCCATCTCGGTGATCTGCTGCTCGACCCCGAGCGGCACGAACTTCTGGATCATCGCCTCGGTCTCGGACAGCGACGGCCAGTTCACGTTGACGTGCATCTGGTGGCCGACGCCGTCGACCGGCACCCCCTCGGCCCGGAGCTGGGCGACCAGCGCGTACAGCTTGTCGCGCTTGGCCGGCACGTTGGTGTTGTAGTCGTTGACGTACAGCTTCGCGGTCGGGGCGACCTCGCGGGCCACCCGGAACGCGGTACGGAGGTAGTCCAGCCCGCTGATCTCGTACCACCGGCTGCGCCGCAGTCCGTCGGCCTGGCTCTCGTCGATCACCTCGTTGGCCACGTCCCAGGTGCCGATCCGGTCGCCGTACCGGCCGACGACCGTGCGGATGTGGTTCTCCAGCCGGCTCAGCAGCAGCGCCCGGTCCTCGGCGGTGGCGGTCATCGGGGTGCCGTCGGCGCGGGTGAACACCCAGGCCGGGGTCTGCTGGTGCCAGAGCAGGGTGTGCCCGCGCACCGCCATCGAGTTGCCGGTGGCGAAGTCGACCAGCGCGTCGGCGTCGGTGAACCGGAACTGGCCCTCGGCCGGCTCGGTGGCGTCCCACTTCAGCGAGTTGCCCGGGGTGACCGAGTCGAAGTGCCGGCGCAGCAGGGTGGCGTGCGCCCCGCCGACCTGCGCCATCTCGATCGCCGCGCCGATCGGGAAGTCGTCGGCGAGCACGTCCTTCAGCGCCGGGATGTCGGTCTGCACCGGCGGCGTCGGGACGTACGACACGGTGAGGTCGTCCACGTGCAGCGGGGCGGTCCCGCTGACGGTCTCGACGTACGCGGCGAGGGACTCGACGTCGTACGCGAGGGTGTATCCGCCGCGCAGCTCGGTCCAGCCGTCCGCCGTCACGGTCGTGGCCCCGACCACCTGGTCGTACGAGGCGGTGCCGCCGGTGCTGCGCTGGACGCTGAGCCTGGCCTGGGTGGCGGCCTGCCCGGCGGGGAGCCGGACGAAGACCGAGAGCGTGTAGCGGGTGCCCCTGTCGAGGGTGCCGAGCAGGTTCCGGCTCGGCCCCTGCCAGCTGCTGGTGCGGCCGGAGGTGAGCAGGCTGTACGTGCCGGAGTGGGCGACGGCGGTGCTCGGGGCGAGCGTCTCGCCGCCCCGGGGGCCCCAGCCGGTGGCGGTGCCGTCCTCGAAGGTGTCGGCGACCACGATCACCGGGTCGGCGGCGCGGGCGGGGGCGGTGGTCAGGGGTACGGCGGTGGTGAGGGCGGCCAGGGCCAGCAGCAGCCCGCCGGTGGCGAGGCGGCGGCGCGTGGCGACAGCGCGCATGGGTGTCTTCCTTCCGTGGGGTGCGGGGGTGCGCGCCCGCCGTCGGCCGGTGGCCGGGAACGGGGGAGCGGACGCGCGACGAGGGCCGGCATGAGCCCACATGCCGGTTCGCGTGTCCTGCTCCACGGACGACGGCGTCCAGCCGGACGCCGTCGATGCGCGTCGATGCTACGCGGGGGCCCGGTACGTGCGCCAGGCGTCAACTTCTGTTGACACGCGGGGTTCTGTCAATGTAAGTTGACGACATGAGTCAGGCAACGGAACTCGCGGCGGCGGCCGGCAGCACCGATCCCCGGGTCGGTCTGCGCGCCGTGCGCGCCCTGCGCCGGCTCCTCGAACGGCTGGAGGTGGTCCAGGTGGACAACGCCCGACGACAGGGCTGGTCCTGGCAGGAGATCGCCGACGCCCTTGAGGTCAGCCGGCAGGCGGTCCACAAGAAGCACGCCGGGCGACCGGCGGCCCCGAACTCCTGGGAGGCGTGATGTTCGAACGGTTCACCGACCGGGCCCGTGAGGTGGTCCGGGCGGCCCGCGACGAGGCCCGGGCCGCCGGCCGACGCCAGATCGACACCGAGCACCTGCTGCTCGCCGTCCTCGCCGACGCCGACAGCCTCGCGGCACGGGTGCTGCGCGACGCCGGCGTCCGCGCCGACGACCTGCGCGCCGCCGTCGCCCGGCACACCGCCGACGGCGGGGCGGGGCTCGCCGAGGCCGACGTCGCCGCGCTGCGCGAGATCGGCATCGACCTCTCCGCCGTCCTCGCCCGCGTCGAGGAGTCCTTCGGCCCCGACGCGCTGCGCGCCGCCGCCCCGGGCCCGCGCCGCCGCTGGCTCCGCCGGCAGCAGCCCGGCGGAGTGTTCTCGCCACGGGCGAAGAAGGTGCTGGAGCTGGCGTTGCGGGAGGCGCTCGGGCTGAGGCACCGGCACATCGGCACCGAGCACATCCTGCTCGGCCTGCTCCGCGAGGCCGGCGGGACGGCCGCCCTGGTGCTCACCGAGGCCGGGCTCGACCTGGCCGACCTACGACGCCGGGTGGAGGCCGCCCTGCGGATGGCGGCCTAGAAGGGGAGGGAGGGCCCTTCTAGGCCTCCGGCGGCGACGTCGACCCCGACGGCTGGGAGGCCCGGGTGGGCGGAAGCGGCACCTCCCTCCCCGCAAACCTGTTTTCGGTGCGCGCAACCTCACGGGTCGCCGGGTCGCCGCCCGGTCGGAGTTGCTGCACACTGGCGCCGTGGATGCTGAGCAGGACACGCGTTCGAGCGCCGCCGACGGCGGGTTGCGCTCCGCGGTGGTGGTCAACCCGGTGAAGGTGACCGATCTCGACGAGCTGCGCGAGACCGTCGACGCCGCCCTCACCGCCGCCGGCTGGCCCGAGCCGCTGTGGTTCGAGACCACCCCCGACGACCCGGGCCGAGGTCAGACCGAGGAAGCCGTCAAGGCGGGCGTCGACGTGGTCTTCGCCTGCGGCGGGGACGGCACCGTGATGTCCTGCGTCAGCGGCCTGGTCGGCACCGACGTGGCCCTGGCCGTCCTGCCCCAGGGCACCGGCAACCTGCTCGCCGCCAACCTCGGCCTCTCCACCGACCTGGCCGCCGGGCTGGAGGTGGCCGTCGAGCGGGGCCGCCGACAGCTCGACGTCGGCGAGGTCGAGAACAACTACTTCACCGTGATGGCCGGGATGGGCTTCGACGCCCAGATGCTCGACGCCACCTCGGAGACCACCAAGGCCCGCATCGGCTGGCCCGCGTACGTCGTGGGGGCCGCCCGGCACCTGCGGGACCGGCCGATGAGGGTCTCCATCCGCATCGACGACCGGCCACGGTTGCGCCGCCGGGCCCGCTCGGTGCTGATCGCCAACGTCGGCCGGCTCCAGGGCGGGGTCACCCTGCTCACCGACGCCGAACCGGACGACGGCTGGCTCGACGTCGCGGTGCTCACCCCGCGTACGCTGCGGCACTGGCTGGCCATGGGCTGGGCGCTGGCCCGACGCCGGGGCAGCGTGCCCCGGATGGAGGTCTTCCGCGCCCGCAGGGTGGAGATCACCAGTAACCGCCCTCAGCCGCGCGAGCTGGACGGCGATCTCATCGCCCCCGGCCGGCGGCTCGTGGCGGAGATCCGTCCCCGCGCCCTGTGGCTCTGCGTGCCGCAACCCGAGGAGACGCCCGACCTCGCCGTCGACGCGTCCGCAGCCGGGGAGCGGGGCGAGGAGCTGGTCGAGGAGGCGCGCCGTGAGTAGCACCAAGATGGTGCCGGAGACCCGGCTGATGTCCGACCAGGAGCTGTCGGCCGACGACGCCTGGCACACGCTGCGCCGGCAGGGCGGCTGGTGCCTGCTGCGGGACGCGTTCGTCCGGTTCCGCTACGGCGACGGGTTCAGCCACTCCCGGGCGTTCGCGTTGCAGCTCTGCCTCGCCGTGGTGCCGTTCATGATCGCCCTCACCGGCCTGATCACCGACCTCGGCGCCGACGCGGGCGGCGCGGTGGTCGCCGACACCGTCCTCGCCCTGACCCCCGGGCAGAGCGAGGCGATGGTGCAGGACCTGCTGGTCGACAGCGAGCGCACCGAGGACGCCGGCGAGCTGGCGCTGACCCTCGGCCTGCTCACCGGCCTCGTCGCGCTCACCACCACCATGGCGCAGATCGAGCGGGGCGCGAACCGGATCTACGGCGTCGAGCGGGACCGTCCGGCGCTGTGGAAGTACCTGCGCGCCGCCGTGCTCGCGGTCGCCGCGGGCGTCCCGGCGCTGACCGGCTTCCTGATCCTCGTCGGCGGCGGGGCGATGGGCGACTCGGTGCGGCGGCACTACGAGTGGGGCGAGTTCGCCCGCGGCGCGTGGGACGTGGTCCGCTGGCCGCTGAGCCTCGGGCTGACCGTGCTCGCCGTGGCCCTGCTGTTCCGGCACGCGCCCCGACGCAACCAGCCCGGCCTGTCCTGGCTGTTCTTCGGCGCCGGCATCGCCACCGCGCTGTGGTGGCTGGCCAGCCTGCTGCTGGCCGCGTACGTGCAGGTCAGCGACGGGTTCGGTCAGACGTACGGGGCGCTGACCGGGATGATGGCGCTGCTGCTCTGGGCCAACCTCACCGGGATGGCGCTGTTCGGCGGGCTGGCCTTCGCCGCCCAGCTCGAGGCGATGCGGATCGGCGTGCAGGAGCCGGCCCAGCCGGACCTGTGGCAGCCCGAGGCCGAGCGCGAGGAGATCCACGACACCGGCGAGATGACCTCGCTCTGACCCGTCGGCGATCCCCCACGGTGTACGCGACCACCGAACCGGGTAAACCGCCTCGCCAGGACAGACAAGGGAGGTGCGGGATGACCGCGGTCAAAGAGGTGGTGCGGCGACCACTCGGCCATTTCGCTGAGCGGAGCATCGTGGGGCTGGTGGCCGTCGGCGGCGCGGGGGTCGCCTTCGGCCTGCTGCTCATGCTCGTACGCTTCCGCTGGAGCCCGCTGAACGACGCCGACCACGAGGTCGCGGAGTGGTTCAACGGGCTCGTCGCGCCGCACGGCGCCCTGGTGACCGTGCTTCAGGCGATCACCGATCTGGGCGGGCGGCCGGTGCTGATCTGGCTGGTCAGCGTCGCCGTGATCGGGCTGCTGATCCGGCGTCAGGCCCGGCTGGCCGTCTACCTGATCATCACCGGGGTCGGCGGGCTGATCCTCGACCCGTCGCTGAAGGCCCTGGTCGGTCGGCTCCGCCCGGTGGTGGACGTGCCGATCGCCAGCGCCCCCGGCAACAGCTTCCCCAGCGGGCACGCCCTCGGCTCGTTCGTCGCGTACGGGGCGCTGCTGCTGGTGTTCCTGCCGGCCATGGCGCCCCGCTGGCGCAAGCCGGCGATCGCCATCGCCGCCGTGCTGGTGGCGCTGATCGGGCTGACCCGGATCGCGCTGGGCGTGCACTACGTCTCGGACGTGATCGGCGGCTGGCTGCTCGGCGCGGCCTGGTTGGGCGTCACCGCGTACGCCTTCCGGCTGTGGCGGCGCGAGCGCGGCCGGCCGGTGCCGCCGCTGACCGAGGGCCTGGAGCCCGAGGCGGGGCACGACATCGCCCCCGCCCCGGCCGAGGAGCACGTGCTGGAGCACCCCCGCTCCACCGTCGCCGAGCTGCTGGTCGGCTGGGTGCTGGTGTTCGGCGCCCTGTACGCCTTCGGCACGTTCGTCAGCTACCACGCCAAGGACACCTTCTTCGGCACCCTGGACACCGAGGTCCCGCGCTGGTTCGCCGAGCGGCACACCGACACGCTGACCGACGTGAGCTGGTGGTGGAGCAAGCTCGGCGACACCCACGCGATCCTGATCGTCTCGCTGGTCTTCTGCCCGCTGGTGCTCGCCGTGTGGCGGCGCTGGCGACCGGTGCTCTTCGTGGCGCTGGCGATGTTCGGCGAGCTGACCCTCTTCCTCGCCTCCGCCCACGTCGTCGACCGGCCCCGCCCGCCGGTGGAGAACCTGGACGGGCAGATGCCCACCTCGTCGTTCCCGTCCGGGCACATCGCCGCCACCATCTGCCTCTGGCTGGCCATCGCGGTCATCGTGTTCCCCCGCACCGACCGCTGGTGGCGGTGGATCTTCGTGGCCCTGGCCGTGATCATGCCGGTCGGCGTGGCCACCTCCCGGATGTACCGGGGCATGCACCACCCCACCGACTTCATGGGCGCGATCCTGCTCAGCGCCCTGTGGATCGGCCTGCTCTACTGGGCGATCCGCCCCAACGCCGATGTGGCCGAGGGCAATCAGCCGGCCATCTCCTCGGAGCAGGTCGACGAGCTGGACGACGAGCTGGCCAAGGCCGGCCGGCCGGACTGACCCGCGCCATGCTGCGGGTGATGACCTGGAACATCAGGACGGGCGGCCGGGACCGGACAGGTCCCGGCCGGCTGGACCGGGTGGCCCGGGTCGTCGCCGCGCAGCGGCCGGACCTGCTGGCCGTCCAGGAACTGCGGGGCTTCGACTCCGGCGGCGTGCTGGCCGGGTTCGCCGCCGAGGTGGGCATGCGGCCGTACCTGGCCCGTTCCTGCCTCGGCCAGCCGGTTGCGGTGCTGGTCCGCGCGCCGCTGCGGGTGCTCGCGGCGGGCCCGGTCCGCCGCCCGTTCCACCACGCCGCCGTACGGGTCACCGTGGCCACCGACGCCGGGCCGTTCACCCTGTTCGCCGCCCACCTCGACCCGTACACCGGGCTGCGGCGGCGGATCGAGGCCGGCTGGCTGGCCGCCGCCGTCCGCCGGGCCCCCGGGGAGCTGGCGCTGCTGGCCGGGGACCTGAACACCCTCGACCCGGGCACCGACCACTCCGCCCGGGTCGCCCGGCTGCCGCCCGCGTACCGCCGCCGTCACCTGCGTCGGGACGGCCGGACGGTGGAGACCCGGGCGGTGGCCCGACTCGCCGCCGCCGGGCTGGTCGACCTGTACGCCGCGCGCTCGCCCGGCGACGAGGGGCTGACGGCGCCCACCCGGCACGGCGGCGGCGTCGAGTTCTCCGGCATGCGGCTGGACTACCTCTTCGGCACCCGTGCACTGGCCCGGCTGGTCCGGTCCTGCGAGGTGCGGCGCGGCGGCGACACCGAGTACGCCTCCGACCATTATCCGGTGCTCGCCGAGCTCGACCTGATCCCGGCCTGATCGGTGCGCCCCGCGCCCCGGCATGCCCTCGCGGGACGGTCACCGTTGCCGGAGCTTTCTACGCTCGGCCCGTGAACACCGCCCCGACCGGGCAACCGGAACCGCCTCCGCTGCTCGCCGTGATCGCCCGGGGCGTGGCCCTGGTCGTGGTGCTGCCCGTACGGCTGGTCTGGGAACTGTTGGCCGGCTCCGCCCGGTGGCTGGCCCGCCAACTGCTCAGCCCGCTCGGCCGGGCCCTGCGGGCCTGGGTGCTGCGTCCCCTTGCCTGGCTCCTGGACCGGCTGGTCTGGATACCGCTGGTGTGGCTGACGAGGCACCTGCTCTGGCACCCGCTGGTCTGGGTCTTCCGGACGCTGGTCCGGCCCGTGGCGCGCCTGCTCGTGGGGGCGGCCGACTGGCTGATCCGCAACATGCTGGTGCCCCTGGTGCGGGCCTTCGGCCCGGCGCTGGCCGCCGTCGGGCGCGGGCTGTGGTGGCTGCTGCGGCTGGTGGCCGATGCCCTCGGGTACGCCTGGCGGCTCACGGGCCGCATCGTCGACTTTCTCCACCGGCTGCTGCTCCGCCCGGCCGGCCTGGCCCTGCGCTGGCTGTGGCGGCACACCGCCGTCCCGACCGGACGGGTCCTGCGCGCCGCCTGGCGGGCCACGGTCACCCCGACAGTCCGCTGGCTCCGCGACTCGATCCTGACCCCGATCCGCCGAGCCACCCGCGATCTCCTGACCGCCCTCGGCCTCCGCCGCTGACCCACCCCACCCACCCCGAACCCCGTCGATCTTGCACTTCGGGCCCCGGCCAAAGGGGCGAAAGCCTCATCACGGGGGCCGCAAGTGCAAGATCGCGGGAAACGGGGTGGGGCGGGGGTTAGAGGAGGAGGTTGAGGAGGACGGTCAGGGCGATCGAGGCCAGGAGCGAGAAGAGGATCATCAGGAGACAGCCGAGGCCACCGCCGAGCGGGCGGATCTCCGTGTTGCCGATGCGCATGGCGGTCCTTGTCCTAGTGCGGGGCGAGCAGGGCGCGTACCGCCGCGGCGACCTCGGCCGGGGCGGTGGTGGCGGCATTGTGGGCGGCGCCCGCGACGACAGCCGTGCGGGCGTTCGGTACCAGGCGGGTGAGCTGGTCCCGCCAGGCGGCCGGGGCCACCGGGTCGCGGGAGCCGGCGATCACCAGGGTGGGTGCGGCGACCCGGGCGGCGTCCGCCTCGATCGCGTTGCGCACCGAGTGCGAGAGGGTGGCGAACACCCGCGGAGGGCGGGCGTCCCAGACGTCGCGGAGCAGGACCGGGGCCTGCAACGGCGCCTCGCGCAGGGTGTCGACCAGCCAGCGACCGAACTGTGCTCGCCGGGTGCGGGCGGCCGGGTCGCTGGTCGGCCCGGCCAGCACCAGCGCCCGGACCCGCCCGGGGTGGCGGGCGGCCAGCGCGGCGGCCACCTCCGCGCCGAACGAGTGCCCCAGTACGCACGCGGGCGGCAGCCCGTACGCGGTCAGCCACGCCGCCAGGTGCTCGGCGTGCCGGGTGACGTCGTACGCGCCGGACGGGTGGGCGCTGAGTCCGAAGCCGGGCAGGTCCGGCACGTACACCGGGTGGGTGGGCGCCAGCGCCAGGGCCAGCGGGGTGAGGTAGCGGTGCGACACCGCCAGCCCGTGCACCAGCACCACGGGCGGGGCCCCGGTGCGCGGGTCGGCGGTGCGGCGGGTGTGCGTACGCAGGCCGTCGACCAGCCGCCACTCGCTGGTCAGCCCGGCGGCGGGTCGGGGAGCGGCCAGGGCGAGCCGCAGTTGCGCCGGGGAGAACCCCACCGGTGGGGCCGCAGCGGACGGGCCCCTCGGCCGGACCGTGGCCGTCACAGCTCGCGGAGTCGGGGGAGTAGTTCCTCCCGGGCCCAGTCCAGGAACATCGGCTGGGTGTCGCCGCCGACCTGGACGAGCGCGACGTGGGTGAAGCCGGCGTCGACGAACTTCTTGAACGCCTCCACGTGCCGCTCGGTGTCCGGGCCGCAGGAGATCCCCTCGGCGACATCCTCCTCGCGGACGGACTGGGTCGCGGCGGCGAACGCGTCGGGGTCGGGCAGGTCGGCGTTGACCTTCCAGCCCATCCCGAACCAGCGGAACTGGTCGTGCACGATCTTGCGGCACTCCGCCTCGTCCGGGCCGTAGCAGATCGCCACCTGGCCGTACCGGGGACGACCCGCGCCGCCCGCCTCGTCGTACATCTGGATGATGTGCGGGTCCGGCTCGGTGGCGACGATCCCGTCCGCGTAGTCGGCGGCCAGCGTCGCCGACTGCCGGCCGGACGCGGCGACGGCCATCGGCACCGGGCGGCCGGGCCGGTCCCAGACGTACGCGTCGGGGACGTCGTAGTGGTTGCCGGAGAAGGTCAGCGTCTCGCCGTTGAGCAGCGGCCGGATGATCTGCAACGCCTCCTCGAACATCTCGTGCCGCTGCTGCACGTGCGGCCAGCCGCCGACGATGTGTTCGTTGAGGTTCTCCCCGGCGCCCAGGCCGAGGGTGAACCGGCCGTCCGAGAGCACCCCGATCGTGCTGGCCTTCTGCGCCACGACGGCGGGGTGGTAGCGGCGGATCGGGCAGGTCACGAAGGACATCAGCTCGGCCCGGCTGGTGGCGTGGGCGACCGCCCCGAGCACCGACCAGGCGTACGGGGCGTGGCCCTGGGAGTCCAGCCAGGGGTAGTAGTGGTCGGAGATCACGAGCTGGTCGAAGCCGGCAGCCTCGGCACGCACCGCGTGGTCCACCAACTCCTTGGGGCCGGCCTGCTCGCACATCAGGGTGTAACCGACGTTGACCATCGCGACATCTCCTTCGCTCTTCCGATCGTCCCCGGATACCCCGACCGCCCGTCGTCAACCCTCGGATCCGCTTCGCCCCGTCCCCGCCCCGCCCGCCCGCGCCCCGCCCGTGCCCGCATTTTCCGGGAAAGAGTGGTCATTCCGGTGCGGTTGGCCACTCTTTCCGTGAACGAGTGGGTGGAAGCGTGGGACTTAACCGGTTCAGGGTGACTCGGCCGTGGGGATGATCGCCGGGTCGCGATGGGATCAGGTTGTCGCGGGAGGCGTGGCCGATCGCCCAGCAGGACGGGTTCGGGTGCCGTAGGCGGGCGGGCCAGCCACGGGTCCCGACGTCGGTCGGGCACTTACTGAACCGGTTGCTCCGGACAGGATATCGGCTTACGCTGATCCCTGCGCCGTCGGGAGCCGGACGGGCGGCTGACGGGCCAGTCGCCTTCTACGTCACCACCACCGCACCCCCGCCTGGGCACGGGGGGACCCCTCCCTGAGGAAGGCCATGAGAAAACGTCTCTCCGTCGCGGGCGTCGCCCTGCTGACGGTCCTCGCCGCCGTGTTCGCCTTCGGGCAGCCGGCGCACGCCGCCGCCGGCTTCTCCGTCGCCAACGGCAAGCTGTACGACGCCAACGGCACCGAGTTCGTCATGCGGGGCGTCAACCACGCCCACACCTGGTACGCGCAGCAGACCAGCTCCTTCGCCAACGTCAAGGCTCTCGGGGCGAACACCGTGCGGGTGGTGCTGGCCAGCGGCGACCGCTGGGCCAAGAACGACACCGCCGACGTCACCAACGTCATCTCGCTGTGCAAGGCCAACAAGCTGATCTGCGTGCTGGAGGTGCACGACACCACCGGCTACGGCGAGCAGGCCGGCGCGATCACCCTGGACCGGGCGGTCGACTACTGGCTCAGCATCTCCAGCGCCCTCGCCGGCCAGGAGAAGTACGTCATCGTCAACATCGGCAACGAGCCGTACGGCAACCAGGGCTACGGCACCTGGGCGACCGACTCGGCCAACGCGATCAAGCGGCTGCGCGCCGCCGGCCTGACGCACACCATCATGGTCGACGCCCCGAACTGGGGTCAGGACTGGTCGTTCACCATGCGCGACAACGCCGCGTCGGTCTTCGCGGCCGACCCGCAGAAGAACACCGTCTTCTCCATCCACATGTACGGCGTCTTCGACACCGCCGCGGAGATAACCGACTACCTGGGCCGGTTCCGCACCGCGAAGCTGCCGATCGTGGTCGGCGAGTTCGGCTTCGACCACTCCGACGGCAACCCGGACGAGGACACCATCCTGTCGTACAGCCAGGCCAACGGGATCGGGTACCTGGGCTGGTCGTGGAGCGGCAACGGCGGCGGAGTCGAGTACCTCGACATGGCCACCAACTTCAACCCGGCGGCCCTGACCACCTGGGGGCAGCGGATCTTCAACGGGGCCAACGGCATCAGGGCGACGTCGAGGGAGGCCTCGGTGTACGGCGGGGTCACCCCGACGACTCCGCCGCCCACCACGCCCCCGCCCACCACGCCCCCGCCCACCACGCCCCCGCCGACGACGCCGCCGCCCACGACTCCGCCGCCCACCGGCGGCTGCACGGCGACGTACACGATCGTCAACCAGTGGCAGGGCGGCTTCCAGGGCGAGGTCAAGGTGACCGCCGGCTCCGCCGCGATCAACGGCTGGACGACGAGGTGGACGTACGCCAACGGCCAGACCGTCACCCAGTCCTGGAACGCCACGGTGACCAGCAGCGGGTCGGCCGTGACCGCCCACAACGTGGCCTACAACGGCAGGCTCGGCACCGGGGCCAGCACCAGCTTCGGCTTCATCGGCAGCTCGGGCGGCACCAACACCGTCCCCGCCGTCACCTGCACCGCCTCCTGACACCCCGCGGTGGCCGGGTCCGTACGGACCCGGCCACCCTCTTTTCGGGTACGTGGACCCGGCCGCCCCCGTTTCCGGCACGCCGACGCGCGGCGCCGGTCCCGGCGCTGGTGTCGTCCGCAGGCGCTGACGTCGGTTGGAGGGCTGGCGCCGACGACGTCGACTCAGGCGCCGGAGTCGGCGCCGACCGAGCGGTGACACCTGCCCGATCGCCTTTGCTCTGCTGCCCCCTGTGCAACGCTCGCGGAGCGTGACGCTTCCGGTCGTCTGATCGTGCTGGCCCGGGATGTGAAGCGGCTGCGCGATGCTCGGGCTGGGTGGTGAAGCGGGCGATACCACGCCACGGCCTGCCCCGCCGTCCAAGCTCGCACGGCGGATTTCGATACCGGCCCTCAGGCCGCCACGACGTCGGCGATGACGCAGGCGATGTTGTCGGGCGCCCCGGCGGCGTGCGCCAGCTCGACCAGCCGCGCCACGACCTGGTCGGGTTCGTCGCCCGCCGCGAGCGCGGAGTGCAGCGCCGCCCGGTCGACGACCGAGGAGAGCCCGTCGGAGCACAGCAGGTAGCGGTCCCCCTCGACGGCGGTGCGCAGTGCCAGGTCCGCCTCGACGTAGGCCCCGCCGGCGCCGAGGGCCCGTACCAGCAGGGCCCGCTGTGGGTGTGCGGCGGCCCCGGCCGGGTCCAGCCTGCCCTGGTCGACGAGCGACTGCACGTAGGTGTGGTCCCGGGTCAGCGGGAACAGCTCGCCCCCGCGCAGCAGGTACGCCCGGGTGTCGCCGATGTGCACCAGCGCCAGTTGGGAACCGGAGCGCAGCAGCGCGGTGAGGGTGGTGACCGGCCGGTGCTCCGCCTCGGCAGCCTCGCGCACGGCGCGGTCGGCGTCGGCGACCGCGCCGGCCAGGAGCGTGAGCAGTTCGGCGACCGGCACGTCGGCCAGTTCCAGCGGCCGGAGGGCGGCGATGGCGGCGGCGCTCGCGGCGGCGCCGCCGGGGCCGCGCATCCCGTCGGCGACGGCCAGCAACCGCTCGCCGGCGTACGCGGCGTCCTCGTTGCTGTCCCGCAAGGCCCCGGTGTCGCAGCGGGCGGCGTGGCGGATGCCGAGGGCGGGGGTCGGATCGGACATGGTGGTGCTCCCTCCGGACAGGATGTCGACGAGGAGGGTGACGAGGCGGCCCCGGGCCGCCGTGTCGGCGCTGACCCGCCGCCAGTACGCGTCGACCGCCTCGGCCGCCGCCGCGGGCCGGAGCCCGCAGACGGTGCGGATCTCGGCCAGCGGCATGCCGATGCGGCGGAGCGCGGCGATCAGCCGGGCCTGTTCCACCTGGTCCGGGGCGTAGAGCCGGTACCCCGACTCGGGATCGACCGCGGCCGGGTGCAGCAGCCCCACCTCGTCGTAGAGCCGCAACGCCTTCGGCGTCAGGCGTACCGCCCTGGCGAACGCCCCGATGGTCAGCAGCGCCACGTCGACATCCTCCTCGTGCCGGTCGCGGCGACCGGCACGGGCCAGGCTGGGGCCTCCCCGAGGGGCAAGGTCAAGCGCGGGTCCGAAGGCGGCGGACAACTCGGCCGTTCGACATCGAGGACAGCGGTACCGACCGAGGTTCGCGCCCTTCGCCCCCACCCGCCTGGGGCTTTCGGCCCTGCGGGCAACAGCCTTCCCTGGCAGCATGGAAGGAGAGGTTGCCCGTACGGGACATGGACGGATGAGCCCGCCGCGGGGGCCGGGGAACGGAGAATGATCATGAGCGAGCAGCGTTTCGCCGGACGGGTCGCGGTCGTGACCGGAGCCGGATCGGGTATCGGGCAGGCGGTCGCCCAGCAGCTTGCGGCGGAGGGAGCCACGGTCATCGGCTGTGACGTCGATGCCGAGGGTCTCGCCGCGACCACCAAGCTCATGGAGGAGGACGGCCACCCCGGGACGATGATCGTCGCCGACATCACGGTGCAGGCCGACGTCGACCGGATCGTCGCCGCGCTGCCGGAGCAACGCGTCGACCTGTTGGCCAACGTGGCGGGGATCATGGACCACTTCCTCCCCGTCACGGAACTGGACGACGCCACCTGGGAGCGTGTTCTGGCGGTCAACCTCACCGGTCCCATGCGGCTGTGCCGGGCCGTGCTGCCGCTGATGACGGCGCGGGGCGGGGGTGCGATCGTCAACGTCGCCTCCATCGGCGGCCTCACCGGAGCGGTCGCGGGCAGCGCGTACGTCTCCTCGAAGCACGGGCTGGTCGGCCTGACCCGCTCGATCGCCAACCTGTACGCCGAGGACGGCGTTCGGGCCAACGCGGTCTGCCCCGGCGGTGTCCAGACCAACATCGGCCGCAGCGCCGCGCCGAAGTTTCCGTGGGCGTACGAGCGTCTGGAGCGGTCGTTCGGACGGGTCACCCGGACGGCCACGCCGGCCGAGGTCTCCACGCTGGTCTGCTGGCTGGGCTCCGACGAGGCGATCAACGTCAACGGGGCCGTCGTCGCCTCCGACGGAGGTTGGACCTCCTGAGTCGGCGCGGCACCGCCCCCGAGTGGGAGGAAGGGCACCCCCTCGACGGCGGCAGCCGGACGCACTGACGCGACATCAGCCCCAGCCCCAGGCGTCCGGCCAGGCCCTGCCGGGTCTGGCCGGGCGCACGGACGGGGCAGCTCCAGGGCGCGCTCGAAAGGAACCCTGCCGCCGGGGACACGCCGCGACCCTCACAGGCACTTCACAGCACGGGTGGTTACGGTCACCTGCGTGAGCTGCGACGCTCCAGCGTGGAGCGCGCGCCCGTCTACGGGAGTGGCGATGGTCTTCAAGAAGATGTTGAGCGCGTTCGGTGTCGGCGGTCCCAGTGTGGACACCGTCCTTGCCAACCCGAACACCCGGCCGGGGCTCGCCCTCGACGGGAAGGTCAACCTGGTCGGCGGCGACGCATCGGCGGCCATCGAGCAGATCGTCGTCGGCCTGGTCACCCGGGTCGAGATGGAGAGCGGCGACAGCGAGTACGCCGGTGTGATGGAGTTCCACCGGCTGCCGGTCGCCGGGGCGTTCGAGCTGGCCCCGAAGCAGCAGCTCTCGATCCCGTTCCAGCTTCCGATGCCGTGGGAGACCCCGATCACCGACGTGTACGGCCAGCGCCTGCACGGCATGACGATGGGGCTGCGCACCGAGGTGGCGGTGGCCCGAGCGGTCGACAAGAGCGACCTCGACCAGGTCAACGTCCACCCGCTGCCGGTGCAGGAGCGCATCCTGGACGCCTTCGCCCGGCTCGGCTTCCGGTTCAAGGGCGCCGACCTGGAGCGCGGCCACATCCGTGGCACGCAGCAGACGCTGCCGTTCTACCAGGAGATCGAGTTCTTCGCCGCGCCGCAGTACGCGCAGGTCATCAACGAGGTCGAGCTGACCTTCGTGACCAGTCCGCAGGGCATCGACGTGGTGCTGGAGTGCGACAAGCGGGGCGGCTTCCTCAGTGCCGGCCACGACGTCTTCGGCCGGTACAGCGTCGCGCACACGGACGCCGACCGGGTCGACTGGGCGCAGGTCGTCGACGGCTGGCTGCAGGAGACCACGTCCCGCTACGGCGGCCTGCGCGCGCAGGGCTTCGGCGCACCGCAGGGCTTCGGTGCGCCCCCCGGCTACGGAACCTCGCACGGCTACCCGATGCAGCACGGGCACGGCGGCCACGGGCACGGCGGCCACGGCCGGGGCGGCGGCATGGGCGGCATCGTCGCGGGCGCGGCGCTCGGCGCCGTCGGCGGAATGGTCGCCGGCGAGATGATCGAGGACGCGGTCGAGGGTGACTTCGCCGAGGACTGGGGCTTCGGCGGCGACGAGGAGTGACGTAGGAACGACGGTGGCCCTCCGGGAGATTCCCGGAGGGCCACCGCTCTACTCGGAGCTGATCGGTGCCGTCAGTGACGGCTCTTGCGCTCCGCGCCGCTGCGGAAGCTGCTGCCGGCCTTGGCCAGACCCCGGCTACCGAGGTAACCGATGGTCAGCAGCGTGATGAAGAACCAGGCCTGCGGGGCGCGGAAGATGTCCACGCCGACCGAGTTCTTGCCGACCAGGTACGACGCGGCCAGCACGCCGATCACCGAGGCGACGTAGACCCAGAACTCCGTCGTCATGAAGGCCTGCTTGGTCTCCGTGCCCGGCGCCTGCATCGGCTCGCGATGCCCGTCGTGCATCATCGGCATCTGCCTGGTGGGCGCTTCGTTCATCGCGCGGTTCGGCATGTCGTTCATCGCGCGGTTCGGCGCTTCCTGCGGCCGGTTCGTCGACCTGGTGGATGCAGCCTGCGTGCTCATCTTGTCCTCCTCAGGATGCGATGAGTCCTACCTGCGCTCCCTCGCCCCGCTACCGCGTTTCGGCCACGGCACGGTTGGCGTTCTCGGCGGGGGCACCCCCCGACTACCCCGGGGTCCGCCGAGGTAACACCCGCCGGCCCCCCGAATGGCGGCGTCAGCGCGGGCCTGGCGTGGGGTTTGGTCGGCCGGCCCCCGGGCACGCAGCGCGATCCGACTGATCTGCGAGGTGATGGACGTGCGTGAGGACGACATGGTGCGGGAGTCCGCCCGCAAGGCCGAGCAACGGATTGCCGGCGGTGTGTACGGGGAGGGAGCCCTCGACGAGGTCACCGTGCCGCAGACCGACGAGACGCGGGTCCTCCAGGAGGAGGACCCGGGCGACCCGGCGGACGTCCCGATCGACCCGGAGGTGCTGCGCGACGGCGGCCCGACCCGGGGCCAGGGCGCGCTGACCACGACCGGCGGTACCGCCGGCCCGGCGAGCGTCCGGCGGGTGGCCCGGCAGCCGGAACGGCACCCGGGCAAGGTCGCACCGACCACCACCGGCGACGCCACCACGGGCGGCCTGAGCACCCCGGCGGGTGGCTCGACGAGTGACCAGTCGAGCAGCGCCAGCCAGGTCGGCGACTTCACCGACGAATAACCCGCCCCGCCCCAACCCCGCCCCGCCGCCCGCCCCCTGCCCCGCCCACCGCCCGAGCCCGAGCCCGGAACTTGGACAGTTGTCGTTCCAGGGGGACGGAAACTGTCCAACATCGACATTCGGGCGCGGCGGGGCGGGCGGGTGGGGCCGGCGAGGCGGGTGGTTGGGGTGGTCGAGGTGGGGCTGGCGCGGCGGCGGGTGGCGGGGTGTCGGGTGGGGCGGGCGCGGCGGGGCGGTCGGGGTGGGGCGATTCAGGTTGGGTGGTCAGGCGGGGCGGAGGATGCCCAGGCGTTGGGTGGCGCGGGTCAGGGCGACGTAGAGGTCGCTGTGCCCGCGCGGGGACTCGGCCACGATCCGTTCCGGGTCGACCACCAGGACGGAGTCGAACTCCAGCCCCTTGGCTTGCCCGACGGTCAGCACGACCACCCGGCTCTCCAGCTCCGGGTGCTCGCCGACGGCCGCCTCCGGCAGCGCCGCGACCAGGGCGGTGCCCAGCTCGTCGACCCGGCCGGCGGGGACGATCACCCCGAGCCGCCCGTCGGCCAGGCCGGCCGCCTCGGCGACCGCCGCCTCGGTGAGCTCGCGGGGCAGCGCCTCCTCGGCGACCCGACGGTCCCACGGCGGCACCCCGCTTTCCCGTACGGAGCGCGGCGGGAGCAGGTGCGGGTCGATCTTCGTCAGCACCTCGGCGGCCACCGCCATGATCTCGGCGGGCGTGCGGTAGCTGACGGTCAGCTCCTCCAGCCGCCACCGCTGTGCCACGTACGGCTCCAGCGCGTCGGCCCACGACGGGGTGCCGGTGAGCGCCCCGGTCTGCGCCACGTCCCCGACGATCGTCATCGACCGGCTCGGGCAGCGGCGCATCAGCAGCCGCCAGGCCATGGGCGACAGCTCCTGCGCCTCGTCGACGATCACGTGCCCGAACGCCCAACTCCGGTCGGCGGCGGCGCGCTGGGCGGCGGTCAGCCCGTCGGACTCCTCCTGGCGCTCAAGCAACTGGTCGGCGTCCAGCAGGTCGGTGACGCCGAGGATCTCGCCGCCCTCGGCCTCGTCCTCCACGTCGATGGAGCGGGAGCCCCGGGCGATCTCCAACACGCCCTCGGCGTACTCGCGTTGGAAGGCCCGGATGCGCTGCCGGCGGGCCGCAGCGGTGCGGTCGTCCTCGCCGAGCAGTTCGGCGGCCTCGTCGAGGAGTGGCACGTCGGCCGGCGTCCAGCCGCCCGGCCGGCGGTGCAGCAGGGCCCGCTCGACGTCGGTCAGCTCGGGCGCGGCGGCGGCGATCCGGTCGGGGTCGGCGTACAGGTCGGTGAGCAGGCGCTGCGGGGTGAGCACCGGCCAGAGTCGATCCAGCGCGGCCCGCACCTCGGGGTCCTCGCGCAGCTCGCGGCGGATCTCCGCGACGTCGGCCTCGTCGAGCAGGTTCTCCCCGCCCAGCGGGTCCGCGCCGATCCGGTCGGCCACCTGGTCCGCCAGGGCGTGCACGATCTCGACGGCGAAGACCGCGCGGGCCAGGTTGTGCGGCCGGCCGGTGCGGCGGGCGCGGTCCCGGGCCGCCCGGACGGTCTCCGGGTCCAGCCGCAGGACCTCCCGCTCGACCTCGATCTCCAGCGGTTCGTCGGGAACCCACTGCCGGTCCCGCACCGCCTCGGTGAGCAGCTGCACCATCTCGGCACGGCCCTTGACCGCCGCGGCCTCCGCCGGCTCCGCCCGGCGGGCGCTGACCCCGGGAAAAAGGTCCCCGGGGGTACGCAGCAGCACGCCCGTCTCGGCCAGTGCCGGGAGCACCTGCGAGATGTAGCGCAGGAACGTCTCGTTCGGGCCGACCAGCAGCACGCCCCGGCTGGAGAGCACATTGCGGTGGGTGTAGAGCAGGTACGCCGCGCGGTGCAGGGCGACGGCGGTCTTGCCGGTACCCGGGCCGCCCTGGACCACCAGCGTGCCGGGCAGGTCGGCGCGGATGATCCGGTCCTGCTCGGCCTGGATGGTCTCGACGATGTCGCGCATCCGGCCGGTCCGGCCGGCGGTGAGCGCGGCGAGCAGCGACGCCTCCCCGGTCAGCTCCTCGTGCGCGGTGGGGGAGGCGGCGGCCAGGTCGAGCACCTCGTCGTTGAGGGCCGTCACCTTGCGCTGCCGGGTCCGCAGGTGCCGTCGCCGCCGTACACCCTGCGGGTTGGCGGCGGTGGCCAGGTAGAAGGCCCGGGCGGCGGGGGCCCGCCAGTCCATCAGCAGCGGGTCGTAGTCGCCGCTGGTGTCGAAGATGCCGATCCGGCCGATGTAGTGGCGCGCGCCGTCGTCGGCGTCCAGTCGGCCGAAGCAGAGCCCGTTCTCCACGGCGGAGAACTGCTCGACCTGTTCGGCGTACATCCGCACGGAGCTGTCCCGCTGGGACCGGGCCTGGAGGGTGCCGCCGGTGGTGTGCAGTTCCTCGGCGAGCCGACGGGCGGCCTGTTCCCGCATGCCGTCCAGCCGGCAGTAGAGCATGGAGACGTACTCCTGCTCGGGGCCGATCTCGTCATCGTGCCGCAGCTCGTCGGGACCCGCGGAGTGCCTTGACAAGCCGTCTCCCTAGTGATTAGGATTGCATTCGGAACGGCAATTATCGCCGTTCCTTTTTTGTGCCTGAACTGCAAAAGATACCGTGCGACGACCTCTCCCACCAAGCGAATCGGTCGGGAACCACCGCCGCCGGGGACGGAGTCGTGCGGGATGTTGCTGGGTGCCGGTCAGCGCGTCGTCTTCATCGGGGACAGCATCACCGACTGCGGCCGGCGTGATGCCGCCGCCCCCTACGGCGTCGGGTACCCGAGTCTGGTCCGCGCGTTCGTCGACGCCCGGCACCCGGAGCGCGAGCTGACCTGGGTCAACCGGGGGATCAGCGGCAACACCGTCCGGGACCTGGCGGCCCGCTGGGACGCCGACGCGATCGGCGAGCGCCCCGACTGGCTTTCCGTGATGATCGGGATCAACGACATCTGGCGCGCGTTCGTCCCCGGCCGGGAGGCCGAGGCGGTGCCGATCGACGAGTACGAGCGCACCCTGCGCGCGCTGCTGCGCCGGGCCGTGGACGCGACCGGGTGCCGGCTGGTCCTCGCCGACCCGTTCCTCATCGAGGCCGACGTCGACGAGCCGCAGCGCGCCGAGACCGACCGGTACGCCGCCGTGGTGGCCGCCCTCGCCAAGGACTTCGACGCGGTGCACGTGGACACCCAGGCGGCCTTCGACCGGGTGCTGCGGCACAGCCCGTCGAGCCGCTGGGCCGACGATCGGGTGCACCCGGGGCTGCCCGGCCATGCGGTCATCGCGGACGCCTTCCTGACCGCCCTGGCCGCCTGAGGCCCACCGGCCCGCCGGGCCGCACCGGCCCCACGCCATCGCACCGGCCCCACCCCGCGACGTGCCGGCCCCGGTGCCCGGTCGGCCGACCGGGCATCCCGGTCAGCGGCGGTCGGTGCAGACCGGGCTGGTCCGGCCGACCGTCTCCACGGACCACACCACCGCGACGGTGAAGCAGTAGTCGTCGGCCCGGTCCAGGCCGTAGACCAGCAGGCTCGTGCTGCCGGGCGGGAGGGTCTCGAACGCGCGGGGCTCCTGCCCGGGCTGCCCCTTGGCGAGCACCACCGGCCCGGTCGCGCCGGCGGGGTACGTCCAGCGCAGCGCGATGTTGTCCTGGTTGTCCCGGACGGTGAATCCGCCCGGCGGGGTGCCGGGTGAGGCGGCAGCCCGGGGACTGGCCGACGCGCCGCCGGACGGGCCGCCGCCCGGGGCGCCGGAGCCCGGTGGGGCGGTGACCGAGGGCACCGGGCCGGGTGCCGGGCGGTCGACCCGGGCGACCCCGGCGATCACCGCCGCCGTGCCGAGCACCACCACGGTCACCCCGCCGAGCACCACGAGTGGGGTGAGCCGGCGCGGCGGGGGCGCGGGC
This sequence comes from Micromonospora sp. NPDC002296, assembly GCF_040296145.1. Classification (NCBI taxonomy): domain Bacteria; kingdom Bacillati; phylum Actinomycetota; class Actinomycetes; order Micromonosporales; family Micromonosporaceae; genus Micromonospora; species Micromonospora sp. NPDC002296. Next base: position 139,351 of record NZ_JBEOWQ010000016.1, read on the forward strand.
GGGCGGGGTACCAGCACCGGGAGCAGCCGGGATCGGTCCTCCCGGGTGACAGGCGGGTGCACGGCCCGCACCCCGGCCGGCTCGTCGGCGGCACCGGCCAGACCGACGACCGTCGGGGGCAGCGAGTTCGCGGCCGGCCATCCCGGCTCGTCCGGCCACCGCTCGTCGTCCTCCGGGTACGGCCGGACGTCCCGCTCGTCGTCGTCCCGGGGCCAGCCGTCGTCCACCCCGGGGTACGCGGGGGCGTGGTGGGCCACCCCGTCGGGGGGCGTCCGGGGGGCGGGCACGGCCGGCGGGTACGGGTCGTCCTCCGGCGGCCACGCCGTCTGGTACGTCGGTGGCCCCTCGGCGGCCGGCGGGACGCGGGCTGCCGGGACCACCGGTGCCTCCGCCGGCTCCTCCCGGTCGGCCGGAGGTGTCCGCGCGCAGACGTGGTCGGGGTTGGCGGCGGCCCGGGCCAGGCCCGCCACCTGTACGGCGAGCGGGTCGTCCAGGGCGAGGTGCTGCCGGCACAGCTCCCGGGCCAGGGCCAGGTGGTCGTGCGCCTCGGCGAACTCCCCGCAGTCGCGCTGCATCGCCCCGAGCCGGGCCAGCATCTTGATGCCGCTGGGGTGGCCGTCCCCGTACACCTCCCGGTGCAGCTCCCAGGCGTCCTGCAACCGCTCCCGGGCCACCTCGCACTGGCCGCGGGCGTACTCGACGGTGGCCAGGTCGGCGTGGGCGGCCAGCACCCGCAGCGACTCCGGCCCGTCGGAGGCGGTCAGCTCGATGATGACGTCGGAGTAGAGCCGGGCGGCGCGGGCGTAGCTGCCGACCCGGTGCAGCACCGCGGCGAGGGTCGCCGCCGCCGAGACCGTACGCGGGTCTGAGGGGCTGTACAGCCCGCTCGTGGCCGCGTACGCGAAAGCGGCCCAGCCCCGCGCCGAGTGGGGCTCGCCCAGCGCGACCAGCACACGGGCCTGGAGGCCGGCGGCGTCGGCCAGCTCGGGGGAGGCGTGGTCGGGGCGCGGATCGGCGTCGCTCAGCGCGTCGGAGAGCAGCTGTTGCGCGCCGGCCAGGTCGCCGGCGGACACCAGGTGGTGCGCCTGGACGGTCAAATCACCGAAGGCGGAGGACACGCCCCATCGTGGCCGTCCCGCGACAATTTGTACAACCCCCCGACTATCGCGATTCGGTCATCAACCGGTCAGGTGGTCGGCGAGCGTCTCGCTGATCCGGCGGAGCTGGTCCACCTGGGCGGGGCTGAGCGCGTCGAAGAGGTGCCGGCGCACCCCCTCGACGTGGCCGGGAGCTGCGGCGGCGAGGGCGGCATACCCGGCGTCGGTGAGCGCGGCGACCTGCCCGCGCCGGTCGGTCGGGCAGTCCTCCCGCCGGATCCAGCCGGACGCCTCCAGTCTCGCGGCGGCGTGTGAGAGCCGGCTGCGCGAGGAGCCGGTCGCGTCAGCCAGATCGCCCATCCGCAGCCGCCGGTCGGGCGCCTCGGAGAGCCGGACCAGGATCTCGTAGTACGCGTGCGGCATGCCCGAGTCGCGTTGCAGCTCGCGGTCGAGCGTGTCCATCAGCGCCCGGGTGGCGGCGACGTACGCCCGCCAGGTGCGTTGCTCGTCAGGGTCCAGCCAGCGGGTCATGGACCCCAGCATAGCCGAGCTTGTTGAACGCTCAACCAAATCGCGCTAGCCTGGGCGGCATGGGAATCCACCGCCTCAACCACGCCGTCCTCTACGTCTCCGACCTGGCCCGCAGCGTCGCCTTCTACCGGGACGTGCTGGGCTTCCGGGTCATCCCGATGACCCCCGACGGGTTCCGGGGCGCGGCCTTCCTCCAGGCCGCCGGCTCCACCAACGACCACGACCTCGGCCTGTTCGAACTCGGCCGGGCCGCCGGCCGCTCCACCGCGGGCCGGGCCACCGTCGGCCTCTACCACCTGGCCTGGGAGGTCGACACCCTCGACGAGCTCGCCGTCACCGCCGAGCGGCTGGCCGCCGCCGGCGCCCTGGTCGGCAGCTCCGACCACGGCACCACCAAGAGCCTCTACGGGCAGGACCCGGACGGGCTTGAGTTCGAGATCGTCTGGCTGGTCCCGGCCGACCGGCTCGACGACGACGCCCTGGCCGCCCGCAAGCGGATCGGCCGCCTCGACCTGGACCGCGAGCGGCAGCGCCACGGCGGTCAGACCCGCGGCGGGGTGGGCATCTCCGTCCCGGCCTGACCGCCGGGGTGGGGAGCCGCGGCCCGGGCCGGTGGGGTAGAACGACAGCATGCCGACCGACACCGTCCTGCACGAGCTGCTCGCCCGACAGCTCGAAGCCTGGTTGCCCGCAGCGCTGCACCGCGCCCGGCGGGCCACCCTCGCCCTGGCGTACGCCGGGACCGACGCGGGGGGCGCGGACGCCGCGCTGCGGGCGGTGGCGGGCCTCGCCGACCGGCTGCGCGGGTTCCGGCTGACCATCCTGGTGCTGGCCGACGGGGACCAGGCGCTGCCGGCCCGGCTGGGCGCGATCGAGGCGACCCTGCCCGCCGAGGTGGCCGTGCACGTCATGCCCGGCGACCCGGGGCGGCTGCCGGTGGCGCTCAAGGCGGCCGGGGCGGTGGGCGCGCCGCTGCTGACCGTGGCGCACGGCGCGGACCCGACGCCGGCCCTGCTGGCCGCCGCGCGGGCCGGCCGCCCGGCCGACCTGCTGCTGATCACCGGCCCCGGATCGCCCCTGCGGCCGGCGCTGGACGTGGCCGGCTTCCCGCTGGTCACCGAGGCCGACCTGGTCGCGGCGACCGACCCGGCGGGGCCGCCGGCCGGCGGGTCCGACGGGTGGCACGTGACGTTCGCGACCTCGTCGGACCGCAGCCTCCAGGCGTTCAAGGACGCGCTCTGGGCGGTCGCCTCCGGGATGCGCCTGCTCGACCCGGCCGACCCGCGGGGGCGGCCCCTCGACGTCGTCGCGGAGCCGGACCCGGGACCGCTGGCCCGGGAACTGCTCGCCGAGCTCGACCGGCACGGCCCGGGGACGGTCACCGAGCTGCGCCGACACGCCCTCACCGCGACGCCCTACCGGGCTGCCGACGCGACCCGCGCGGTGACCGGCCTGCTCGACTCGGGAACGGTGACTCGCGACCCGGAGCACGGCCGGCTCGGCGGGGACGTGGTGATCACCGCAGCGCCGGGTGGCGGCCCGGCTGCCTGAGCACGAGCACGACGGACGCCCTGCCGTAACCGCGGAGGACCGTCCCGAGGCGGCCGTGCCGGAGGACGGTCCCGAGGGGGACCGCGCCGGGTGACCATCCGGCCGGGACGCTGCCGAACCGTCGCCGGCACGTGGGGGCGTGGTCAGGCCGTCGCCGGGACGGCGAGCGGGGGGGCGCCGGGCGCGGGGGGGCCCCCCGCCAAAACGGGGGGTGAGGCCCCGGGCATGTACTGGGTAGACGACACCGGCCCCGGCCCGTGGCCGCGGTGGGCCCCG
>NZ_JBEOWQ010000017.1:0-135659 GCF_040296145.1 Micromonospora sp. NPDC002296
GGGGGTCCCGCCCCGGCCGGCCGGCGCGGCCCACCCCGGCCGGCACCCGCCGGCCCCTCGCCGTGGTCCACCCGCCGCCCGGTCCGCACCGCCGGCCGGCGGGTGGGCCACCCCCACACTCCACCCCCGCGCACCGGCGACCGCAGGCGGGGGCTTCCGCTCAGGCGTCGAGAGCGGCGGTGACGTCGGCGAGCAGGTCGGCGGTGTCCTCCACCCCGCAGGAGAGCCGGACGAAGCCGGGGGCGGTGTCATCACCCCACTGGGCCCGGCGGTCCGCCGTGGTGTGCAGGCCGCCGAACGAGGTGGCCGCGTCCACCAGCCGGGCCGCGTCGACGAACCGGCCGACCCGCTCGGCGTCGCCCAGATCGAACGCGAGCATCCCGGGCATCCGGCGCATCTGCGCCGCCGCCACCGGGTACGCGGGGTCGTCGGGCAGGCCCGGCCAGCGCAGGCCCGCCACGTCGGAACGGCCGGCGAGCAGCCGGGCCAGCGCCTCGGCGTTGGCGGACTGCCGGGCCAGCCGCAGGTCGAGAGTGGCCAGCGAGCGGTGCGCCAGCCAGGCGTCGAACGCCCCGGGCACCGCGCCGGTGACGGTGCGCCAGGCGGTGACCGGGTCGAGCAGCTCCGGCGTACGGGTGGCCACGTAGCCGAGCAGCAGGTCGGAGTGCCCGGTCAGGGCCTTGGTGCCGGAGGCGACCACCAGGTCGGCGCCGAGATCCAGTGGGCGCTGGCCGAGCGGCGTGGCGGTGGTGTTGTCGACCGCGACGAGGGCGCCGGCGGCGTGCGCGTCCCGGGCCAGCGCGGCGATGTCGGCGACGTCCAGGCCGGGGTTGGCCGGGGTCTCCAGCAGCACCAGCCGGACCCCGGCGAACGACGGGTACGGCCCGGCGGTCGGCGCGAACAGCACCCGCACGCCGATCCCGGCGAGGGTGTCGGTGGCGAACGCCCGCATCGGGTAGTACCCGTCGGCGGGGAGCAGCACGGTGTCGCCGGGGCGCAGCAGCGCCAGCAGCAGGCCGGTGATGGCCGCCTGCCCGCTGGCGAAGACCCGGACGTCACCGCCCTCCAGCTCACCGATGGCCGCCTCCAGCAGCCGGCGGGTCGGGTTGTCCGGCCGGCCGTACCCGTTCGGGGTCGCCGCCGGCCCCTGCCACGGGTCGAGGTGGTACGTCGCGGCGAAGACCGGTCCGGGCAGGAACGGCTGCCCCGGGGTCGGCTCGGGCAGGCCGGCCCGGACGCACCGGGTGCCGTCGCCGTCGCCGGTCGGCGCGCTCATGCGGGCCTCACTCGTACGACTCGGGCTTGGCGGTGCGGCTCATCAGCAGGTCCACGGTGAGCCGGGGGTCCGTCCCCTCGTGGCAGATCCGCTCGATCTGCTCGGTGATCGGCATCTCCACCCCGTGCGACCGGGCCAGGTCCCGGATGGCGAGGCAGCTCTTCACGCCCTCGGCGGTCTGCCGGGTGGCCGCCTGGGCCTGCTCCAGGGTCTCCCCCCGGCCCAGGTGCTCGCCGAAGGTCCGGTTGCGGGCCAGCGGCGACGAGCAGGACGCCACGAGGTCGCCCATCCCGGCCAGCCCGGCGAAGGTGATCGGGTCCGCGCCGAGTGCCACCCCGAGCCGGGCGGTCTCGGCCAGCCCCCGGGTCATCAGCATCGCCCGGGTGTTGTCGCCGAACCCCATCGCGGTGGCGATGCCGTACGCGAGGGCGATCACGTTCTTCACCGCCCCGCCCAGTTCGCAGCCGATCACGTCGTCGTTGGTGTACGGCCGGAAGTACGACGTCCGGATCGACGACTGGACGAGTTGGACGCGGCGGTCGTCGGTGCCGGCGACCACGGTGCCGGCGGGCTGCTCGGCGGCGATCTCGGGGGCGAGGTTCGGGCCGGAGACCACCACCACCCGGTCCGGGGTGACCCCGGCGGTCTCCACGATCACCTCGCTCATCCGCCTGGTGGTGCCCAGCTCGATGCCCTTCATCAGCGACACCAGCGTCGAGTCCGGGTGCAGGTGGCCGGTCCACTCGGCGAGGTTGCCGCGCAGCGTCTGCGACGGCACGGCCAGCACCACGATCTCCGCGCCGGTGATCGCCTCGGCGGCGTCGGCGGTGCCGGTGACCCGCTCCGGCAGCCGCAGGTCCGGCAGGTACTCCGGGTTGTGCCGCCGCGACCGGATCGCCTCGGCCACCGGCTGCCGCCGGGCCCAGATCGTCACGTCCCGGCCGGCGTCGGCGAGGATCTTGGCGAACGCCGTCCCCCACGACCCGGCCCCCAGCACGGCGACATGGCCGGTCACGCCGCACCCCCCTCGGCCGGCAGGGAGCGGGGGCCGGCGGGGCGGGGCTGCCGCTCCCACAGCGGTGGCGGCGTCCCGCCGCGGATCTCGGCGAGCTGGTCGCGCAGGCGCAGCATGATGGCCTCGGTCATCTCTTCCAGGGTGGCCTTGGTTGGCGTCGAGCCGGCCCACCGGCTCAGGTCGACCGGCGGGCCGGCGACCACGGTCACCGGGATGCGGGGCCGCAGGCTGAACCGGTTGGTCCGCGGGTCGAAGAGCTTCTCCGGGCCCCACATGGCGACGGGGACCACCGGGGCGCCGGTGGCCAGCGCCAGCCGGGCGGCGCCGGTCTTGCCCTTCATCGGCCACAGCTCCGGCTCGCGGGTGGTGGTCCCCTCCGGGTAGATCACCACCGCGCCCCCCTCGGAGAGCGCGGCGACCAGGGTGTCCAGCGACTTGACGGCATCCGCCGTGCCCCGTTCCACCGGGATCTGCCGGCACCGGTGCAGGATCCAGCCCGCCACCGGCACCCGGAAGACGCTGGCCTTGCCGAGGAACCGGGGCCAGCGCCCCGCGTCGTAGACGAAGTGCGCGGAGACCAGCGGGTCGGCGTGCGAGAGGTGGTTCGGCACGATGATGATTCCGCCGGGGCTGCGCAGGTGCTCCATGCCCCGCCAGGTGCGCCGGGTCCAGACCACCATCACGGGCTTCACCAGCAGCACGGCGAACCGTTGCCAGAACCCCAGCCTGCGCCGTGTCACCCTGCCTCCTCGTAGCCCCGACCCGCGCCGCACCCGCCCACGCCGCCCGCAGCGAAATCATGCCTGCTCGCCCCGGGTACGGCCAGTGCGGGTGCCGCCGCTCGACTGGCAGGATTGTGCCGTGCGGCAGCGGACCTGGACGGTGGTGGTGCCGGTGAAGCGTCTCGGCGCGGCGAAGAGCAGGCTGCGTGGGGCGCTGCCCGGCGTACCCCATGAGGATCTGGCGCTGGCCCTGGCGGCCGACACGGTCGCCGCGGTGCGGGCGTGCCCGGCGGTGGCCGCCGTGGTGGTGGTCACCGACGACCCGCTGGTGGCGGCGGTGGCCGGCGCGGCGGGCGCGCGGGCCGTGCCGGACGCGCCGGACGCCGGCCTGAACGCCGCCTTCCGGCACGGCGCCGAGGTCGCGACCGCCGGCGGCGGGGGGTGGGTGGCCGGGCTCACCGCGGACCTGCCGGCGCTGCGCCCGGCCGAGCTGGCCGCCGCGCTGGACGCGGTCGCCGCCGGCCCTGCCGGGGTACGCCGGTTCGTGGCCGACGCCCCGGGGAGCGGCACCGTGCTGCTCGCCGCGCCGCCCGGCGTGCCGCTGGCCCCCCGGTTCGGGGTCGGCTCGGCGGCGGCCCACCTGGCGGGCGGCGCGTTGCCGCTGACCGGTGACTGGCCGACCCTGCGCCGGGACGTCGACACGGCCGCCGATCTGGCCGCCGCCGCCCGGCTGGGGCTCGGGCCGCGCACCGCCGCCCTGGCCGGCGTCGACCGGCCGGCCGCCCACCCGGGTTGACCCGACCGGCCCGGGGCGGGGTGTACGGTGCTGCCATGCAGGGCACGGTGGCCACCTACGACGCGGCGACGCGAAGCGGCGTGCTGCTCCTCGACGACGGCACCGAGCTGGCCTTCCCGGCCCGGGCGTTCGACGCCTCCGGGCTGCGGCTGCTCCGGCTGGGCCAGCGGGTCCGGATCGAGACCGACACCGTCGGGGAGATCGTCCGGGTGACGTTGCCGACGATGCCGTGAGCTACCCGCCCAAGTTCATTTTGCGTTAACCCGTTCCGGGACATTATGAGCGGGTGAGCACCCCTCGCGAGCATCCCACCGGCCCGTCCACCGACGACCACCCACCCGCCGACGACCGCCCCACCGGTGGGCGGGAAGCCGTCGACCCCACGCCCGTCCGCAACGGGTCCCGCCTGCGCGGCGTCGACGGCCGCTTCCGCCCCCGGGAGACCGCCGAGGACGAGGTGACGGCGTCCGGCCCCTCCGCCGCCACGGCCTCCACCGGGTTGGAGGAGGTGCTCGACGCGCCCAGCGAGGAGCCCGCGGTGCGGCTCGACCCCGACGACGACGAGCCGACGCCGCCGGAGCCGCTGCCCGAGGACCGGTTCCTCAACCGGGAGCTGTCCTGGCTCGACTTCAACGCCCGGGTGCTGGCCCTGGCCGAGGACCCGCGCACCCCGCTGCTGGAGCGGGCGAAGTTCCTGGCCATCTTCGCCAGCAACCTCGACGAGTTCTACATGGTGCGGGTGGCCGGGCTGAAGCGCCGCCTCTCGGCGGGGCTGCCGGTACGCGGCGGGGACCGGCTGCCGCTGCGCACCCAGCTTGAGCTGATCACCGAGCGGACCGCCGACCTGGTCGGCCGGCACGCCGCCTGTTCCGTCGACGACGTGCTGCCGAAGCTCGCCGCCGAGAACATCCGGATCCTGCGCTGGTCGGACCTGGACGCGCCCGAGCGGGAGCGCCTGCGCACCTACTTCCGCCAGCACATCTTCCCGGTGCTCACCCCGCTCGCGGTCGACCCCGCGCACCCGTTCCCGTACATCTCCGGGCGATCGCTGAACCTGGCCGTCGCCGTCCGCGACCCCGACGGCGGCTCGGAGCTGTTCGCCCGGGTCAAGGTGCCGAACAACGTGCCCCGGTTCGTCCGGGTCGGCCGGGACGCCCCCGGGGTACAGGTGCTCCCGGTCGAGGAACTGATCTCGGTGCACCTGGAGCAGCTCTTCTCCGGCATGCAGGTCGTCGAGTGTCACCTGTTCCGGGTCACCCGCAACACCGAGGTGGAGGTCGACGAGGACCGCGACGAGGACCTGCTCCAAGCCCTGGAGCGGGAGCTGGCCCGCCGCCGGTTCGGCCCGCCGGTACGGCTGGAGGTGGCCGCCTCCATCTCCGACCACATGCTGGAGCTGCTGGTTCGCGAACTGGACATGGACGGCCACGACGTGCTGCGGGTCCGTGGCCTGCTCGACCTGTCCGCCCTGTGGCAGCTCTACGGCGACGCCGACCGCCCCGACCTGAAGGACCCGCCGTTCGTGCCGGCCACCCACCCCCGGCTCACCGAGGGCGAGGTGCCGCGCAGCGTCTTCGCCACCCTGCGGGACGGGGACGTGCTGGTGCACCACCCGTACCACTCGTTCGCGACGAGCGTGCAGCGCTTCGTCGAGCAGGCGGCGGCCGACCCGGACGTGCTGGCCATCAAGCAGACCCTCTACCGCACCAGCGGGGACTCCCCGATCGTCGACGCGCTCGTCGACGCGGCCGCCGCCGGCAAGCAGGTGGTGGTGCTGGTGGAGCTGAAGGCCCGGTTCGACGAGGTGGCCAACATCGGCTGGGCGCGCACGCTGGAGCGCGCCGGCTGCCACGTGGTGTACGGCCTGGTCGGCCTCAAGACGCACTGCAAGACCGCCCTGGTGGTACGCCAGGAGGGCGCCCAGATCCGCCGCTACTGCCACATCGGCACGGGGAACTACCACCCGAAGACCGCCCGGCTGTACGAGGACTTCGGCATGCTGACCGCCGACCCGGAGATCGGCGCCGACCTCACCGACCTGTTCAACGTGCTCACCGGCTACAGCCGGCAGACCGCGTACCGGCGGCTGATGGTGGCCCCGCAGGGAATCCGGCGGGGGCTGATCGAGCGGATCGAGCGGGAGATCACCCACGTCCGGCTCGGCATGCCGGGGCTGGTGCAGTTCAAGGTGAACTCGCTGGTCGACGAGAAGGTCACCGACGCGCTCTACCGGGCGTCCCGGGCCGGGGTGCACGTGGACCTGCTGATCCGGGGCATGTGCACGCTGCGCCCGGGAGTTCGGGGGCTGTCGGAGAACATCCGGGTCCGGTCGATCCTCGGCCGGTTCCTGGAGCACTCCCGGATCTTCCGGTTCGGCAACAACGGAGCTGCCGAGTTCTGGATGGGCTCGGCCGACCTGATGCACCGCAACCTGGACCGCCGGGTGGAGGCACTGGTGCAGGTGAGCGACCCGGTGGCCAGGGCCGAGTTGGACCACGTGCTGGCCGCGGCGTTCAGCCCCGACGTGGAGGCGTTCGAGCTGGCCGGGGACGGCTCCTGGACCCGGCGGACGGGAGCGCCGGGCGGTCCGCTGACCCATCTGCAGGACCTGCTGCTGCGCCGCGTCGGCGGCACCCCCGGTTGAGCCTAGGCTGAGCGGATGTCGGAGGGGGAACGGATGATCCGGGCCGCAGGCGGGGTGGTCTGGCGCCCGGACGAGGACGGCGTGCTGGTCTGCCTGGTGCACCGCCCCCGGTACGGCGACTGGTCGCTGCCCAAGGGCAAGCTGGAGGCGGGCGAGCATCCGCTGTCGGCCGCCGTCCGGGAGGTCGCCGAGGAGGCCGACGTGCGGGCGGTGCCCCAGGTCCGGCTGCCCACCATGCGGTACCGCAGTGAGGGTCGACCGAAGGCGGTCGACTACTGGTCGATGCGGGCGGTCGCCGACGGGGGCTTCCAGCCCGACACCGAGGTCGACGGGATCCGCTGGCTCCCCGCCGGGGAGGCGACGCGCCTGGTCAGCTACCCGCACGACGCCGAGGTGCTGGCCGCGTTCGCCGCCCTGCCTCCGGTCACCGCGACGGTGGCGCTGGTCCGGCACGCCCACGCCGGCAGGCGCGGGACCTGGTCCGGCCCGGACGCCGGCCGACCGCTAGACGACACCGGCTGGGCGCAGGCGCACGCCCTGGCGCCCCTGGTGGCCCTGGTCCGCCCGGCCCGGCTGCTGTCGGCCTCGGCCCGCCGCTGCGTGCAGACCCTGGACCCGGCGGCGGCCCTGCTGGACCTGCCGATCGAGGTGGCCGGCGACCTCGACGAGCCGCAGCCCGGCCAGGACCCGGACGAACGGGCGCTGGCCGCCGCGGCCTGCCTCACCGAGCTGGCCGCCGAGGGGGCCAGGGCCGGGGTGTGCACCCAGGGCAAGGTGATCCCCGGGGCGATGGAACGCCTCACCGGCCGCGCCGGCGACTTCACCACACCGAAGGGCGGCGGTTGGCTGCTCGCCTTCGCCGCCGACCGCCTTCTCGCCGCCGACCCCCTGTGACGGCGTCAGCCGGCCGCCCCTGACGAAGGGCACGGCCGACGGGGTTCGGCACGGGTCTCAGCCGGCGGCGGTGGGTGGCAGGGTAAGGGTGACCGCGACCGGAAGGTGGTCGCTGGCGGTGCTGCGCGGCGCCACCGGCCCACCGGCCACGATGCCCGGCGAGACCAGGACGTGGTCGATCTGCTCGCGCGGGTCGTCGGCCGGGCTGGTGAACAGGGGCCGGGCCGCGGCGAACGCGTCCACCAGCCCGGCCCGGGTGAACTCCGCGTACGCCGGGGCGCCCGGCTCGGTGTTCAGGTCCCCGGCGACCACGAGGGGCCGGTCGGCGGCGTACTCCAGAGCGAACCGCGCCACCGCGCGGGCCTGCGCCACAGGCTCCCGGCCGGGCGGCGGTTGCAGGTGGGTGGCGACCACCGCGAGGCGCGCGTCGCCGCCGAGGTCGACGGTGACGCCGAGCGCCTGGGCGCCGGTGGGGGCGCCGAGCGCCGCCAGCGCCACGGTCCGGGGCGACTCCACAGGAAACCGGCTGAGCACCGCGTCGCCCCACACCGGGTCGGCGGCGGGCGCGAACACGTACGGCATGCGCAGCCGCGCCGCGAGCAGGGTGAGGGTGTCGTGGCCGCCGTTGAGCAGCCAGCCCCGGTCCACCTCGCCGAGCACCACCACGTCCGGCCGCTCGGCGGCGACCACCCGGGCCAGCCCGTCCGGGTCGAACCGTCCGTCCAGCCCGAACCCCATCCGGACGTTGTACGCCACCACCCGCACGTCGGCGGGCGGGCTGCCGGGCCGGAACGGGGCGACCTCGGCGGCCGGCAGGTTCGTCACGAGGAGGGTGACCAACCCGGAGACCGCGGCGATACCTCTCGCCCACGTCGAGGACGCCGCCCCGGCCGGCACGGCCGTCCCGCCCCGGAGGGCCGGGGCGAGCGCCACGGCGGCGACGAGGCCGGCCACGACGACCGGCACCGCCGCGTTCGGATAGCCGAGGTCGTACGCGGCGTAGTAGCCGACGGCGGCGACGGCGAGGAGCAGCATGCCCAGCACCGCCGCGAGCGGCGACCGGTCGGGCCGGCCCGGTGTCCCGGCGGAGGCCGAGACGGCGGCGGTACCGGCGGAGGCGGAGGCGTCCGGGGCGCCGGCGGGATCGGGAACGGCGGTGGCGGCGGCCGGGGCGGCGGCGGCGGCCGGGGCGGCGGCCCCGGCGAGGCTCAGGCACGCGCCGACGCCGGCGGCGGTCAGCAGGACCGCCGGCCCCAGCCAGCCCGGCTCCCCGGCGGCGAACAGCACCACCCCGAGCATCAGCGCGAGCGGGCCGAGCAGCCGCGCCCACCCGCGCGGCGGCCGGGCCAGCGCGGCGAGCAGGAAGAAGGCGACTGCGTAGCTGAACAGGGCGGACACGTCACCGGCCGCCGAGTGGGCGAGGCCGTCGCCGGGGCCACGCCGGTAGGAGGACGCGGTCTCCGCCACCGCCGGGGAGAGCGCCACCATCCCGGTCAACAGCAACGCCGGGCCGGCGAGCAGCCACGCGCGGGCACCGCCGCCCGGTTCCACCGGCGACGCGGACGGGGTCGATTCCACCGGCGGCGTGGGGCGGGCCGTCGCGGCCAGGAAGAGCCCCACGAGGACGATGCTGCCGGCCCACCCGGCCCAGCCACCCCGCCAGACCAGGTCGTACGTGCCGAGCCCCGCGTGCACGACCGCGCCGAGGGCCAGCCCCAGCGCCAGCCCGGGCACCGGCCGATGGGTGCCGGCCGCGGCGCCGGCCAGCCAGAGCAGCCCGGCCACCAGGCCTGCGGTGGCCAGCCAGAGCTGGGCCCGGCCGCCCGGGGCGGCGGTGAGGGCGAGCCGGAGACCGGCCAGCGCCACGGCGGCGACCAGCGTGACCGGGCGGGCGCCCAACCGGCGCAGCAGTGGGGGAAAGGCCAGGGCGAGCACGAACCAGCCGAGCGCGAACGCCCCCAGCAGTTCGGCGGGGGTGGCGGCGGCCTGCCCGAAGATGGTGATGACCGAGGGGAGGAAGACCCGCAGCACGTCGACCAGGACGACGATGCCCAGGGCGAGCGTGGCGGTGTGGAGGTGGCGGTAGCGCACGGGCTGCCTTTCGCCGACCGGTGGGGGTCCGGCGATTCTGCGCGCGCCGCACGCCGTCGGTCAACGGGCCGGAACCCGTACCCGGACAAGCGAAGGGGCGCCCACCGGACCGGTGGGCGCCCCTTCCGAACGGTTCGGCCGGTCAGCGCTTGGTAGCCGCCTTCTTGGCCGAGGACTTCTTCGCCGGCGCCTTCTTGGCCGCCGTGCTCTTGCTCGCCGTGCTCTTGGTCGCCGCCGCGGTGGTCTTCTTCCCCGTGGTCGACTTGGTCGCCGCCGCGGTCTTCTTCGCGGTGGCGGCCTTCTTGGTGGCGGCCGTGGACGCCGTTGTCTTGGTCGCCTTGGCCGGGGCCGCCTTCTTCGTCGCGGCGGTGGCCTTGGCGCCGGTGGCCTTCGTACCCGCCGCCTTGGCCGTCGCGGCCTTCGTCCCGGCCGCCTTCGTCCCGGCAGCCTTCGCACCGGTGGCCTTCGCACCGGTCGCCTTGGCACCCGCCGCCTTGGCCGTCGCGGCCTTCGCGGTCGTCGCCTTGGCCCCGGTCGCCTTGGCGGCCGTGGTCTTGGTGGCGGCCGTGGCGGTCTTCTTCGCCGCCGCCGTGGCCTTCGGCACCTTGCCGCTGGCCACCATCTCCTTGAACCCGGCACCCGGCCGGAAGGTCGGGACGGATGTCTTCTTGACCTTCACCGCCTCGCCGGTCCGCGGGTTGCGCGCTGTTCGGGCTCCCCGGACGCGCTTCTCGAACGCTCCGAATCCGGTGATCGCCACCTTCTCGCCCTTGGTGACCGCCGCCTGGACCTCAGCGAGGACCGCGTCGAGCGCGGCCGTCGCCGTCTTCCGGTCCCCCAGGCGAACGGCGAGCGCCTCGATGAGCTCGGCCTTGTTCACGACTTCCTCCCGATTGTGCAACTGACTCGACGCGAGCCATTCTGCGCGCACGGTATGCCCTGTGCTGCCTGGACACAAACATTCGGTGGAAAAAAGGCCTTGTGTCGCAACGGATTCGCCCCCACTGGGCGGGCCGGTGGGGGCGGAAAGCGATGCCGGATCGGGCGTACGGCTATGCCACGGCGGGCAGGAACGGCCGTCGACCGCGCTCGTACGAGGTGATTTCGGCCTCGTGGCGGAGCGTGAGTCCAATGTCATCCAACCCCTCCAGCAGCCGCCAGCGGCTGAAGTCGTCGAGGGGGAACGACCAGGCGGCATCCCCCGCCCGGACCTCGCGGGAGGTCAGGTCGACGGTGACGGCGGTGGTGGGGTCGGACTCGACGAGGCGCCACAACTCCTCGACGGCTTTCAATTCCAACTCGACCGGCAGCAGACCCTCCTTGAGGGCGTTGCCGCGGAAGATGTCGCCGAACCGGGGCGAGATCACCGCCCGGAACCCCCAGTCCCGCAGCGCCCAGACGGCGTGCTCCCGAGACGACCCCGTACCGAACTCCGGGCCGGCCACGAGAATCGACGCGCCCGAATACACGGAATCGTTCATCACGAATGACGGGTCCTCCCGCCACGCGCTGAACAGCCCGTCGGCGAATCCGGTCCGGGTCACCCGCTTGAGGTACACGGCGGGGATGATCTGATCGGTGTCCACGTTGGAACGGCGCAGCGGCACGGCGGTGCCGGTGTGCACGGTGAACTTGTCCATCTGTCGCGGCTGCCCTTCTACAGGTCGGCGGGGGCGGCCAGCCGGCCGACCACGGCGGTGGCGGCGGCGACCGGCGGCGACACCAGGTGGGTGCGGCCACCCCGGCCCTGACGCCCCTCGAAATTGCGGTTGGAGGTCGAGGCGGAACGCTCCCCCGGGGAGAGCGTGTCCGGGTTCATGCCCAGGCACATCGAGCAGCCGGCGAACCGCCACTCGGCCCCGGCGGCGGTGAACACCTTGTCCAGTCCTTCGGCCTCGGCGGCCTCCCGGACGGCTGCGGAGCCGGGGACCACGAGCATCCGTACGCCGTCGGCGACCTTCTGCCCGCGCAGCACGTCGGCGGCGGCGCGCAGGTCCTCCAGCCGGCCGTTGGTGCAGGAGCCGACGAAGACCACGTCGACGGAGAGGTCGCGCAGCGGGGTGCCCGGCGCGAGGTCCATGTACTCCAGGGCCCGGCGGGCGGCGGCCCGCTCGGAGTCGGTGCCGAACTCCTCCGGGTCCGGCACGACCGCGCCCAGCGGGGCGCCCTGACCGGGGTTGGTGCCCCAGGTGACGAACGGGGTGATCCGGCTCGCGTCGAGGGTCACCTCGGCGTCGAAGGTCGCCCCCTCGTCGGTGGGCAGCGTCCGCCAGTGGTCGACCGCAGCGTCCCAGTCGGCCCCCTGCGGCGCGTTCGGCCGCCCCTTGAGGTACGCGAAGGTGGTCTCGTCCGGCGCGATCATGCCGGCCTTGGCGCCCCACTCGATGGACATGTTGGCGACGGTCATCCGCCCCTCCATGGACAACGCGCGGATCGCCTCGCCCCGGTACTCCACGATGTGCCCACGCCCGCCGCCGGTGCCGACCTGGGTGATCAGGGCGAGCACCAGGTCCTTGGCGGTGACGCCGGGGCCGAGTTGGCCGGTGACGTTCACGGCCATCGTCTTCGGGCGGGCCTGCGGCAGCGTCTGGGTGGCCAGCACGTGCTCGACCTCGCTGGTGCCGATGCCGAACGCGAGGGCGCCGAACGCCCCGTGGGTCGCGGTGTGTGAATCGCCACAGACGATCGTCATGCCGGGCTGGGTGACGCCGAGCTGCGGGCCGATGACGTGCACGATGCCCTGGTTGGCGTCGCCGAGCGGGTGCAGCCGGACGCCGAACTCGGCGCAGTTGCGGCGCAGCGTCTCGATCTGGGTGCGGGAGGTGGGGTCCGCGATCGTGAGCAGGTCGCCGCGCCGCTGCTGGAACGCCGGATCCGCGTACCCCGTCGGGGTGTTGTGGTCCTCGGTCGCGAGCGTGAGGTCGGTGCGGCGCACGCGGCGGCCGGCGAGCCGCAGCCCGTCGAAGGCCTGCGGGCTGGTGACCTCGTGCAGCAGGTGCAGGTCGATGTAGAGCAGGTCCGGTTCGCCCTCGGCGGACCGGACGACGTGCGTGTCCCAGACCTTCTCGGCCAGGGTCCTCGGTCGAGTGACTCCCACCATCTGGACATCCTAAATTCTGGGAGGTAAGTTTCGGTTTGTGGGACACAGTATGAGCGGTGTCGGCGTTCTCGACAAGGCGGTGGTCATCCTGGCCGCCTGCGTCGACGGCGCCAGCCTGGCCGAACTCGTTGAACGCACCAAGCTGCCCCGGGCCACCGCGCACCGGCTGGCGCAGGCGCTGGAGATCCACCGGATGCTGGTCCGGGACACCCAGGGCCGCTGGCGCCCTGGCCCTCGACTCGGTGAGCTCGCCAACGCCGCGCCGGACGTGCTGCTGACAGCGGCGGAGCCGCTGCTGGCCGCGCTGCGCGACGCCACCGGGGAGAGCGCCCAGCTCTACCTGCGCCGCGCCGACGAGCGGATCTGCGTGGCCGCCGCCGAGCGGGCCAGCGGCCTACGGGACACCGTGCCGGTGGGCTCGGTGCTGCCGATGACCGCGGGCTCGGCGGCGCAGATCCTGCTGGCCTGGGAGCCGCCGGAGGCGGTGATGCCGCTGCTGCCCCGGTCGAAGTTCACCGGCCGCACCCTGGCCGAGGTACGCCGGCGGGGCTGGGCGCAGAGCGTCGCCGAGCGGGAGGCGGGTGTGGCGAGCGTCTCGGCCCCGATCCGCGACCGCACGGGCCGGGTGATCGCCTCGATCAGCATCTCCGGCCCGATCGAGCGCCTCGGCCGCCGTCCCGGCGAACGTCACGCCATGGCCGTGGTGAGAGCCGGCCAACGCCTCTCCGGCCTCTAGCCCACCCCGCTCCCCCACCCCGCCTCGGGGTGGGACGGGAACGGCCCGTCTCACCGGGGTGAGACGGGCCGAGTGGAGTTGTAGCCCCGACCGGATTCGAACCGGCGCTACCGCCTTGAGAGGGCGGCGTCCTGGGCCACTAGACGACGGGGCCAAGACTTTTCCTGCATCGCCGGCCTGACGGGCGGCGCCGCTGTAGTCTAGCGGCGGATCCCTCGCGGGCGCGCAGGGGGTGGGTGGCGGATTTCAGCGCAGCTTCCCCACCACGGCCCAGCTGCGGGATCGTTCGTGAGCCGGCCCCGGGAGGCTCACGACCGGGCCCGGAACGCGAAACAGCCCGCCTCACCGAAGTGAGACGGGCTGACCGGAACTGTAGCCCCGACCGGATTCGAACCGGCGCTACCGCCTTGAGAGGGCGGCGTCCTGGGCCACTAGACGACGGGGCCAGAACCTTCTCCTGCACCGCCCTGCCGGGCGGTGCCGCCGAACTCTACCAGAGATTCTTCCAGCCCCCTTGCGGGCGACCGGAGCGCTCTCCAGCGGGATCCAGCGACCGGCGCTCTCGCGACCACCGGTTGCTGGGGTACCAGGACTCGAACCTAGACTAACTGAACCAGAATCAGTTGGGCTGCCAATTACCCCATACCCCATTGGCACCTCACGGCGCCGTTCGGTGCCTTGCGGCACCGGAGAGAAACTTTACCCTCCCGGCCCCGGCTGGGCCAAATCGGGGGCCCGGAACCCGTGCTGTGCTGCGGTTTCGGGCCCCCGACGAGTCAGCTGACCGGGACCACCGGGTTGGTCAGCTCCCCGATCCCCTCGATACGAACGGTGACGGTATCCCCCTCCACGAGCGGGCTAACCCCCGCCGGGGTGCCGGTGAGCACCACGTCGCCGGGGAGCAGCGTCATGACGTGCGAGACGTACGACACCAGGGCCGGGACGTCGAAGACCATGTCCCGCGTCCGGCCGAGCTGCCGCACCTCCATCTCCTCCGGGTTGCGGCCCACCTCGCACCGGACCTCCAGATCGGTGACGTCCAGGTCCGTGGTGATCCAGGGCCCGATGGGGCAGAACGAGTCGAAGCCCTTGGCCCTGGTCCACTGCCCGTCGGAGCGCTGGAGGTCGCGGGCGGTCACGTCGTTGGCGCAGGTGTAGCCGAAGATGGCCCGCTCGGCGGCGGCCCGGTCGGCCCGGCGGGCCCCGGGGGCACCGATCACCACGGCCAGCTCGGCCTCGTGCTCGACCCGCTTGGAGAAGATCGGCAGCCGGATGGCGTCGCGCGGGCCGATCACCGAGGTGGACGGCTTGAGGAAGAGCAGCGGCTCCTTCGGCACCGCGCTGCCCTGCTCGGCGGCGTGCTCGGCGTAGTTGCGGCCGACGCAGACCACCTTGCTGGGCAGGATCGGGGAGAGCAGTCGGACGTCGGAGAGCGCCCACCGGGCGCCGCTGAACTGGATCTGCCCGAACGGGTGGCCCTCGATCTCGGCGATGGTCAGGCCCTGTGGGCCCGCCTCCGGCTCGCCCTCGACGGCCCCGAACGACATTCCCTTGGCATGAGCGAAACGAGCGATACGCACCAGGCCAATCTAGCCCCGGGACGACGCCCGGCCGCGCCGACGGGCACGCCAGGGCGGCGCGGCCCTCCTGCTACGCACGGGGGCACCCCGGGCGGCGGGCGGGCGGGTCGGGAGAGAGCCCGGGGCGGCCACCCTACGTGGTCCGTCGCCGACACGGGCAGGGTTCGCCACTTCGTACCCGCACGACGTGGCGTCGCGCCTAGCGTCGGCTACCGGAGGTTCGTTCGTATGCCTGCATCGACACGAAACCACAGGGCCCTCGCGGTGTTCGTACACTGCCTCGGCATCCTCGCCGCCGTGCCGGCACTGCCCACGGCAGCCCCGGAGGCGGCCACGCCGGCAGCGGCGGCCCGCCCGGCGGCGGTCGTCGCCACACCGACGGAGACCCCGACACCCACCGACTCGGCCACGGCGCCGACGCCGGCGGCGCCCGCGCCGCCGCCGCTGGTCTCGCCGTCCGTGGTGGTGCCGACCCAGGGCGCACCCTCACCGGTGACGGTGGCGGTCACGCCGGCCGGCACACCCGCGCCGGGCTACCAGGTCCAGGTCCGCAACACCGGGAGCCGGCCACTGGCCACCACGGTGCGCCAGGAGCTGCCCGCCGGGACGTCCGCGACCTGGATCACCCCCGGCGGGCGGGCCACCCGCTCGGCGGCGAGCACCGAGGTGACCTGGCAGCTCAACCTGCCCGCCCGCAGCACCACCACGCTGCACACCGCGCTCTCCGCCGCCGCGCCGGGCCGACCGCTCACCGCGCCGGCCTGCGCCTTCACCAGCGACGGCAACCGGCCGTACGACTGCGCGACCGCGACCTGGAGCGGCGCGACGGTACCGGCGGCCGAGGTCACCGCGGCCCCGCCGTGGCGCCGGCCCCCGGTGCTGCTCGCCGCGCTGGCCGTGGTTCTCCTGATCGGGCTCGGCGGGCTGTGGTGGTGGCAGCGGCGCCGACGCGTGCGCTCCGGTGCCCGGCAGCCCGGGGCCACCGCGCCGGCCGGGACCGCCGGGGCGGCCGTGCCGGGGACGAGCGACCGGGGGACCGTGTACCCCCGGCCCGCCATGCCGACGGCCGCGGCCCGCCGCCGCAGGCCCCCGGTCTGGCTGCTGGTGGGGGCGGCCCTGGCGCTCCTGGCCGGGGTGGTCCTCGCGGCCACGCTGACCGCCACCCGGCGGGTCGCCGCGATCGACACGACCAAGCAGCCGACCAGCGGCGCCTGGGTGGGGCGCAGCGCGACGGGGGTGGTCGGCGTGCCGCTGCGCGAGCAGGCGCTGGAGTTCACCGTCTACCGGGTCGCCTGCCCGAGCAGGCCGGTCGCCGGCGGGCAGTGCCAGGCCACCGTCGGGGTCCGCAACGTCAGTCCGCAGCAGCAGACCTGGCACGGTCAGATGCAGCGGGCGTACCTGCCGGGCGGCACCTGGGTCAGCACCGACGAGGCGGCGACCCGGCTGGCCAACCAGGGGCGGGACGTGTTCGCCCAGCCGCTCGCCGCGGGCAGCCGGCTGGTGCTGCCGCTGGTGTTCACGGTCGACGGCCCGGCCCGGCCGAAGCAGCTCGAGCTGCGCAGCGGGGTGTTCTCCGCCGGGGTCCGGGTGGACGTGCCCTGACCCAGGGCCGTAAAGGTGGGTGGGCGGCGGTCGTACGCTGGGACGGTGACCGCCGCCCTCGCCCCCGCCGCACCGCTGGACCTGACCGACTGGCAGGCCCGGCGGCGTGCCCACGAGGAGCGGGTCGACGGGTGGCTGGCCCCGCACCTGGCCCGCCGCCGCACCGGCGCGAAGCACCCGGTGGAGGACTTCCTCTTCACCTACTACTCGCACCGCCCCGCCCAGCTCCGCCGCTGGCATCCCGGGGCGGGCGTGGTGCTGCGCGGCGCGGACCCGGCCGAGTTCGGCCCGGACTACCGGGCCGACGCCGCCGGGCTCACCCTCGACACCGACGCGGTACGCGCCCGGCGGGCCGGCTCGGTGGACTGGATCCGCGCCCTGCTCGCGGCGACCGCCGGCCGGCCGGCGCACCTGGGCTGCTTCGGGATGCACGAGTGGGCGATGGTCTACCGGCAGACCCAGGAGGAGGTACGCCACAACGCGTGGCCGCTGCGGCTCAGCCCGGCGGAGACGGCAGCCGTGGTCGAGGAGCGGGGCGTGCGGTGCAGCCACTTCGACGCGTACCGGTTCTTCACCGCGCCGGCCCGGCCGCTGAACCTGCTCGCCCCGACCCGGGAGAGCCAGCACGACCTGGAGCAGCCGGGCTGTCTGCACGCCAACATGGACCTCTACAAGTGGGCGTACAAGCTGTCCCCGCTGGTCTGCTCGGAGCTGGTGGCCGACGGCTTCGCCCTGGCCCGGGAGATCCGCACGTTGGACATGCGGGCCAGCCCGTACGACCTGGCCGCGCTCGGGTACCCGCCGGTGCGGGTGGAGACGCCGGAGGGCCGCGCCGAGTACGCCGCCGCACAGCGCGGTTTCGCCGAGCGGGCCGCCGTCCTGCGCGCCCGGCTGCTCGCCGCGCTCGGCTGAGCGGAGGGGCCCCTCCTAGACGCCCGTGGCGCGGCAGGGGCCCCTCCTCAGCCTCCCGGCCTCAGCTCGCCGTGCAGCTCAGGGTGGGGACGGTGGGCGCGGCGGTGCTGCTGCCGAGGAAGCCGAAGGTGGCCTCCGCGCCCGGGGCGAGCGTCCCGTTCCAGCTCACGTTGCGGGCGGTGACCGCGCCGCCGGTCTGGGTCAGCTCGGCGTTCCACCCCTGGCTGATCCGCTGGCCGTCGGGGAGGGTGAAGCCGACCGTCCAGCCGACCGTCCGGGCGGTCCCGGTGTTGCGGACGATCACCTCGCCCTGGAAGCCGCCCTGCCACTGCCCGACGATCCGGTAGCCGGCCGTGCAGCCGCCCCCCGAGGTGGGGCCCGGCGTGGGCGTGGTGGTGGGCGTCGGCGTGCCTGTCGGGGTGGGGGTGGGGGTGGGGGTGGTGCCGGAGAGCGCGGCGGCCAGCGCCGGGTACCAGCGGTCCGCCATCTTCTGGTCGCCGGCGGCGTTGGGGTGCACCCCGTCGTACGTGTCGGTGGCGGTGCTGAAGCCCGTCCACTGGTCGACGACCACGATCGGGGACTGTGCGGTGGTCTTCCCCGCCGCCCAGCCGTCGATCGCGCTGTTGAACGCGACCACCCGCTGCCCACACTCGGCGCAGGTGGCCGGGGCCATCGGAATGATCTTCGCGACGATCACCCGCATCGCCGGGTTGCTGGCCCGCATCTGGTCCACCAGCTTCGAGTGAGCGGCCAGGATGGTCGCCGGCGCGATGTTGCTCCACACGTCGTTGGTGGCGAAGTGCATGAGCACGATGTCGGGGTGGGTGGCGGAGAGCCAGCCGGGGAGCAGGTTCTGGTTGGCGACGTTCGTCACCAGGTACCCGCCGTGGCCCTCGTTGTCACCGTCGTACGCCTGCCCGCAGCCCTGCGGGCCGAGCGTGCCGACGAAGTCGATGTTCGTGTGGCCGGTGGACTGGAGGCGGTTCCAGAGGATGGACCGCCAGCAACCGGGCGAGCCGGTGATCGAGTCGCCGAGCGGCATGATCCGTACCGGTGCGGCGACGGCCGGCGCGGCGGACGCGGGGAGGGTGGGCGTTGCGGCGAACAGCCCGGTCAACAGGGTGAGGGAAACGGCCGCGAGGGCGGCGAGCAGGGCCGGAACGATTGGCCTTCGAAGCATGGTGAGGGGGCTCCTGTCACGTGACGTCGTGCGGTCGGTGACGGCCCGGTTGCTCCCAGGGCTATTCCACCAGATCGCCGCCCGTCCCTCAACGGCCTCCCCGATTTTCCCGCCGGCACGTCAGTCGTCGTCGGCCCGGCGGTCGCGCTTGCGCTGGGACTGGCGCTTCTTGTCGGCGAGGCGGCGCTCCTTGGCGCGCCGCGACGGGCGGGTCGGGCGACGTGGCGGGGGCGGCGGGGCCACCGCCTCGCGCAGCAGCGCCACCATCCGTTCCCGGGCCGCCTCCCGGTTGGCGAGCTGGGCCCGGTGCTCGCTCGCGGCGATGGTGAGCACCCCGTCGACCAGCCGGCCGGCCAGGCGTTGCAGCGCCCGGGCGCGCAGCGGCTCCGGCAGGCTCGGCGAGCCGGCCACGTCGAAGCTCAGCTCCACCCGCGAGTCGGTGGTGTTGACGCCCTGCCCACCCGGCCCCGACGAGCGGGAGAACCGTTCGCGCAGCTCGGCGTCCGGCACGACCAGTCGGTCGGTCACCCGCAGTCCGTCGTCCACGCCCCGAGGCTAGCGCCCCACCCGCGCCGGTGGTCGGGCATGGGCCCCCGAGGGGCCGGGGACTCAGCCGCCCTTGCCGATGATGGTGTCGGCGGTCTGTTGCACCTGTTCGATCGGGATGGCGAAGCCGATGCCGATCGAGCCGCTGCCGTCGATGGTGGCGATGGCGGTGTTCACCCCGACCACCTCGCCCCGGGCGTTGACCAGCGGGCCGCCGGAGTTGCCCGGGTTGATCGACGCGTCGGTCTGCACCGCCCGGTGCCGGTTGGTGCCGAGCCGCACCTGGCGATCGAGCGCGCTGACGATGCCCGCGGTGACGGTGCCGGCCAGCCCGAGCGGGGAACCGACCGCGAGCACCGGCTCGCCGACCCGGGTGGCGCCCGGCTTGGCCAGTGGCAGCGGGGCCAGGCCGGCGTCCGGGGGCACGCGGAGCACGGCCAGGTCGCTGCCCGGCTCCCGGCCGACCACCTCGGCGGGGAACCGCCGGCCGTCCGGCAGCTCCACCGTGACCGCTGTGGCGCCGCCCTTGGCCAGGATGTGGTCGTTGGTGATCAGGTGCTGCTGGTCGTCGATGGCGAAGCCGGAGCCGGTCGCCGCGGCGCCGGAGCCGCCCCCGACCAGCACCGAGACCACACCCGGCACGGTCCGCTCGGCGGCGGTGACCAGTTCGGCGGGCACCGGTGCCGCCGACGCCGCCGCCGGGCCCGGCGCGCCGGCCTGGTCGGCGACCCACATGCCGGCCGCCGCGCCGGACAGGGTGGACAGTGCCACCACCCCGGCCGCGGCCAGCAGCCGGTCCCGCCAGCCGCGCCGCCGGCCGCCCTCCTCCTGACCGGGTACGTCCCACCGGCCCCGTCCGTCCGGGTCGAGTTCGGGCGAGACGAACCACGGTCCGCGCGGCTCGCCCAGTCCGGTCTGCACTGCCATGCGTGCGCTCCTCACGTCCTTGTCACCGCGGATGTCCGTCTCGGAAAACCGGAGGGGTCGGCCTGCCGACGCGCCGGGTCCCGCGCCCAACCGGTTCAGGGCAGCCGGGAGAACCACCGCATCGACCCCGCCGCGGCCCCCATCGCCAGGACCAGCCCGAGCCCGATGAACCGGGCGGAGACGTCCTGCCGCTCGCGGCGGTAGCCGACCGAGGTGCCGATGTCGTCGTAGACCGCCCGCAGCTCCGCGCTGCTGGTCGCCTCGTGGAAGCCGCCCCCGGTGGAGTCGGCTACCGCCCTGAGGGTCTGCCCGTCCACCGGCACCTGGATGGGCCGCCCGCCCCGGTCGACGAACCCGGACGGGGTGCCGAACGAGATGGTGTGCACCGGCACCTTCGCCGCGACCGCCTCGTCGGCGGCCTCCATCGGGTCCATGCCGGAGGTGTTCGCCCCGTCGGAGAGCAGGATGATCCGGGCCGGCGGTGGCTGCTTGGCCGCCTGACTGTCCAGCCCCTTCAACGCGCCGAGCGAGGTGTTGATCGCCTCCCCGATGGCGGTGCCCTGCACGCCGGTGGCGCCCTCGGCGAGGCGGTCGATCCCCTCGTGCAGGGCCTCCCGGTCGGTGCTGGGCGGCACCAGCACGGCGGCGCTGCCGGCGAACGCGACCAGCCCCACGTTGAACTCGTCGGGCAGGCCGTCGACGAACCGCCGGGCGGCCTGCTTGGCCGCGCTGAGCCGGTCCGGTTCGACGTCGGAGGCGAGCATCGAGGTGGACACGTCGACGGCCACCATGACGGTGGCCCGTTCCCGGGGCACCCGCACCTCGTCGTGCGGCCGGGCGAAGCCCACCACCAGCAGCGCGAGCATGGCCAGGAAGAGGCCGGCCGGCAGGTGCCGGCGCCACGTGGGACGGTGCGGGGCGACCCGGTCGAGCAGCCGCAGGTTGGTGAAGCGGACGGCGTACCGGCTGCGGCGGCGCTGGGCCAGCAGGTAGCCGGCGGCCAGCGCGGCGACCCCGAGCAGCAACCAGAGCCGGGCGGGTGACTGCCAGTTCACGCGGCACCTCCCCGCGTCGGGCCCGGCCCCCGCGTCGGGCCGCCTCCGCTCGCCGCCGGTGCCAGGGCGAGCCGGCGCTGGGCGTGCACGTGCCGGACGATGTCGGCGCACCAGTCCCGGTCGGTGCGCAGCGGCAGGTGGCCCGCACCGCACCGGCGCAGCGCCTGGCTGACCTGGTCACGTTGGACGGCGGCGGCCTCGGCGTACCGCTCGCGCAGCCGGAGGTCGCCGGTCCACACCTCCCGCCGCCGGCCGGTCTCCGGGTCGACCAGGGTGATCAGGCCGACGTCCGGCAGCTCCAGTTCACGCGGGTCGGACACCTGCACGGCGAGCACCTGGTGCCGCACGGCGAGCCGGCGCAGGGGCGCCTCCCAGGGCGGCGGGGCCGACGGGTCGTCGGGCAGCCCGTCGAGGAAGTCGGAGACCACCACGACCAGGCCCCGTCGGGTGGCGACCCGTGCCACCGCGGCCAACCCGTCGGTCAGGTCCGGGGGCGCCAGCGGCGCGGTGTCCGGTTCGTACCCGCCGACGCGCGGCGCGGACAGCAACGTGCGCAGCAGCCCGAGCAGGTGGGTCCGGCCGCTGCGGGCGGGGAACCGGCGCAGCCCGTCCGGGGCCAGCAGTTGGGCGCCGAGCCGGTTGCCGGCGCCTGCGGTGAGGAAACCGACCGCCGCCACCGCGGCCACCGCCAGCTCGCGCTTGTCCAGTTCGGCGGTGCCGTACTCCATGCTGGGGCTGGCGTCCACCAGCAGCCAGGTGGTCAGCTCCCGGTCGGCGTCGACCTCGCGGACGTGCGGGACGGTGGTCCGGGCGGTGACGGCCCAGTCCATCCGGCGCACCTCGTCCTCGCCCGGCCGGTACTCGCGGCTGCCGGCGACCTCGCTGCCCGGACCGGGCAGCAGCCCGCGGTGCTGGCCGTGCAGCAGCCCGTCCAGGCGGCGGGTGACGGTCAGCTCCAGCCGGCGCAGCCGCCCGCCCGGCGCGAGGTCGGCCAGGGTCGGGTCGGCCGGGGTCGCCCCGTTCCACGCCCGGGTGGTCCCGGTCGACGCCCGCGTGGTCCCGCCCCGCGCGGGCGGGACGGCGGGGCCCCTCACGCCGCCGCCAGGTCGGTGGCGTACCCGGTGTGGTGGGTGGTGATCCGGGGCGGCGGCACCGCGTCGACCAGCCGGCGCACCACCGCCTCGGCGGAGACCCCGTCGGCGACCGCGTCGAAGGAGAGCACCAGCCGGTGGGCGAGGACGTCCACCGCCAACTCCCGGACGTCCTCGGGCAACACGTGGTCCCGGCCGCGCAGCAGCGCCTGGGCCCGGGCGGCGGCGACCAGGCCCAGGGTGGCCCGGGGGCTGGCCCCGTACGCCAGCAACGGCGCGATCTCGGGCAGCCCGAACCGGCCCGGGTCCCGGGTGGCCAGGATCAGCCGGACGACGTACTCGGCGAGGGCGTGGTGCACGAAGACGTCGCCGGCCCGGCGTTGCAGCGCACGAAGCCGGCCGGGGTCGAGAACCGGGCGCGGGCTCGGCCGGCCGGCGCTCATCCGGTAGAGGATGGCCAGCTCGTCGGCGTCCCCCGGGTAGTCCACGACGATCTTGAGGAGGAACCGGTCGCGCTGCGCCTCGGGGAGCTGGTACACCCCCTCGGACTCGATCGGGTTCTGGGTGGCGAGCACCAGGAACGGGTCGGGGACGGGCCAGCTCCGCCCGCCGATGGAGACCTGCCGCTCGGCCATCGCCTCGAGCAGCGCGGACTGCACCTTGGCCGGGGCGCGGTTGATCTCGTCGGCGAGCAGCAGGTTGGCCATGATCGGGCCGAGCTCGACGTCGAAGCTCTCCTTCGAGGCCCGGTAGATGCGGGTGCCGACGATGTCGGAGGGCACCAGGTCCGGGGTGAACTGGATCCGGGAGAAGGTTCCGCCGACCACGGTGGCGAGGGTGTGCGCGGCGAGCGTCTTGGCCACGCCGGGGACGCCCTCCAGCAGGCAGTGACCGTTCGCGAGCAGCGCGGTGAGCAGGCGTTCGACGAGCCGATCCTGCCCGACGATCACGCGTTTGACCTCGAAGAGCGTCTGTTGCAGCTCGGCGCCGGTCGGATCGGGATCGACCGGGCTGGGCAGGCTGGCCAGGGTGTCCGAGATGTCCGTCACGGTGCTTGCTTCCCGGGCGGCGGTCCGGCAAACGTCGGAAATTACGCCACTCGGGGCCCTTTGTCCCCCTGACCGGGGCGACTGTCGCCATCCGCCGCGAAGCACGCCGAGGGTGCGGTAGCGGACGCGACGACGCCGGCCCGGGCGGGCCGGCGTCGTCGGGCGGCACGGGTCAGGGGGTGTGCACCGCCAGGTGGAAGGGTCGGTCCGACGGGGCACCGGTCGAGTCGACCGTCTGCACGAACACGCCGTTCGGCGTGCCGAGCCGCGGCGCGACCGAGACCTCGCCGGCCGGCGGGATGCAGCAGTTGGCGGCGTCGCCGATGTTGGCCACGTACGCGCCCCGGACCAGGCTGTGGTTGAAAATGACCTGGTACTGGCCGGGGCCGTACCTGGTCGCGGAGACCGCGTCGTGCCCACGGAGCAGCACGCCGGCGCTGCTGACCACCGCGAAGGAGGTGGAGCCGGCCACGAACGACGGGCTCACGCCTTCCCGCAGCGCCGCCTTGGCCTGGGCCGCCTCGGCCGGCGTCACCGCCGGCTGGCCCACCCGCGCGGCGGGGCGGGCACCCGGCTGCCCGGTCTGGGCTGCGGGCTTCGCCGTCGTCGCCTGGGCGGCGGCGAAGCCGCCGCCGGCCAGCGTCAGCGCCAGCACGCCGAACGTGACCGCGGCCGCCCTACCGGAAATGAATCTCGCCATGACAGGTTCCCCTTTTGTTGACCGTGTCGAAACGACCGGCTCGTCAGGCGACGAGTCGGATTGCTTCCGAGCCCGATCGGCGCTCCGGAAAAGCGTCGCCACAGCCACCTCCGACACATTGACGATGCCGGAAGGACGGGCCGCTAGACAACCTCTGAGCAGCCATTACTACCAAGAGCGTCAGGGCTGGAACCAGGTGGAAAGTAGCATCGGGAAAAGTGCCGGGTCAATAGACTGCTGCGGCGTTTCAGATTTGTTCGGGCGATCTGGAAATTGCGAAACGTGAGGGCTGGACAATTCACGAAAGACGTCCGGGGCGCCGGGCGTCCGACGCGGGCGCTAGCGTGTCGCCGTGAACACGTCCGAGAAGGCGCCGCCCGGATCCGACCGGGCCGCCCAGGTCCGCGCGTGGCTCTGCTGGCTGGCGGTCGCGCCCGGGCTGGCCTGGGCGGTGGTCCGGCTGACCGGCCTGGAACGGGGCCCGCTCGTGCAGGCGGTCGCCTTCACCCCGTACGTGGCGGCCTGGTCACCCGTGCCGCTGCTGCTCGCGCTCGCCCTGCGGCGCCGCTGGCCGGCGGCGGTCGCGGCCCTGGTCGCGGTGGCGCTGATCGGGACGGTCGCGCCCCGGGCGCTGCCCGGTGGGCAGCCCGCCGCGCAGGGGCCGGAGCTGCGGCTGCTCACCGCCAACCTGCTGGCCGGCGCGGCCGACGCCCGCACCGTGGTGGACCTGGTCCGCGCGCACCGGGTCGACGTGCTGACCGTGCAGGAGTTCACCCCGGGCGCGGCGGCCGAGCTGGACCGGCTGGGCCTGGCCGACCTGCTGCCCCACCGGCAGCTCAACCCGCAGGTGGGCACCACCGGCTCGGGCCTCTACGCCCGCTTCCCGATCGCCGGGGGCGGGATCCGGCAGAACCGCGGCGGCTGGGGCTTCAGCCAGGCGTACGGCACGGTGACGCCGCCGGGCGGGCCGCCGGTGCGGATCGAGTCGGCCCACCCGGCGGCCCCGTACGCGATCGACCAGGTCGGTCCCTGGCGTGCCGACCTGGAGACGCAGCCGGCGGCCACCCCGGCGGCGGGGCTGTCGATCCTGGCCGGGGACTTCAACGCCACCCTCGACCACGCCCCGCTGCGCGCCCTGCTGGCGACCGGGTACGCCGACGCGGCCGACGCCGCCGGTGCCGGGCTCACCGGCACCTGGGGCCCCTACGACGGTGACCTGATCCCGCCGGTGACGATCGACCACGTGCTGGTGGACCGGCGGATCGCCGTCCGGTCGGTGGCGGTGCACCCCGTGCCGGGCAGTGACCACCGTGCGGTTCTGGCGGGGCTGCGGGTGCCCGCGGGTGGGTGAGCGGGCACCCGCTGTGCGTCGGCGCGGTGCCCCCGCTCAGACGTGGGCGCGGTCCAGGCCGTAGGTGAGCGCGTCCACGAGGGCGCGCCAGGACGCCTCGACCACGTTGGGGTGCACGCCGACGGTCGTCCAGTCCCGGCCCGTCCCGTCGGCGGTCTCCACCAGCACCCGGGTGACCGCGCCGGTGCCGTGGCTGCCCTCCAGGATGCGCACCTTGTAGTCGGCCAGCTCGAAGTCGCGCAGCTCCGGGTAGTGCCGGAACAGGCCGACCCGCAGCGCCTCGTCCAGGGCGTTGATCGGGCCGTTGCCCTCGGCCGTGGCGATCACCCGCTCACCGCGCACCCGGATCTTGACGGTGGCCTCGGACACCACCGCGCCGTCCTCCCGGTGCTCGACGAGCACCCGGTACGACTCCAGGGCGAACGGCCGGGTCGGCGCCGCGCCGGGCAGCTCGGAGCGGACCAGCAGCTCGAAGGAGGCGTCGGCGGCCTCGAAGGACCAGCCCTCGGCCTCCAGCTCCTTCACCCGGCCGGTCACCTTCGACAGGGTCTCCGGATGGCCGGCCAGGTCCAGGCCCAGCTCGCGGCTCTTCAGCTCGACGCTGGCCCGGCCGGCCATCTCGGTGATCAGGATCCGCATGTCGTTGCCCACCACGAGTGGGTCCACGTGGTTGTAGAGCAGCGGATCCACCTTGATCGCGCTCGCGTGCAGCCCCGCCTTGTGGGCGAAGGCGGCGGCCCCGGCGTACGCCTGGTGGGTGTCGGGGGCGATGTTGGCGATCTCGGCGATGGCGTGGGAGACCCGCACCATCTGTTCCAGGCAGCCGTCCGGTAGGACCGGCAGCCCGAGCTTGAGTTGGAGGTTGGCGACGACGGCGAAGATGTCGGCGTTGCCGGGGCGCTCGCCGTACCCGTTGGCGGTGCCCTGGACGTGACGGACGCCGGCCTCGACGGCCGCGATGGTGTTGGCCACCGCGCAGGCGGTGTCGTTCTGGGCGTGCATGCCGAGCCGCCCCGGATCGACGCCGGTCCGCGCGACCAGGTCGGCGATCGCGGCGGTCACCTGGGAGGGCAGCATCCCGCCGTTGGTGTCGCAGAGCACCATCACCTCGGCGCCGGCGGCCAGCGCGGTCTGCACCACCTCCGCCCCGTACGCCGGGTCGTGCCGGTAGCCGTCGAAGAAGTGCTCGCCGTCGACGAAGACCCGCCGACCCTCGCCGACGAGGTGCGTCACGGTGTCCCGGATCATCGCCAGGTTCTCGGCGGCGGTGGTGCGCAGCGCCCGCTCGACGTGCCGCAGGTCGGCCTTGGCGACCAGCGCGACGGCCGGGGTCCGCGCGTCCAGCAGCGCCCGGACCTGCGGGTCGTCGGCGACCGCGACGCCGGCCTTGCGGGTCGCCCCGAACGCGACGAGCTGGGCGTGCTTCAGGTCCAGCTCGGTCCGGGCCCGGCGGAAGAACTCGGTGTCCTTCGGCACGGCGCCCGGCCAGCCCCCCTCGATGAAGCCGACCCCGAACTCGTCGAGCAGCCGGGCGACGGCCAGCTTGTCGACCACCGAGTAGGTGAGCCCCTCTCGCTGGGCGCCGTCGCGCAGCGTCGTGTCGTAGACCTGGAACGTCATGGGGGGTCCTCTCGGGCGCGGACTGGGACGGGACGGCGGGGCGGGGCGGGACCAACAAAAAGACCTCCCGCGGATGCGGGAGGTCTGCGCGCTCGGCGGAGGGGGCCGGGCGCGCTAGGTGCCGATAATGACGACGCTGCTGGTCACGATCACCACTCTGCCACCCGCCCCACGGTTTTGGGAGGCACAATCCACATGACGGGACGGTGACGGAGGGTTGCGATACCTCATCCGCCCCCACCTGCAGGGCAGAACCCGCCGCCGGTGATCGGGTTCACAAGTCACCTGGCCGCCATCAAGCCGAAACGCCGCTGCGGCAGTATCTGGAACAGATCCAGTTACCGGCCTCGTGCCGCTGTCAAGGAGGACCCCGTGCTCACTGTCGGTGACCGCTTTCCGGAGTACGAACTCACCGCCTGCGTGTCCCTCGACGCCGACAACGCGTTCGAGTCGATCAACCACAAGTCTCACCAGGGCAAGTGGCGGGTTGTCTTCTTCTGGCCGAAGGACTTCACCTTCATCTGCCCGACGGAGATCGCCGAGTTCGGCCGGCTGAACGGCGAGTTCGCCGACCGGGACGCCCAGGTTCTCGGCGTGTCGGTGGACAACGAGTTCGTCCACTACGCCTGGCGCAAGGACCACCCGGACCTGCGCGAGCTGCCCTTCCCCATGCTCAGCGACATCAAGCGCGAGCTGACCGCCGACTGCGGCGTGCTCGGCGAGGACGGCGTGGCCCAGCGCGCCACCTTCATCGTCGACCCGGACAACGAGATCCAGTTCGCCATGGTGACCGCCGGCTCGGTCGGCCGGAACGTCTCCGAGGTGCTGCGGGTGCTCGACGCGCTGCAGACCGACGAGCTGTGCCCGTGCAACTGGAACAAGGGCGGCGACACCCTCGACGCCACCAGGCTGCTCGCCGGCGCCGGGGCCTGACGATGGGTCTCGACGCGGTCAAGGCAGCCCTGCCGGAGTACGCCAAGGACATCAAGCTCAACCTCGGCTCCACCGTCGGCGCCTCGACGCTGAAGCCGGAGCAGGCCTGGGGCACCGCGCTGGCCTGCGCCGTCGCGGCGCGCAACCCGGTGGTGCTTCGGGAGATCGCCGCCGAGGCCGCCGGCCACCTCACCCCCGAGGCGGTCGAGGCGGCCAAGGGCGCCGCCACGATCATGGCCATGAACAACGTCTACTACCGGGCCAAGCACCTCATCGGCGACGACCAGTACGCGTCGATGCCGGCCCGACTGCGGATGCAGATCATCGCCCGACCGGGTGTGGAGAAGGGCGACTTCGAGCTCTGGTGCCTCGCCGTCTCGGCGATCACCGGCTGCGGCGTCTGCCTGGAGTCGCACGAGAAGACGCTGCGCGGGGCCGGCTTCACCCGCGAGCAGGTGCACGAGGGACTGCGGATCGCCGCCGTGGTGCACGCCGCCGCGGTGGCGCTCGACGCGCAGGCCGCGCTGGCCTGAGCCCGCCGCCCCGACTCCGCCGACGCCGTTACCGCGGTGCCGGCGGAGTCGGCGTTTCCGGCGGTACGTGTGTAGGGCCCGACGGGGCTGGGTAGGTGTATTTCGGACAGCGAGAACATCCCCCTCCGAGACGACTACGACAGTCGAGGCAGGAGCACCCCATGGACAGGCTCGACCCGCACACCACACACGGCACCCCGGAGCCCCTGACCCACGGCGGGCAGGGTTCGGTCGCCGGCGGCGCCCCCGCCGGTGCGTTCGACCCGTGGAGCTACCGCGACCGGGCGTCGGCGGCCGACGCCGACCTGGTCGGCTACAAGGTCGAGGCCACCGACGGCAGCATCGGCAAGATCGACAGCGCGAGTCACGAGGTCGGCAGCAGCTACCTCGTGGTCGACACCGGCCCGTGGATCTTCGGCAAGAAGGTCATGCTGCCGGCCGGCACGGTCAACCACGTCGACCACGACGAGCGCAAGGTGCACGTCGACCGCGACAAGGACCAGATCAAGGCCGCGCCCGAGTACGACGAGAACAGCCACAGCGACCCGGCGTACCGGGACAAGCTCGGCGGTTACTACGACGAGAGCTACGGCAACCTGCCCCCGGGCACCGCTCGCTGAGCGGGGCCGCCGGCCCGGCCGGCGGGGCTCGATTCACCGTCACGGCCGGTGGGGTTCACCCCCACCGGCCGTTACCGTGTCAGGGTGGACTCGATCGAAGTAACCCGCAGGATTCCCTTCTCCGCGATGTTCAACTTCCGTGATGTCGGCGGCTACCCGGCGGGCGACGGGCGCACCGTCGCCTGGGGACGGCTCTACCGCTCGGACTCACCGCACCGCGTCGACGGCGCCGACCGGGACGCCTTCGTCGCCCTCGGCGTCCGCACCGTGATCGACCTGCGCCGCCCGGACGAGGTGGCCCGGGACGGCCGGGTGCCGGAGCTGGACGGGCTCACCTACCGGCACATCCACCCGGAGCACACCCCGTGGACGGAGTCGCAGTACGAGCCCGGCTCAAGCCTGGCCCGCTACCTCGCCGACCGGTACGCCGCCCTCGCCGGGACCGGCGCCGCCGGGCTGGCCGAGGCGGTCGGGCTGATCGCCGACAGCGCCGCCGCCCCGGTCGTCGTGCACTGCGTGGCCGGCAAGGACCGCACCGGCATCGTCTGCGCGCTGACCCTCTCGGTGCTCGGCGTGAGCGACGCCGACATCGCCGCCGACTACGCGCTGAGCACGGAGGCGTCGGCGCGGTTCAGCGCCTGGGTGGCCGCCACCGCCCCCGAGGCGGAGGAACTCCCCGCGCCGTTCCTGGCGTCCCCGGCCGAGGCGATGTCGCTGTTCCTGACCGAGCTGCGCGCGGGACACGGCTCCGTCGAGGGGTACCTGCGGCACGCCGGCGTCACCGGCGCCCAGCTCACCGCCCTCCGCGACCACCTGCTGGCCTGACCTCCGACCCGGCCGCTCCCCCCGACCCGGCGACGGCCGCGGTGGGACACCGAAGAATGCCCGGGCGGGTGGGAGTCGGAGCCGGTGCTCAGAGGACCCGGGTGACCCAGCCGTGCGGGTCGGCGGCCCGGCCGCGCTGGACGTCCACCAGCCGTCGGTGCAGGTCGGTGGTCACCCGGCCCGGCTCGCCGCCGCCGACGAGGAACTCGCCGTCGGTGAAGCGGACCTTGCCGATCGGCGTGACCACGGCCGCGGTGCCGCAGGCGAAGGCCTCGCGCAGCCGGCCGCTGGCCGCGTCGGCCTGCCAGTCGGCGAAGCTGACCGGCCGCTCCTCGACCCGGTGGCCCGCCTCGGCGGCCAGGGTGAGGATCGCGTCACGGGTGATGCCCGGCAGGATGGTGCCGGTCAGCGGCGGGGTGACCAGGGTGTCGTCGTCGTAGACGAAGAAGACGTTCATCCCGCCCAGCTCGTCGACGAAGCGCCGCTCCACGGCGTCGAGGAAGACCACCTGGTCGCAGCCGGCCTCGATCGCCTCGGCCTGGGCGGCCAGCGAGGCGGCGTAGTTGCCACCGCACTTGGCCGCGCCGGTGCCGCCCGGGGCCGCGCGGGTGTAGTCCGGCGACACCCACACCGTCACCGGCTTGACCCCGCCGGAGAAGTACGCCCCCGCCGGGGAGGCGATGACCACGTACAGGTATTCGTTGGCCGGGCGGACGCCGAGGAAGACCTCGCTGGCGAACATGAACGGTCGCAGGTAGAGGCTGCTCCCGTCGCCCTCGGGGATCCACTCCCGGTCGATCTCGACCAGCCGGCGCAGCGACTCGACGAACGCCTCCGGCGGCAGCTGCGGCATCGCCATCCGGCGGGCCGACTCGGCGAACCGGGCGGCGTTGGCCTCCGGCCGGAACATGGTCACCGCGCCGTCGCCGGTGCGGTAGGCCTTCAGGCCCTCGAAGATCTCCTGCGCGTAGTGCAGCACCGCGGCGGCCGGGTCCATCGGGATCGGCGCGCGCGCCTCGATCCGGGCGTCGTACCAGCCCTTGCCGTCCGCGTACCGGATGGTGACCATGTGGTCGGTGAAGACCCGGCCGAAGCCCGGGTTCGCGAGCAGGGCGGCCCGGTCCGCGGCGGATACCGGCGTGGAATTCGGACGGATCTCGAAGTCGAGCATGTCACCACCGCTCATCGCGCGGACCTCCCTGGGACGACGGCGGCCGGGACCGCGCGCCGGATTCACTGGTGCCAGCAACTTACCCCGAACGGTCGTTCAGCGGGTAGCCGCGTAACGGCGGAACGGACGCCCCGAACGGGCGTTCCGGCTGTTCAGATGCCCCTTCATCGGGGCATCTGGGCGGGGCGGACCGCCGGTCAGGCCACCGCGTGCGCGGCGAGGCGGTCGCCCACCTCGGCGGTACGCAGCGGTACCCCCGGGGCGCGGCCGGCCAGCTCCGCGCCGACGGCGGCGGTAACCCGTGCCGCGGCGTCGGCGTGCCCGAGCTGGTCGAGCAGCAGGGCGGCGGAGAGCACGGCGGCCACCGGGTCGGCGATGCCCTGGCCGGCGATGTCCGGCGCGGAGCCGTGCACCGGCTCGAACATCGACGGGTACGCCCCGGTGGGGTTGATGCAGCCGCTGGCGGCCAGCCCGATGCCGCCGGTGACCGCGGCGGCGATGTCGGTGAGGATGTCGCCGAAGAGGTTGTCGGTGACCACCACGTCGTACCGCTGGGGCTGGGTGACCAGGAACATCGCGGCGGCGTCGACGTGCTGGTACTCCGTGGCCACGTCCGGGTGCTCGGCGGCCACGGCCGCGAAGGCGCGGGCCCACAGCGACCCGGCGTGGGTCAGCACGTTGGTTTTGTGCACCAGGGTGACCTTGCGCCGCTCGCGGCGGGACGCCCGGGCGAACGCGTCGCGGATGACCCGCTCCACCCCGTGCCGGGTGTTCAGGCTCTCCTCGGTGGCCACCTCGGCCGGGGTGTCCCGGTGCAGCGAGCCGCCCGCACCGGCGTAGAGCCCCTCGGTGCCCTCCCGGACCACGACCAGGTCGACCTCGCCGGGCTTGACGGTGGCCAGCGGGCCGGCCACGCCGGGCCACAGCCGCGACGGGCGGAGGTTCACGTACTGGTCGAAGGCGAACCGGAGCTTGAGCAGCAGGCCGCGCTCCAGCACGCCCGGCGGGACGCTCGGGTCGCCGACCGCGCCGAGCAGGATCGCGTCGTGCCCGGCCAGCTCGGTCAGGACGGAGTCCGGCAGCACCTCGCCGGTGCGGTGGTAGCGGGCCGCACCGAGGTCGTACTCGGTGGTCTGCACCCCGGGGAGCACGGCGTCGACGACCTTGAGGGCCTGCGCGACCACCTCGGATCCGATCCCGTCCCCGGCCACCACCGCGATCCGTGCCACGTCGTGAGCTCCCTCGCCTCGTCGTCTTCCGCAACGGTACGACTCTGTCCCGCCTCCCGGTACGATGCTTCCGCATTCTGGGAAACGGAACGCACAGCAGGCTCCCAGGTGGGATTCATGATGCGGCCAACTTCGCTGCTTAGAGTCGATGGTGAACGGGTCACGGGGCCCGGACGGGATTCGTCGCGGCGCTGCGGCGCCGTCAGCGAAGGAGCAACTGCCATGCGGATCGAGGAACAGCCCCGGCACCGGTGGGTCGACGAGCAGCCCCGCACGCAGTGGGTGGACCAGTCGACATTCGCCAGCCGCCGCCCCGACCTGCGCCTGGGCAGCCGCACCCACCGCCTCGACCGGGCCGGTGGCACCGCCGTCGACCGGATCGCCGTGCGGCACACCGTCGGCACCAGCACGGCCGAGTACTCCCTGCTGCTCAACGCCCCGAGCTGGCTGGGCCGGCGCGGGGTGGGCGAGGCGCTCGCCGACGCGGTCGCCGAACTGCGCGCCATCGACCTCACCTACGGCCCGAACCGGCGCGACAGCCTCGTCTCCCGGCTGCGCCGGGGAGAGATCAGCCCCGAGTCGTACCCACCGCTGGCCGACCTGGTGGACCGGTGCGCCGCCATGCGGGCGGCGACCGACGGCTGGTTCGACGCGTGGGCGGTGCCCGGCGGCTTCGACCCGGGCGGCCTGCTCGGCGGCTGGGCGGTGGAGCGGGCAGCGGCCCGGCTGCGCGCCGCCGGCATCCACGACTACGCCGTGCTCACCGGTGCCGACCTGGTGGTACGCGGGCACGCCGCGCACGGCGGCCCGTGGCGGGTGGCCGTGCACCACCCGACCGACCCGCGCCGGCCTCCGCTCGTGCTGGAGATGACGGCCGGCGCGGTGGGCACCTCCGGGGTGACCGGGCGACGGGGGCACGTGGTCGACCCGCACACCGGGGAGCCCGCCGACCATCTCGACGCCGCCACGGTGATCGGGCCGGACCTGGCGGTGGCCGACGCCTACGCCACCGCGCTCTACGCCGCGGGCCCGGCGGGGCTGGACTGGTTCCACGACGAGTCGGACTACCGGGTGCTTTTCGCGCACCGCCGCCGCTGAGATCCGACCGGGCCACCCTCGGCGGCCGGTCTTCGCATCCCGGCCGTGGGTGACCCGCGATCGGCCCCCACGGTCTCGGCAACGGCCGTGGGGGCCGGTCAGCGACGAGTGCGCGTGGCTCGCGCAATCGAGGGGTGCGGACCCGGGCCGGGGCGGACGTCAACCGCGTCACCCGAAGACGGGCCGACGCCGAACTCAACCAGTGACCGCACGAGTACGCTAGCGAATCGCCGTCACTCGATGCAAGGGTCTCCACTGCGGACCGTCTCCGAAGGACGCTCGGAAGTTTCGCGACTGACCTGCGGCGGGGTCACGGTGACTTCCCCGGCCCGGGATGGCACGCTGTCCGCCGTGAGTTTCGATCTGAGCGTGTGGGCCCTCCCGGACAGGGCCACGCCCATGGACGTGCGGGCAGCGGTGCAAAGGTGCCGACAGGGGCAGCACGACGACCGCTACCCGGACCCGCGGGTCGTCGCCTTCTACCGGGCGATCACCGCCCGCTATCCGGACCGACCGGCGGGCCCGGGTTCCCCGTGGGAGGTCGCGCCCCTGCACGCGGCCAACGACCACATCGAGATGAACCTCAACCCGGCCTGCGAGGACCAGGTGCTGCTCGACATCGAGCGGCTGGCCGGCGAGTGCCACCTGATGCTGTTCGACTACCAGGACGGCTCGGTCTACCCGCCACCCGCCCCGGCGCGCCGCTGACCGGTTGACGGCGAGGGGCCCGGCCGTTCGGCCGGGCCCCCGATCCGTCCTGCGTGGACGCCGTGTCACTCGATTCCTGGATGGACCTACTCGTCGCGCAGGTCGGCGGCGCTGGCCGAGGTCGCGCCGATCGAGTCGGCCGCGGAGGTGAGCAGGTCCGCGCCGAGCGCCTGGTCGACCGTGAGGGTCATCAGCGTCTCACCGCCGGCCTCCCGGCGGGCCACCTGCATCGCCGCGATGTTGATACCGGCCTCGCCGAGCAGGGTGCCGACGGTGCCGACCACGCCCGGCCGGTCCGCGTAGCGCAGGAAGAGCAGGATGCCCTCCGCGCCGATCTCCACGTCGAAGCCGTCCACCTCGGTGAGCTTGAGGACGTCGCGGGTGCCGGCGTGGGTGACCGTGCCGGAGACGCTGACCGTACGGCCGTCCGGCAGCGCGCCGCGGACGGTCACCAGGGTCGGATGCTCGGCGGTGTCGGCCTGGCTGGCGAGGTTGACCTCGACGCCACGCTCGGCGGCCAGGTGCGGCGCGTTGACGTAGGTGACCTGCTCCTCGACCACGGAGCTGAACAGTCCCTTGGTGGCCGCGAGCTTGAGCACCGAGACGTCGTGGTTGACGACTCCCCCGCGCACCTCGACGGTGACGCTGGCGGCCACCCCGCCGGCCACGGCGGTGAACGCCCGGCCGAGCTTCTCGGCGAGCGGCAGCAGCGGGCGGACGTCCTCGGCGACCACGCCGCCGGCCTGCACGTTGACCGCGTCCGGCACGAACTCGCCCTGCAACGCCAGCTTCACGCTCCTGGCCACGGCCAGGCCGGCCTTGTCCTGCGCCTCGGCGGTGGAGGCGCCCAGGTGCGGGGTGGCCACCACGTTGTCGAAGGCGAACAGCGGCGAGGAGGTGCACGGCTCCTTGACGTACACGTCGACGCCGGCACCACCCACCCGGCCCTCGGCGAGCGCGTCGGCGAGGGCCTGCTCGTCGATCAGTCCGCCGCGTGCGGCGTTGACGATCCGCACCCCCGGCTTGACGATCGCCAGCTCCTTCTCGCCGATCAGGCCCACGGTCTCCGGGGTCTTCGGCAGGTGGATCGAGATGAAGTCGCTCTCCCGCAGCAGCTCCTCCAGCCCGACCAGGCGCACCCCGAGCTGCGCCGCGCGGGCCGGCTGGATGTACGGGTCGTACGCGATCAGCCGCGTGCCGAAGGCGGCGATCCGAGACGCGAAGAGCACCCCGATCCGGCCGAGGCCGACAACGCCCACGGTCTTGCCCTGCACCTCGACGCCGGTGTACTTGGACCGCTTCCACTCGCCGGCCTTGAGCGCGGCGCTGGCGCTGGCGGTGTTGCGGGCCACGGCCAGCAGCAGCGCGACGGCCTGCTCGGCGGCGGAGACGATGTTGGAGGTGGGGGCGTTGACGACCATGACGCCCCGCGCGGTGGCGGCCGGAACCTCGACGTTGTCCAGACCCACACCGGCCCGGGCGACCACCTTCAGCCGCGGGGCGGCGGCGATCGCCTCGGCGTCGATCTGCGTGGCGCTGCGCACGATCACCGCGTCGGCCTCGGAGAGCGCGGAGAGCAGGGCCTGACGGTCGGTGCCGTCGACGTGACGGACGTCGAAGTCGTGGGCGAGCACCTCGATGGCGGCGGGGGCGAGTTCTTCGGCGATCAGTACGACAGGAGTCATCGGTCCTCGTAGAGGTCGTGTGGCGGTCGGCCGGGACGTGGGGGCGCCGCGCTGCGCCCTGCGCCGAGTCGTGCCATGGCCGTCAGGTGGCGGCTACGCACCTACCCGCGATGTTAGGGCGCGGGCCGGCCGGCGTACCCCGGACTGCGGGGTGAGGGCCCTCACAAACCCGACATGTCAGCGGGGCTACGGACGGGTGAGTGACAGCGGCGACCCGCCCGGCGCCGGGGAGGGCGGCGGGCGGGTCGTCGCGTGCGGTACGGCTCAGGCGGTCTCGGTGATCGGCCGGTCGACCCAGCTCATCATGCCCCGCAGCTTGCTGCCGGTCTCCTCGATCGGGTGCGCCGCGCCCTCTGCCTGCCACTTGGCGAAGTTGGGCCGGCCGGCCTCGTCCTCGGCCACCCACTCCCGGGCGAACTCGCCGGACTGGACCTCGCCGAGGATCTTGCGCATCTCCTCCTTGACCCGGGCGTCGATCACCCGCGGGCCGCGGGAGAGGTCGCCGTACTCGGCGGTGTCGGAGATGCTGTAGCGCATCTTCGCGATGCCGCCCTCGTACATCAGGTCGACGATCAGCTTCAGCTCGTGCAGGCACTCGAAGTAGGCCACCTCGGGGGCGTAGCCCGCCTCGGTGAGCACCTCGAACCCGGTCTGCACCAGGGCCGCCGCGCCGCCGCAGAGCACCGCCTGCTCGCCGAACAGGTCGGTCTCCGTCTCCTCCTTGAAGGTGGTCCGGATCACGCCGGCCCGGGTGCCGCCGATCCCCTTCGCGTACGCCAGGGCCAACGCGAGGGCCGTGCCGGTGGCGTCCTGCTCGACGGCGACCAGGCAGGGCACGCCCTTGCCGTCGACGTACTGGCGGCGGACCAGGTGACCCGGGCCCTTCGGGGCGACCATCGCCACGTCCACGTCGGCCGGCGGCTTGATCAGGTCGTACCGGATGTTGAAGCCGTGGCCGAACAGGATCGCCTTGCCGGGCGCCAGGTTCGGCGCGATCGCCTCCGTGTAGAGGGTCCGCTGGGCGGTGTCCGGGGCCAGGATCATGATCACGTCGGCCTCGGCCGCGGCCTCCGCCGGGGTGAGCACCCGCAGGCCCTGCTCCTCGGCCTTGGGCCGGCTCTTCGAGCCCGCCGGCAGGCCGATCACCACGTCGACGCCGGAGTCCCGCAGCGACAGCGCGTGGGCGTGGCCCTGGCTGCCGTACCCGATCACCGCCACCTTCTTGGCCTGGATCAGGCCCAGGTCGGCATCGTCGTCGTAGTACACCTCAACGCTCATTGACTTCCCTTTCGTACGGCGGCCCGGGCGGCCCGTCGTGGCTTGTGCGGGTGGTGTGGCGGGCAAGGGGCTCAGGCGGCCCTCAGTGCCGGGCCGGCGGTGATCGAACGCGAGCCGCGACCGATCGCCACCGTGCCGGACTGGACCATTTCCTTGATCCCGAACGTTTCGAGGTCGCGCAGCAGCGCGTCCAGCTTGTCGGGGGTGCCGGTGGCCTCGATCGTCAGCGTGTCGGGCGCGACGTCGACCACCCGGGCGCGGAACAGGTTGACCGTCTCGAGCACCTGGCCACGGGTGGCCCGGTCGGCGCGGACCTTGACCAGCAGCAGTTCCCGGGCGACCGAGACCTGCGGGTCCAGCTCGACGATCTTGAGCACGTTGACCAGCTTGTTGAGCTGCTTGGTGACCTGCTCCAGGGGGGAAGACTCGGCGTTGACCACGATGGTGATCCGGGAGACGTCCGGGTTCTCGGTCTCGCCGACGGCGAGGCTGTCGATGTTGAAGCCACGCCGGGAGAACAGCCCGGAGACCC
Source organism: Micromonospora sp. NPDC002296 (assembly GCF_040296145.1). Taxonomy (NCBI): domain Bacteria; kingdom Bacillati; phylum Actinomycetota; class Actinomycetes; order Micromonosporales; family Micromonosporaceae; genus Micromonospora; species Micromonospora sp. NPDC002296. The sequence continues at coordinate 37,500 of NZ_JBEOWQ010000017.1, forward strand.
GGGCCAGGACGCCCGGCTTGTTCTCCACGAGCACGGACAGGGTGTGCAGGTTCATTAGATATCGTCCTCGTCGAAGTTCGGGCGGACGCCGCGGGCGAACATGATCTCGTCGTTGCTGGTGCCGGCGGCCACCATCGGCCAGACCATCGCGTCCTTGCCGACCACGAAGTCGATCACGACGGGGGCGTCGTTGATCGCCATCGCCGCCTCGATCGTCTTGTCGACGTCGGCCGCGCTCTCGCAGCGCAGGCCGACGCAGCCGAGCGCCTCGGCGAGCTTGACGAAGTCCGGGATGCGGTGCTTGTGGGTGCCCAGCTCGGTGTTCGAGTACCGCTCGTTGTAGAACAGCGTCTGCCACTGCCGAACCATGCCGAGGTTGCCGTTGTTGATCACGGCGATCTTGACCGGGATGCCCTCCAGCGCACAGGTGGCCAGTTCCTGGTTGGTCATCTGGAAGCAGCCGTCGCCGTCCACCGCCCAGACCACCGTGTCCGGCCTGCCCACCTTGGCCCCCATGGCGGCCGGGACCGCGTAGCCCATGGTGCCGAGGCCGCCGGAGTTGAGCCAGGTGCCCGGCCGCTCGTACGAGATGAACTGCGACGCCCACATCTGGTGCTGGCCGACGCCGGCGACGTAGACGGCCTCCGGCCCGGCGATCTTCCCGAGCCGCTCGATCACGTACTGCGGGGAGAGGGAGCCGTCGGCCGACTCCTCGTAGCCCAGCGGGTACCGCTTGCGCAGCTCGTCGAGCTGGGCCCACCAGTCGCCGAGATCGGCCGGACTGCTGGCGGACCGCTCGGTGGTGACCGCGGCGATCAGCTCGTCGATCACGTGCCGGGCATCGCCGACGATCGGCACGTCCGCGTGCCGGTTCTTGCCGATCTCGGCCGGGTCGATGTCGGCGTGCACGACGGTCGCATCCGGGGCGAACGAGTCCAGCTGGCCGGTGACGCGGTCGTCGAACCGGGCGCCGAGCGCCACGATCAGGTCCGACTTCTGCAGGCCGTAGACCGCCGACACGGTGCCGTGCATGCCCGGCATGCCCAGGTGCTGCGGGTGCGAGTCGGGGAACGCCCCGAGCGCCATCAGCGTGGTGACCACCGGGATGCCGGTCAGCTCGGCCAGCCGACGCAGCCCGTCCGTGGCGCCGGCCTTGAGGACCCCGCCGCCGACGTAGAGCACCGGCCGGCGGGCCGAGGTCATCAGCCGGGCGGCCTCCCGGATCTGCTTGCCGTGCGGGTGCAGGGTCGGCCGGTACCCGGGCAGGTCCAGCGTCGGCGGCCAGGAGAAGGTGGTCTGCGCCTGGAGCACGTCCTTCGGGATGTCCACCAGCACCGGGCCGGGGCGGCCGGTCGAGGCCAGGTGGAACGCCTCGGCGAGCACCTGCGGGATCTCCTCCGGCGTCTGCACCAGGAAGTTGTGCTTGGTGATCGGCAGGGTGATGCCCTGGATGTCGGCCTCCTGGAAGGCATCCGTGCCGATCGACGGCCGGGCCACCTGACCGGTGATCGCCACCATGGCCACCGAGTCCATGTACGCGTCGGCGATCGGGGTGACCAGGTTCGTCGCGCCCGGGCCGGAGGTGGCCATGCAGACTCCGACCTTGCCGGTGGCCTGGGCATACCCGGTGGCCGCGTGTCCGGCGCCCTGCTCGTGCCGGACCAGGATGTGCCGGACGGTGGAGTCGTAGAGGGGGTCGTACGCCGGGAGGATCGCCCCGCCCGGGATGCCGAAGACGACGTCGACGTCGAGCGCCTCCAGGGACCGCACGAGCGACCCGGCTCCGGAGATCTGCGCGGGCGCGGGCTGCCGTACCGCCGGGGCGGACGGCGCGACCTGGTCGGCGGTCGCCGGCTCGGCGCCGGCACGGGTCCGGCGGGCGGAGTGGGCGAGGGTCTCTGGCGTGGGTCTCGTCATGGCGGTTCAGGCCTTCGGCTGGAGTGGCTGATGCTCTTCAGGCGGTGCAACGCGGGCGGGGTCCACCCGGATGGATCCGACGGCAATAAAAACGGCCCTCGTGCAGATGCACGGGGCCAGCGCACTCTCGACGACGGAGAGTGCGCTCAGGTAAGTACTCGCGGAGAGGTCGACGGCATGCGGTCAAGCCTGCCGCATCTCACGCGATGAGTCAACTGATCCCACATTTTGGTTCACGGGAGTCGGTGACGTGCTCTCCGACACACCGCCTCCGACCGCCCCTAGCTGCGCGGACGCGCCCCCGTCCGGGCGTTGGGCGGGCATCGTCGGCAGGCGCCGTGGACGCGCCGCCGCGGGTGGGGCCGGCACGGCGGCGGGGGGCCCGGCGGGCGGCGCCGACACCGGGGCGGGACGCGCGCCGCCGGACGTGGCGGCCTCCAGCATCGCCTCCAGGTGCTCGCCCGGCACCCCCCAGCCGAAGAGCGCGCCCTGGCCCCACCGGCAACCGGCGGCGACCACCGCGGCCAGCTCGGTGGGGGTGGTCACCCCCTCGGCGATCACCTCCATCCCGAGCTGATGGCCAAGCCGCATGACGATGTCGACCATCGGGGCGAAGGCCGGGCCGTCGGTGCCCACCGGGCGGACCGGCTCGTGCTCGGCGACCAGGCTGTGGTCGATCTTGAGAATGTCGATCGGCAGCCGGCGTAGCTGCCCGAGCGACGAGTACCCGGCACCGAAGTCGTCCAGGGCGATCCGGACGCCGGTGCGCCGCAGCGCGGTCAGCCGCCGGACGAGTTCGTCGAGGTCGGTCGCCACGGCGTGCTCGGTGACCTCCAGCACCAGCCGCTGCGGCGGCACGTGGTGGGCGCGCAGCGCCTCGGCGACCTGGACCACGTACTCGGGGGCGTGCAGCTCCCGGGGGGAGACGTTCACCGAGACCCACACGTCGTGCCCGTCGGCCAGCCAGCGGGAGAGCTGGTGACACGCCTGGTGCAGCACCCACGCCCCGAGCTTGGCGATCATCCCGCACTCCTCGGCCAGCGGGATGAACTCGTCCGGGCGGACGTTGCCCAGCTCCGGGTGGCGCCAGCGCAGCAGCGCCTCCGCGCCCACCGGGCGCACCGACGGCAGCGACGCCACCGGCTGGAACACCAACCGCAGCTCGTCGCGCTCGATCGCGCCGCGCAGCTCGTGCTCCAGCGTCGTGCGGCGGCGCAGCAACTCGTCGTAGGTGGCGTCGTAGTGCTCGATCCGGTTCTTGCCGCGCTGCTTGGCGTAGCGCAGGGCCAGGTCGGCGTGGCGCAGCAGCAGCTCGGTGTCCGGCTCGTCGGGCTGCCCGGCCACCCCGATGCTGACCGAGAGGAAGACCGGCCCGCCCGGCTGCTCGTACGGGCGGCCGAGCAGCCCGAGCAGCCGCTCGGCGACCCGGCCGGCGTCGGGCGGGCGGCCGGGCATGAGCACCGCGAACTCGTCACCGCCCAGCCGGGCGGCCAGGTCGCCGGGGCGCAGGTTGCCGCGCAACCGCCGGCCCACCTCGGCCAGCACCTCGTCGCCCACGTCGTGCCCGCGCATGTCGTTGACGTTCTTGAAGCCGTCCAGGTCGAGGCCGAGCAGCACGCACGGGACGCCGGAGCCGGTGCTGTCCTGCAGGGCGCGCAGCAGCCCCCGCCGGTTGGCCAGGCCGGTCAGCGGGTCGGTGTGGGCCAGCTCCCGGAAGTGCGCCTCGCGCTCGGCGAGCCGGCTCGCGTACCGGCGCACGTCGTGCAGGGCGAGGTACTGCCGGGCCACCAGCGCGAACCCCTCGACGCTGCCGGCGACGATGCCCAGCGCGTCGAACCGGCCGCCCTGGAGCAGGTGGTACATCGCGGAGGCGGCCATCGCGACCATCGGGACGAAGGCGTACTCGCCGTCCCGGCGGATCAGGTCGACGTCGAGCTGCCCGGGCGGGGCGGCCCGGTGCACGGCCCGGTGCACGGCCAGCGCGGCGGTCAGCAGCCCGGCCGCGAGCAGGACCGTGCCGGCCAGCAGCATGCCGGGCACGGCCTGGCAGAGCCCGCCGGCGATGCCCAACCCGCCGCAGGTGACCGCCGTGATGCCGGCGCCGAGCCAGGCCAGCCGGCGGCGGGGCGCGGCGGCCCGCATGAGCACGATCAGGGTGAGCCCGGCGGTGAACGCCACGCTGACGCTGGCCAGCAGGATCGGCGCGCAGGCCGCCGGGATGGCGGTGGCGAGCAGCCGGGTCGGCTCGGAGAGGAGCACCCAGCCGACGAACCAGAGCGCGGTCGCCATGATCAGGCCGTCGAGCACCAGCCGGGCCGTCGCCGCCCGGGTGGGCCCCGCGCAGGTCAGCCGGAGCAGGCCCGCGCCGAAGGCGAACGCGCTCACCGCGGTGCCGACGGAGACCAGGGTGGCCCAGCCGACGCGCAGCCCCTGCTGATCGGCCAGGTGGGCGCCGCCGCCGAGCGGCACCGCCCACCCGATCAGCAGGCTGAACAGCGCGAACACCCCGGCGGCGGCGACCAGCACGACGGCCTGCCCGCACCCTCGCCCCGCCCGGGGGGCGAGGACGACCAGCAGCGCGGTGGCGCAGGCGGCCACGAGGCCGCTCAGCACCGCCACAGCGATCATGCCCGGGGGGAAGCGCACGTCCTCAACTGTGCCGGATGCCCGCTCGGCGTGGGGGGCCGGGTGCGCAACTGTTGGGACACGGCGCGGCACCCCTGGGAGCACCCCGGCCGACGGTGCAAGACTGGTACGCATGCCTGAGCTGCGGTCGAGAACCTCCACGCACGGCCGGACGATGGCCGGCGCCCGGGCCCTGTGGCGGGCCACCGGGATGACCGACGACGACTTCGGCAAGCCGATCGTCGCCATCGCCAACAGTTTCACCCAGTTCGTGCCCGGCCACGTGCATCTCAAGGACATGGGCGGCCTCGTCGCCGACGCGGTGGCCGAGGCCGGCGGGGTGGGCCGGGAGTTCAACACGATCGCGGTCGACGACGGCATCGCCATGGGTCACGGCGGAATGCTCTACTCCCTGCCCAGCCGGGAGTTGATCGCCGACGCGGTGGAGTACATGGTCAACGCGCACTGCGCGGACGCCCTGGTCTGCATCTCGAACTGCGACAAGATCACCCCCGGCATGCTGCTGGCCGCGCTGCGGCTGAACATCCCCACCGTCTTCGTCTCCGGCGGCCCGATGGAGGCCGGCAAGACGATGGCGATCGAGGGGATCGTGCACTCCAAGATCGACCTGATCGACGCGATGGTCGCCTCGTCCAACGACGCGGTCACCGACGACCAGCTCGGCGAGATCGAGCGGTCCGCCTGCCCGACCTGCGGATCCTGCTCCGGCATGTTCACCGCGAACTCGATGAACTGCCTCGCCGAGGCGATCGGCCTGGCCCTGCCCGGCAACGGCTCGACGCTGGCCACCCACGCCGCGCGCCGGTCGCTCTTCGTCGAGGCCGGCCGCACCGTCGTGGAGATCGCCAAGCGCTGGTACGACAGCGACGACGCCTCGGTGCTGCCCCGGCGGGTCGCCAACCGGGCCGCGTTCGAGAACGCGGTCGCCCTGGACGTGGCGATGGGCGGGTCGACCAACACGATCCTGCACCTGCTCGCCGCCGCCCGGGAGGCCGAGATGGACTTCTCGGTGGCCGACATCGACGCGATCTCCCGCCGGGTGCCGTGCCTGGCCAAGGTCGCCCCGAACTCGCCGCAGTACCACATGGAGGACGTGCACCGGGCCGGCGGAATCCCGGCCATCCTCGGCGAACTGGACCGCGCCGGCCTGCTGCACCGGGACGTGCACGCCGTGCACTCCCCCAGCCTTGCGCGGTGGCTCGCCGACTGGGACGTGCGGGGCGGCTCGGCCACCTCCGAGGCGGTCGAGCTGTTCCACGCCGCCCCCGGCGGGGTGCGCACCACCGAGCCTTTCTCCACCACCAACCGCTGGTCGTCGCTGGACACCGACGCGGCCGGCGGCTGCGTGCGGGACCTCGCCCACGCCTACAGCGCCGACGGCGGGCTGGCCATCCTGCACGGCAACATCGCCCCGGAGGGCTGCGTGGTGAAGACCGCCGGGGTGCCCGAGGAGTGCCTGACCTTCCGCGGGCCGGCAAAGGTGTACGAGTCGCAGGACGACGCGGTCACGGCGATCCTGGCGAAGGAGATCGTGGCCGGGGACGTGGTGGTGATCCGGTACGAGGGCCCGAAGGGCGGCCCCGGCATGCAGGAGATGCTCTACCCCACCTCGTTCCTCAAGGGCCGGGGCCTGGGCAAGGCCTGCGCGCTGCTCACCGACGGCCGGTTCTCCGGCGGCACCTCGGGGCTGTCCATCGGGCACGCCTCCCCCGAGGCGGCCTCCGGCGGCCTGATCGCCCTGGTCGAGCCCGGCGACGAGATCGTCATCGACATCCCGGCCCGGTCGATCTCACTCAACGTCGCCGAGGACGCTCTGGAGGCCCGCCGGATCGCCCAGGAGAAGCGCGCCAAGCCGTACACGCCGGTCGACCGCGAGCGGCCGGTGTCGGCGGCGCTGCGCGCGTACGCCTCGATGGCCACCTCGGCCAGCGACGGCGCCTACCGCCGCGTCCCGGAGTAAGAGGCAGGGTCGTTGCGTTGTCGCGGCCACGGTCCCTGGTCGGCTCGGGGACCATGGCCCGGGGCGGAGCTGTGGGCGCGGCGGTCGATGCCGTGGGGCGGCACCTATGGAGCTGAGTCGTTTACGCCAATGCTCACGGTGGCTGACCGGGTCAGTACCCGACCAGGGCGATGACGAGCGACGACACCGCGGCGGCGAGCAGCACCCCGCCCGCGCCGATCCCGACCGCCGCGCTCGCCGGCACGGCGCGGGCCCGGGCGACCGGAACCGCCGCCAGCGCCGCCGCCGTCACCAGGGCGGCGACCACGTGGATCAGCGGATAGTCGAGCAGCGCCGCGACCGGGAACAGGTGCACCCCCACCACGAGCGCGACCCAGACGGGGATCAGCTCCCGGCGGCCTCGCAGGGCGAGTAGCCCGGCACCGAGCGCCGCGACGCCGAACTCGATGCCGACGACCAGGCCGAAGGTGCGGCTGGTGTCGGCGTCGAAGGCCGTCGGGTCGGACCAGCGACGCCAGGTGAGAATCCCGCCGGCAACGGCGGTGAGCAGCGAGAGCACCGATCCGACGGCGAGCACCGGACGCCAACTCCGGGGCGGTGCCTCCTGGGCCCAGCCGAACCAGCTCGATGCGAAGAAGCCGAACACGACTGCTGTGGCCGACGCGTCCCGCACGTGCTCCGCGATCATGGCTCCCCCTCGGTGTGCGGCGCCTTCCGCAGACCGGTCTCCCGGCACGACGGCCCGCCTGATCTTGGTAGATCCTTGCCGACGATCGGGGGCGGGCGGGCCTCGGGGTGCCGGACACGAACTGCTCAGGGCGCATCAGCCGACGTCCGGCAGTTGCGGGAAGCGATCAACTTGTCAGGGCGACGAACCGGACCGGTTCCTCCAGGACGCCCACCGCTGCGGACACGTCCGTGAGGCGTGCCGCGAGGGTCGCGCGGGCGAGCCGCTCCGGGAGCGCGACGCTGAACTTCAGCCCGGCCAGGGCGCGGGCACTGACCTCGGGCAGGCAGATCCGCTGTGCCGCGTCGGCGACCAGGGATCGCCACTCCGCCCGGGTCAGGTCCGCGCGGAGCCGGATCGTGTGGTCGTCGAACCGGTGCATCGGATCGACGACCTCGCTCAGGGTCGCCGTCAGGGTCGCGTTCGCCCGCAGGCCCGCCCAGGTCCACCAGGTCAGGTCGCCGTTCGGTGCCCGGACGACGAGGCTCCCCCCAGGGTGGACCACGGCGGCCCGGTCGGCGCGTTCGGCCGCCAACCGGTCCGTCGCCCTGCTGGTCAGCCGGACCGGCGGGTCCGCCCCGAGGAGGACGTCCCGCATCGCGCGGGTGAGCGAGTGGCTCGATCCGAGCCAGCCCGCCGAGGTCCACCTGGCCCGGCCACCGCCATCGGCCGGTTCCACGAAACAGCGCCGTCTACGCCAGTCGACATACGTGACCTGCCAGCTCCGCCCGCCGAGCAGCAGACGACGCTCTCCCCGCGCCTCCTCGGTGAGGAGGCTGGGGTCGATCCGGCCCAGTTCCTGGCGGCCGTGCAGGACGGTGAACTCGGGCGGTCCGGTGAAGACCGCCGTCATGTCCATGAAGTGCCGCCGGCCGAATCGTCGCTCCGCCTCCGGCCCGATGAACAGCATCCCCCCGTCGCTGTCGAGGTAGCCGTGGTTGAGAAGGTGACGGACGATCGGCTCGGCACCAGGGCCGAAGGGTGGGAGGGCGTTCCAAGCCTGCGGCCAGAGGCGGTCACCGACCCGGTGCTCCTGCAGGCAGAGCGCGAGCATCTGCTGGGCGACGATGTGCCGGGGCTCGGGCGGTGGGACGACCGGTTCCACCCAGCCACGCCCCCAGAGCGACAGAAGGGCCGCTGCCCGGGTCAGTTCCTGCCCGGTACGGCACAGGAACAGACAGTTCCGGGTGCTGCCCGAGCGGCGGCCGGTGCGGCCGAGTCGCTGCAGGAACGACGCCACGGTGGTGGGCGCGTCGATCTGGATGACCCGGTCCAGGTCGCCGACGTCGATGCCGAGCTCAAGTGTGCTGGTGGAGACGATGACGCAGTCCCTCGCCTCCGCGAACGCCTGCTCGGAGCGGCGTCGCTCGTCGGCGGAGAGCGAGGCGTGTGACAGGAAGGTGGTCACTCCGCGTTCCCGCAGCAACTGGCCGAGTTCCTCGACGGTCTGCCGAGATTCGCAGAAGACCAGGCGTTTCTCGCCGGAGTGCAGGGCGGCGATCACCTTCGCCGCGTTGAACAGCGACCCGACGTAGTCGAGTTCGACCTCGCCGGGCAACGGGCCGGCAGTCTTTGCGGAAGCGGAAGCGGGCACGTCGGGAGCGATCACCCGCCCCGGCCGGCTGCCCGCCGCCGAGCCCTGCAGCCAGGTCAGTAGTTCCGCCGGGTTCCCGACGGTCGCGGAGAGCCCCACCCGTTGCAGGGTCCGGCCGGCGACCCGGGTCAGCCTCTCCAGCACCGCGAGCAGGTGCCAGCCGCGGTCGTCCCCGGCGAAGGCGTGGACCTCGTCGACCACCACCGCCCGCAGCCCGGCGAAAAAGTCCCGGTGGTCGACGTTGACGCTCACCAGCATGGCTTCCAGGGACTCGGGCGTGGTGAGCAGGATGTCGGGACGCTGCCAGAGCACCGCGCGTCGGGCTGCGGTGTGGACGTCGCCGTGCCAGAGCGCGACGGTGCGGCCCAGCCAGCCGGCATACCGCTCGAGTCGGGGGTGCAGGTTGTTGAGCAGCGCCTTGAGCGGGCACAGGTAGAGCACAGAGGTGCCGGTCCAGCCATCCCGCGCCATCCGCGACAGCAGGGGAAACGTGGCCGCCTCGGTCTTCCCGCCCGCCGTGGGGGCAAGCAACAGCGCGTCGTTCCCGTCGAGCAGCGGCCCGATCGCGGCCCGCTGCAGCGGGCGCAGTTCCGGCCAGCCGAGGCTGTTGACGACGTGGTGCAGCACCACCGGGTCGAGCAGGCCCTCTTCGTTCACAGGGTCAGGTCGACGTCGTCGGCTGAGGCGGCGTTCCGCTCGACCTCCGTCAGTTCGTCGGAGCGCAGCGTCAGCGCGTAGTGCTCCCGGGGACTCCAGTCGGCGAACTGGTCCACCCGGTCGAAGACATCGGCGACGAGCTTCTTGAGATAGACGCGCGGAGCAACCCCGACCTGACCACCCAGCCGGCCGGCGACGGCCCGGGCGAGTTCAGCGAGATAGTCGTCGCCGACCACCCCGGTGACCCGGTCGCTGCCGTATATCTCGCGTACCCGTATCCCGAGTTGGACCAGGGCGGCCTCGGTGAACCCGGGGAGGCGGAGCTGGGTGGCGCGGGGGTTGTCCCAACGCGGTTCCGGGCCGAAGTCGGTGGCGAGTCGCTGGGCCAGCGGCGCGAGCCGCTGCACGCCCTGCTGGCCGTCGAAGAACGCCGGGGTGCCGGTGATCAGCAGGAACAGGCCCGGGAAGCGCCCGGCGTAGATGTCGTCGACCAGTTGCCGCAGCGCGTTGAGCGCCTTGTCGCGGGCGTCCGACCGCACCCGCTGCAGGGTCTCGACCTCGTCGAGGACCAGGAGCAGGCCGGGATGCCCGCTGTCGCGGAGCACCGTCAGCAGGCCCTGCAGGAAGCTGAGCGCCCCGAAGTGGTCGAGATCCCCCTTGACCCCGGCAGCCCGTCGCACCGAGGCTGCGACGTGGGGCTGACCGCCCAGCCAGGCGGCCAGCCCTCCGGCGGTCACCTGGTCGCCGGAGGCGATGGCCGCCCGGTAGCCGCGCAGCGCGGCGGCGAAGCCGGGTGTGCTCCGGGAGATGTCCGCCAGCCGGCGCTCGAGCAACTCGCCGACTGCCCGGTCGAGCCCGTCCGCGTCGGCTTCGGCGGCCGTGCCGGCGGCCAGCACGTCCTCCTCAAGAGCGAAGATCCACCCGTCGAGGACCGGACGCAGCGCGCTCGGGGCGAACTGCTCGGTCGTCAACTGTTCGACGAGCCGGCGGTAGACGGTCTCCATCCGGTGCAGCGGCGTCTCCAGCTCCGAGACCTGCACCTCGGCCACCGCGAATCCCCGGCGCTTCGCCCGCTCCCCCAGCCACCGGGTGAGGAAGGTCTTCCCGGCACCGTACTCGCCCCGCACGGCCTTGAACACGCTGCCGCCACCGGCGACCCGGTCCAGTTCCTCGTCGAGGGTGGAGGTGAAGCGGTCCAGTCCGACGGCGAGGGCGTCCAGACCGTTGCCGGGCACCGCGCCCCGGCGGAGGGCGTCGACGATGTCCCTGCGCCGCCGGGCGCTGACCTCTACCGCCACGGGGTCTCCAGCCCGAACTGCTCGATCATCAGGGCGATGTCGAGCTTGGCGGTCTGCCCGTCCGGGTCAAGGCTGAGCACGGGGTACCCCTCGACCTGCAGCAGGCGGCGCAGCACGGTGAACGTGCCGGTGACCCGGTGCACGGGTATGCCGGCCCTGGTTGCCAGCGTCTCCAGGGTCGCCCGCCCGTTGCCGGCGATGAGGGTGACGACCATGGCGGCCACCCGCTCGTCGGGCAGGGGTGCCCGGGTGCCCCGGCGGTCGGCGTACATCGGGCTGGCCAGCAGGGCATCGACGAGGACCGTCGCGGGGTCGGCTGCGGCCGGCGGTTCGGGCGGGGCCGGCGCGGCAGTCGGGGCGGGCAGGTCGAACAGGCCCTCGTCCTGGACGGCGGGCCGGGCGGGGCGGCGAATGGAACGCCTGCTTTCCGGTTGGGCGGCCTCGCTGGTGGTTGCCTCTCCCGCCGCCGGCCGCAGCGGCTCGCGCCACCACTCGGGGCTGGACACCGGCGCTCCCGCCCACCCTGGGACGGCGTTCTCGTCGTGCACCGCGAAGAGCAGCAGTGGGATCACGGCCTCGGCTGGAGCGGCACCCCCGTGGTAGCCGGCCTTGCGCGGGCCGTACCGAAGCTCTTCCCGCCAGGGCAGGATCGCCTTCCCACCGGCGAGCGCCACCCGGCTGCCCCGGAAGAGCAGCTCGCCGTCACCGGGGTCGCCCGTCGCCGGGCGCCACCGGTTCTCGCTGGAGTCGGAGGGCAGGAGGACCGCTTCGGTGCCCCGGTCGACGACGTGGCCGTGGTCGGAGACCAGCACCACGACCCGGTCCTGCGCGACCGCGAGCAGGTCCCGCAGCCCGTTGACGGTGTCCGTGCTCCACTCCGTGGTTCCGGGGTCACTGCGGTCCAGGGCGTCGTCGATGGTGTTGATGACGGCGGCGACCAGCGGGACGGCGGGGTCAGCGATGGCGGCGGCCACCTCGGGGTCGACGGCCTGCCCGGCCGGGGTGCGCAGGTCGGACTTGTGCAGCAGCACGCTGCCCGGGAACTGCTCGCGGAAGACACGCAACTCGGCGCTACGGTCGCCGACGGCGATCCGCCCGCTGAACAGGCTGCACCGGTTGACCTGCGTGACCGTCGGCAGCGCGGCGAGGACCCCGGTCCGAGGACCACCGCCGGGGGTCAGTTCGGTCCAGACGCCGCTGCGGCCGAGTGAGTCGGCGATCTCGATGCCCGCCGCGGTACCCATGCCGTCGAGGACGAGCATCAGGACCCGGCGCCCGCCGTCCAGGACGGGACGGACGACGCGGTCCAGCACATCCTCCACCCGCAACAGGGCACCGGGTTCCCGCTCTGCACCGGTCATGTCCTGCAGAAGCTCGGCGAACTGGCGGTCGTGTCGGGCGCGACGGGCATCGACGGCCGCATGCAGCAGCCGGTACGCCTGCGCGACCTGCTGGTCGACGTCGCCGGCGAAGACGTCCAGCCGGGCGCGGTCGACCCACCCGTCGTCGCGGACCTGGCGGTGCACGGCGTCGAGGATGGTGGCGGGGGCGGCTCCCTCGGGCACGGCCAGCCACCGCAGCAGCCGGACGCCCATCCTGGCGGTCTCCACCCGGGACCGGTCGGCCGACCGGTGTGCCTCGACCTCGGCGAGCCGGTCCTGCACCCGCTCGATCAGCTCAGCGGCTGGCCCCGGCCCGGCCATCGGGACGGCGAGCCGCACCGCGGCCCCGAACGCGCGCATCCGCTGGGTGAAGCCGGCCGGCAGCAGGGCCGACGCGGCGAGCCGCCCGGCGACGTCGATCTCGGCCGCGATCCCCTCCGCCCGGCGCAGCATCCGATGCGCGTCGTGGCGTACGGCGTCGTCGCCGTCAAGGGCCCGGTAGATCCATGCCTCCGTGGCCTCCCCGAACGCGGTCGCCTGCGCCTCCGTCAGCCGGGCACCGCCGAAGCGCGGTTCGAGCCGGGTCCGGGCGACCACCAGCTCCACGTCGGGCCGCTGCTCGGCACCCCGGGGCCGGAGCACCCCGGCGAGCAGGCCGAGCGGGATGGCGTCGATGCCGTGCCCGGCCCGGACGGCGGCGAGGACCGGCACGGCGACCGGGCCGGCCACCTCGGCGAGGAACGCGGCGATCCCGTCGGTCCACTCGGTGGGCAGGTCGACGAAGCGCAGTTGGGTGCGTGCGTCGGTGCTCCACTGGAGGAGGCCGGCTCCGTCCAGCTCGTCAGGGTCGAGGCCGAGCACCGCCCCGGCGAGGTGCCGCAGGGCGTGATCCCTGGTGAGGATGAGGCCTGCGGGTGGGGCCCAGCCCGCGACCGGGGCGAGATCGGTGAGGGCGTCGGCGACCCAGCGGCCGGTGCGCACCAGGGTCGAGTCGAGCCGCACCTGGCCGCCGAACACCTGGGTGACCACGTCCCACGGGTCGACGCTGCGCCCCTTCTGCATGCTGACGTGGGTCAGCAGGCCGTCGCCCAGTTCCATGTCGGTCAGGTCGGTCAGCAGGACGAGCTTCTCGTTCGCGGCCCGGTCGGCGAGCGCGGCCCGCGCGGCGATCGGTGTCGGGCAGGGCACGATCCGCACCGGGGTGTCCCCCACGGTGAGCACCGGCTCGTCGGTCCACTCGGGGCGGGCGTGCAGCACGATGGCGTCGCTGTCGTCCCGCTCGGCGAGCCACGCCTCGACCTTGCGCCGTACGGCCGCCGGGCGGACGGCGGCCCGGGTGAGGCTCACGGTTGCCGCTCCGACTCCTCGACCTGCCAGGTGACGGTGACCCGCCTGCCGGCGTCGACCTCGACCCGCAGCGCGCCGACGAGCCGGTCCAGTTCCTCGGTGCCGGTCACGATCGCCTGGCGGGCGGCGGGCGGCGGAGGAACCGGATCCCTGGGATCGCGCGGCTTCGGGATGTCGACCGGCGGGTTCGAGATGACGGGCGGCGGGTCGACGACCGGCGGGTTCGAGATGACCGGCGGCGGATCGACGACCGGCAGCCTCGGGGGTACGACCGGCTGGTTGTTCTCGGCCAGCAGGGCGGCTGCGGCGTCGACAGCCTCCTGCAACGTCCTGGCCAGGTCGGAGCCGTGCTGCTCGTCCTGGGCTGCGGCCCGAAGTCGGTCGAGGATGGACTGGGCACGCGAGTCGGACGTGGCCCGCTGCTCCACGGCCCTGATCAGCGGCCACTGCGTGGCGGCCAGCGCCGTGCCGAGCTTCCCGGCCTGCTTGTAGACGCTGCTCGCGGCCAGGCCGTCCAGGCCGCCGAGGCGCTTCTCCCCTTCGGCGACCACGCCGACGAGCACCACGTCGTCCTGTTCGTCCTTGACCTGGGCGAGCAGTTCGGCGACCCGCCGGGCGGTGGCGAGCCGGCCGGCCTGCGCGTCCGGCTTGAGGCCGAGCAGCGCGGCGTGCTCCTTCAGACTGGCCACGAGTTTCCCGGAGGTCTCGGCGTACGTGGTGGCGACGTTCCGCATCTTCCCGGCCAGGTCCACGAGGTTGGCCGGGTTGCGGAACCGGGGCAGCACCTCGCCGAAGAAGGGCTGCCCGAACTGGACGGCCGCCTTCCACGCCTCCTCCGTCGGCATCGGCGGGTGCCGCAGCTCGAAGCGGTCCTCCACGCCGTTCACCACGCCGACGTTGACCTTCCGAACGCCGTCGTACCAGCTCAACTGCTGTTCGAGTGCGAAGACGGCGATGATCAGGTTCTGCAGGTCGCGGTCGAAGCCGCGCCGCTTCGGCACGTCCAGCCAGCCCCGGAGCCGGTGCACGGGGAAGTGGTCCCGGTAGTCCTCCTTGGCCGCCTCCTGCAGCAGGTGCCGGCTCCAGTAGCAGGTGCCCATGGTGAGCACGTAACGGTTGTCGATCAGCTCGCCGAGCTGCAGCGGATTGCAGATCCGGCGGAGCACCCGCTGGTCGGCGGGGGTTGCGACGGAGACGCCACCGGTGGGGTCGGCGGCGGCCAGCTTCGCGTACTCGAAGACCTTGGCCAGGTCGCCGCGGGTGAGCGGCTTCTCCTCCACCGGCAGGGCCGGCGTGCCCGGGTACGACCACTCCAGCAGCTCGGCGGTGAGGTTCTTGAACGCGTCGGCGAGGGTCCCGCCCCGGGGGTCGCCGATGCGCAGTCCTTCGGCCAGGGTGTGCAGCACCCCGACGGTGTCGTCGTGCACGTCGGAGGGCAGCGCGTTGGCCGCGCCGTACGCCTGCTTGAGCGCGGTGATCAGGCCCTCGCGGAGCTGGGTCTGCCGCTGCAGCAGGTAGACCCGGCCCTGCTGCCGGTCGGCCTTGGGCCAATCTGCGGCGAGGGTGTTGATCCGCTCCCCCGCACCGCCGAGGCCGAGCAGGTAGTTGATCTTTGCGAGTTGGGCGACCCGGCCCATCAGGTCGTCGGTGAGGTAGAGCGGCAGCCAGAACACCGTGTTGGAGCCCCGAGGCAGCTCCTCGATCCGGGCCCGGTCGGCGCTGCGCGGGTAGTCCTGCGGGTCGAACGGGTAGTCGACGACGATCCGCCAGGACTCGTCGGGGGCGAGCAGCGCGGCGATCGGCATCGTGTCGGGGTCCCGGACGTTGCCGAACTTGACCTGGACGACGTGCCGCCGACCCCGCCAGTCGCGCGGCTGCTGCAGCTCGCCGTGGCTGCCCTCGCTGCCGGCGAGACCCATCTCGGCGCTGATCAGCTCCCGGAGCAACTGCTGCCGCACGCCGGCCGAGGTCTCGTTGTGCGGCACCAGGTCGAGCAACTTGTCGAAGTCGACGGTGTGCAGCTTGAGGGACACGACCTTGTCGTGGTCGTCGGTCAGGTGCAGCTCGCCGGCGTCCTGCTGGATCTTCGTCAGCCGGTTGAGCACCATCGTGTTCTCGTAGCCGGGGATCGGCGCGGCGATGGAGCCGAAGTTCAGCGCGTGCAGCTTGGCGGCGGTCAGGTTGTGCAGGGCCGGCACCTCGGGCACCAGCGCGCCGAGCAGGATGGTCTTGACCAGCTTGTCGTCGAGCTGGAACTGGGTGTGCGAGGCGGTCTTCTCCTCGTCGATGCCGCTGAGGGCGAGCAGGATCGGGCGCAGCTTGCGCAGGTAGAGTGTGCGGGCGGCCTCGAACTTCTGGCGCAGCTCCGGGCGGTCGGGCAGCTCGCCGTGCAGCACCAGCGGGTCGAACAGGGCCGCGACCCCGATCAGGTCGTTGACCCGCAGGGTGTCCCGCCGCTCGACCAGCAGCTCCGTCATCACCTTCAGCGCCGTCCGCTCCCGCTGCAACGCCTGGGAGAGTGCGACGAGGGTGGCCACGAGGGCCGGCGAGAAGGGGTAGAGCTGCCGGAAGGCGGTGGCGTCGGAGCCGATGCCGGCGTCGCCGTACTGCGCGCCGAGCAGCAGGGTGTCCCACACCTCGCGGTTGTGCCGGACCGCGGCGAAGGCGTTGTCGATGACCGCGCGGGCCGTCTCGTCGTTCGGCTTGAGCAGCCGCCCCTCGGTGATCTCGGGCAGGTTGGTGTCGGCGAGGACGATCTCCCCGAACCGCCCCTGGACGCTGCGCATCACCTGCGCCAGCGCCTCCCGCTCGGTGCCGCCGACCTGCGGGCCGAGGAACTCCTCCAGGTTGCGCTGGCGGGCCACGAAGGAGACCAGGGGCAGCGGGCGGGTGGCGTCGGCGGACTCGACCAGCTTGTTGAGCTTGGCGCCCTCGGTGTTGACGAAGGTGTGGTCGGCGATCCGGCCGGAGAGCCAGAGGATCAGCTCGTCGAGGAAGAGCACGATCGCGTCGTACCCGAGGGACTTGGCGTGCCGGGTGATGACGGCGAGGCCGGTGTCGAGGTCGAGGTATTCGGCGCTGTGCACCGCGCCGCTGAAGAACGCCTGGGTGAGGGCGCTGACCAGCGCATCGCGCTCCTTGGTGCCGGGCGGCTGCGCGGCGGCCTCGGCGTACCGCTGCGGGGTCCAGCCCTCGGCCTGGGCCCGCATCGCCGCCAGGCCGCCGCCCGTGACGGTGCCGCCGCCCAGGGCCTCGAAAAACTTGTCGTCACCGAGCGTCCGGCGCAGGCCGGCGGCGTTCTCCAGCAGCGCGTCCGACCGGTGTACGGCGGGAAGCGGCGCGTCCGGGTGGGCGACGGTGACGTGACGCAGGTATCCCTCAAGGATCGCCTGCTCCACGGAGCGCGCGTCGAGCATGTGCAGGGTGAGGGTGAGGAACTTCCGGTCCGGCAGCCAGTCGCCGGCGGCGACGACCGCACCGTCCAGCCCGGGGATCTTCCGGGCCCCGGGGTTGTGCGCGAGGATCTCCCGCAGCACCGACATGAAGTGCGACTTGCCGGAGCCGAACGAGCCGTGCAGGAACAGCGCCTGGGAGCGGCCGGTGGTGACGGCGTGGCCGATCCGCCCCAGCGCCTTGGCGAAGCTCTCCCGAAGCTGGTCGGTGACGACGTACCGGCTCAGGTCGGCACCCTCGGCCGCCTTCACCACGAAGTCGCCCTCGCCCACGGACGTCGGGATGTCGATCAGGTCGCGCAGCAGCGTCGCCAATGTTCCTCCAGCTCCCCAGGTGCCCGACACGCTACCCATCGACCCGATTGCTCGGGTACCGCACTGGTTGGCCATTTTGCGGTCCGGCCGACGGGACCATAGTGGACCAACGGCGGGCGTTTCCTCCGTTCGTCGGAGGAGCCCCAGCTCAGCCGCGTGACGGGCGCTGGACGCGCGCGGGGTCCGGTCAGGCAGCGACTGCAGGGAAAACTACGAGCGATCCGTCGCTGCCTCGTTCGATCTCAATCGCAACGTCACCCTGGTGGATTCCCACGTTCAGGCCGTCACCCAAGGCGCGAAGGCGATATGCGGCTTTGAGTAGATCGTCGACCTCGCCCTGCGTGAACATAATGCTCCGGAAACCGCCGTAACGCCTCAACTCAAGAGTCGACAGTCGAAGTAGGACTGAGTTGAGGCCTGACTCCAACTCGTCGACGCGACGCTCATCGTCGCGCAACGCACCGATAAATCTCTTGAACGGATTGCTCGCCTCCACCAGTTGAGCGTGTTCAACTGCTTGAAGCACGAGCACTCGGCGCTTGAGAGCAATGGCGAGTCGCGCAAGCTCCAAGTGCGCGCGGAATTCGCCGCCTTCCTCGTTGATGCCGGGGAATGATTTCGTCAGTGCACCGACCTCAACCGGGCCGTCGGGCAGCGCCGCTAGCGCGCCTTGCCATTTTGCGAGCCGGCGCTTGGTTCGTTCGATCGCCGTACTGATCGCGTACGACGAGGAGTCCAGTCCTAACGACAGGCCAATTCGGCCCTGGTCGAGGAGAATCGACGTGGCCTTATCGATCGCGTCACGGCAACCGTCCAGCTCGCCGCGTTCGCTCTCGAGGCTGTTTTCGTGTAACTGCTCCAGGAGATCGGTGATTCGCTCGATTGCTTTCTGGCGTTGGTGATCGGCGTAGGCGCTGACGCCGACCGCGACGGCCATCAGCACAAGTGGCGCGGCCACTGTCAACGCTCCGGCGCTGGCCACGGCCACACCAGCTGTGGCGGCCGAGCCGGTTGCGGCACCTGCGACAGCGGTCTTGCCAGCAACGGGCACGAACGTGGCATGGGCTGCGATGCCGGTGGAGCTGACCAGCGCGCTGTGAATACCTCCTGCAGATGCCCTCGCGACCATGGGCCGTACAAGCCCTTTACCGAACTCTGCGGCAACCTTTGCCGGCACCACCATTCGGTAGAGCACGTCACCCGTAGCGGCGATGTTCAGCGTCGGAGTCGCTGATTTCGCTGTCTGAGCCACGAGCTGCGACAACTGCTGGGCGAGCGGACTGGCTGCGTGAAGCGGAATCCCGCCGTTCCGATCGCGCCTGGTGGACACCGGATGGGCTTCCAGCGTGGCGATGGGGGAATCCGCAAGCGTTGCCAGGACTGTTCTCAGCTCTGCGAGTCGGGCCGGTGTCATGCCCTCATCGCCTAGCACGTCCGGCACGCTGACGGCCTCCGTAGCGAGTGTCCATACCGGCACGGGTGCCTTGTTATCAGTGGTCACGCCTTGTCCCTCCCCAAACTGACGTTCACCATAGGCGGTGGTAGCGACACCTACAACAACCTCGGGGCGCAGACCGTAGTCCTTGCCCAGATAGTCACCGCTATTCGTTATCGGGGCTCTTCGGACATTTGGTGGGGGGTGAGGCAGGGCCCCGGCAGATCGGGCAGGTCCATGGCTCGGCGGCCGGCGGGTTGAGCAGGGAGTGTTGCCCGGTCCATCTGTTCCCCGTAACTCACGTCAACCGGAGATCGCGCAGGTCGCCGCCCTCGGCCAGCAACAAAGGGCCGTCGTCGTCGTGGCGGTAGACGGCGCAGCCGGACCGGTTGAATCGGACGCTGAGTGGGCTGCCTGCGTGCCACCCCGCCAGCCGCCGCAGCCCTGGAACCGGGTCGGGCGGCAGCGGGCGGGGAGCCGACCGGGGCACCGGCACCGCCACCCCGGGGTCCTCCGGCACGGTCTCAGGGAGGGCCACGTCGAGGCCGTCGAGGCAGTACGCCACGGCCGCCTCCAGGCTGGGCCGGCACGGCAGGTCGTCAGGGTGCACCGGGGCGGCCGGCGGGCGCAGCTCGACCGACCAGAGCACGCCGTGTGCCCGCATCGGCGCCGCCGGATGCCGGCGCAGGTCGAGCACGTTCACCACCAGGGCCAGGTCCAGGCCGAGGGCGAGCCGGAGCAGCACGGCCAGCGGCGGCGGCTCGGGGCGTACCGCGGTCACCAGCAGGCGCGCGGCGGGCAGCGCGGGGCCGACGGCGCGCACCTGCTCCCCCACCGGGTCCGCGCCCACCCAGGGCAGGGCGACGTAGCCCTCGCGTACGTCCGGTGGGATGTCGTGGCCGCCGTCGGCCTCGGCGAGGTCCTCCGGGCGTACGCCGAACACGGCCGCCCAGGCACCCAGCCGGTAGCGCTCGGGGAGCCGGACGACGGCCCGGCCGCCCGGACGGACGCTGACCGCCGGCACCGCCTCCGGCGTGCCGGCCCGCCAGGTCAGGTGCACCACCCGGTGCCGCAGGTCGGTCAGGGTGACCAGGGCCGCCTGGTGCAATCGGCGGGTGCCGCCGCAGGTGGCGCAGGTCAGCGCCGACGGCCGCGCCGGGCGGCAGTCCGGGCAGGGCCGCCAGGGCGCCGGCTCGCCGAGCCACGGCGGGTCCGGCGGCTCGGCCGCCCGGCGCAGCGGCACCCGGGCCCGGCGCACCACCTGCCCCGTGGGCTGCTCGACCAGCGTCTCCACCGGCTCGCCGGCACGCAGGGCGGTGTGCCACCAGCGGCCGTCCCGCCAGACGGCCTGCGCCCCGACGGCGGTGCAGTCGGCGCGCACCCGGCGGGCGACCTCCGCAACGTCCGTCGTCGGCGGGATGAGCGGCCGGAGTGGGTCGGGGCTGTGCATCCGGGCGGGGGCGTCCCGGCCGCGCTCGCCGAGCCCGGCGAGCGCGTCGACCACGTCCGTGCCGGTCAGCGCGGCGGTCAGGTCGGCGAAGCGCGACTCCGGCGGCCCGTCCGGCACCGGGGAGCCGGGCACCTCGTACCGGACGGACCAGCGCAGCCCGCCGCCGTGCCGGCGGGCCTCCACGACCAGGTCGAGCAGGAGCAGGTCGGCCACCGCGCACAGCCGGGCCAGCCGCCGCGCCGGGTCGACCGGGGACGGGGCGGCCGATCGGCCCACCAGCACCCGCCACGCCGGCCGGGCGGCCTCCGCGACGGCCCGCGCCGCCAGCTCGTGCCGTTCGGCCGCCGGCAGGTCGGGCCGCCAGGCCGCCGGCAGCCGTACGGTCAGCGGGTCCACGCCTGCGGCGACGCCCGCCTCGGCGGCCAGTTGGCGCACCCGGGGCGTCAGCTCGACCGCCCAGCCACCCTCCGGGGACGGGTGGGGGTCAAGGTCGTCGGGCAGGATCTCGTGGGAGGCGACCGCGCCGGTGTCCAGGTTGGCCACGGTCAGCACGAGCTGAGCGCGCCGCCGGCCCCGCCGCCCGCAGCGCTGGCAGGCGACGGCGACCGTGCCAGCACCCCGGCAGAGGGAGCACGCGCGGTACGGCTCCCGGTGCCCGCCCGCGCCACCGGCCGGGCCGTCGTTGTTGCCGCCGTCCTCGTCGGCCAGGAGCCGGTTGCCGTAGCGGGTGCAGCGGCAGGGGTCGAGCCGGAAGGCGACGCCGTCGCAGTCCGGGCAGGCGACGGTGGTCGCGCCGGTCATCGGGGCGGCCGGGCGGAGCACGGCCCGTCGTGGTCGGTGCGGCGCACGCAGCGCCGGCCGCCGGGCAGCGGCAGATCGCAGAAGACCCGCTGGCGTACGCCCTGCTCGTTCTCGGCCGACACGGTGGTCTCGCCGGCGTCCACCTCGGGTAGGAACGTCACCGAGCGGGCCAGCGCCGCCGCGAACCGGCGGGCGGTGGGCAGGTCGGAGGCGGTGAAGGGCAGATGTACCACCCAGCGCGGGCTCACCACCGGGCCGTCCGGTCCGCGCGGGCGCGCTGCAACTGCCAGGCCCGCAGGACTTCCCTGATCCGCTCGATCTCCCGGCGGCTGCTGTCGAGGGCCGCGTACGCCTCGGCCAGTTCGTCGGCGACCCGGGCGAGGAATGCGGCGACCTCGACGGCGTCCACCCCACGCCGGCCGCGCCGGGTGAACCGGTGCTCGCGCACCTGCCAGGGCTTCAGCGGTACGTGGTCGGCAACCCGGTACGCCGACGACCTCGTCGACCCGACCGGACGCGGATGACGGGAGAACGCGCGCACGCCAGCACCTCCTCGATGACCAATAGGGAGCGGCATTCAATAGACGGTGGGAATTCCACGGTCGTCGCCTTTGTCAGGGCCATCTTGTAAGGTCAGGGGCACTATCACAACCAATGTCAGCCCATACTGTTCCGCTATTCGTGCGCAACATTTCCGTACCTCCAGTGGGCGTCGGGACGTTGCAAAATTCAACGGAGGGAGGCCGGATGGCCGAGGACATGGGATCGACAGTGCCCCGACGCCGGCTCGGCAAGGCGCTGCGTGACCTGCGCACCGAGGCGGGGATAACCCTGGACGCCGCCGCCGAGGCGCTGGAGTGCAGCCGGCAGAAGGTGTGGCGGATCGAGAGCGGGCTCGGCTCGGTGCGCGGCCTCGACGTCCGCGCCATGTGCGAGCTGTACGAGGCGGCGACCCCGCTGACCCAGGCGCTCGCCGCGCTGGCCGGCGAGACCAAGGCGAAGGGCTGGTGGCACGCCTACGGCGACGCCATCCCCGACTGGTTCGAGCTGTACGTGGGCCTCGAATCCGCCGCCTCCCGGCTGCGCTTCTACAAGAACAGCCTCGTGCCGGGCATCCTCCAGAGCCGGGACTACGCGCTCGGCATCTACGGGATCGACCAGCCCGACATGAGCGAGGATGACCGCGAGCGAGCCGTCGAGCTTCGCCTGCAACGACAGGCGCTACTGACCCGACGTCTGCCGAAGGCACCGCAGGTGCAGGTCGTGCTCTGCGAGTCCGTGCTACTTCGGCCGGTCGGCGACGCGGCCACCATGGCTGGTCAGCTTCAGCAACTCCTCAGGCTCAGCGAGCAGCCCAACGTCTCCGTGCGCGTCATGCCGCTGACCGCCGGTCCGCACCACGGCACCGTCGCTGGCGAGTTCGTCATGCTCGATTTCCCGCTCGGAAATCGAAGCACCCCAGAGCCGTCGGTGGTCTACAGCGAGGCGATTACCGGCGCTCTCTACCTCGATCGGCCCAGCGAGTTCGCAGCCTACGAGAAGGTCTGGTCGAGCTTGCTCACTCTTACCCTCGATGAGGAACAATCGAGGCAACTGATCAACAAGATCATCGGGGAGGTCCACCATGGCTGATCTGAGCAACGCCCGCTGGCGCAAGAGCACCCGCAGCGCCGGTAACGGCGGCGAGTGCGTCGAGGTCGCCGACAACCTGCCCGGCATCGTCGCCGTACGCGACAGCAAGGACCCGGACGGCCAGGCCCTCGCCTTCACCCCCACCGCCTGGACCGCCTTTATCCGGTCCGCTCGCCGCTGACGTACGCCGACATCGCACAGCGCTCCCGACGAACCCGGCGGGGGCGCTGTGGCAGCCGGCCGACCAGCTCATTCGCTCCGCGTCGGAGGAACCACCTCTACGAGCCGGCGGACGGCGTCGGCGTGGGGGTCTCCGAGTGGATCGAGGATCTGAAGTGCCTCCTGCCAGCAGCGCTGCGCGTCGTCGTGTCGGTCGGTGGCGTGAAAGGTATCGCCGAGCGCGGCGAGGGTGAGTCCTTCGCAGCGTCGGTCGTCGAATCTGCGGAAGAGTTCCAGAGCCCGCTGATGCTGTTCGAGGGCCTCGTCCAGTCGGCCGCTCTGCTGGTAGGCCAGGCCCAGGGGGTAAGAGGCCCAGGCGACGCTCCACTGGTCGTTGATGCCGTCGAGGATGGCGACCGCTTCCTGGTAATGGGCGACGGCGGTGTCGAAGTGTCCGCGTGCGCGATGGCAGTTGCCGAGGCTGAGCATCGACATGCCCTCGCCTCGGGTGATGCCGTGGTGACGGAAGACCTCCCGCGCCTGGCCGTACAGGTTGAGGGCCTCGTCTATCTGGCCGAGTTCCTCGTGGATGAGGCCCAGGCCCCGCAGGCAGAAACCTTCTACCCAGTGGTCCTCGACGTCACGGCTTGCGTCGGCACCTTGGCGGTAGCAGTCGAGGGCGGTCTCGCGCTGCTCCATCCGCCAGTAGGCGTCGCCGAGGCAACGCAGGTTGGCGGCCTCGCCGAGGCGTGACCCAGCGGACCGGGCGGCACGAAGGCCGGTGAGGTGGACGTCGCGCCAGTCGGCCCAGTACGACTTGAGTTCGAAGAATCCGTCGCTGACCACGGGCAGTTGCCAGGCGATGTCGTGGTCACCCAGCTCGTCTGCTTGCCGAATGGCGTCAAGGATGTTCAGCCGCTCCCGCTCAAACCACGCCATCGCCTCGGCCACAGTCCTGACGGGAGTGATCGGCACGTCGGGTTCGGCTGGGACGAGAGCGATGGCATGGGAGTAGGGAAGAATGACCTTGCGGCCTTCCTCCGCCATCCACAGATACCAGGTGTGGACGCGGCGTCGCGCTCGGCGTTGCTGCTCGGGCCTCTCCTCGGCCTGCGCACGTTCAAGGGCGTAGGCGCGCAGAAGGTCGTGGAACAGGTACCGGTCGCGGGCAGGGCTCTGCACAAGATGCGCTGCGGTGAGCTGGTCGAGGAGACTGCGGGCTCGGGGGAGACTCACGCCGGCGATGGCTGCCGCTGCGGAGACGGAGATGTCGGAGCCGGCGTGCAACCCGAGGAGCCGGAAGAACCCTGCCGCATCCTCGGGTAACGCCTGATAAGACCAGGAAAACACGGCCCGTACGTCGGACAGCTCGTCATCGTCGACCGTCAGGGCATCAAGCTGATGGTCGACGAGCGCAAGATCAGCCACGAACTCCGCGAGTGTGACGTAGGGAGTGTTGGCGATGCGTTCCCCAATGATCCGCAGGGCGAGCGGAAGGTAGGCGCAGCGGCGGGCGAGTTCGGCGGCGGCCTGCGGTTCGGCGCTGACGCGGTCTCCGCCGATGCTGTCATGCAGCAGTGCAATCGCTTCGTCTGGGGACAGGACGTCCAGGGTCATCCGTGACGCTCCTTCCCGCGCCACAAGGCCGGAGAGCCGGCTGCGGCTGGTGATGATCGCCATGCAGGTCGGTGTGGCTGGCAGCAGTGGCCGCACCTGGCCGACCGTGGAGACATTGTCCACCACGACCAGTATCCGCTTGCCGGTCAGTGCTGACCGGTAGAGGGCTGCGCGTCCCTCGGTGTCTGTCGGGATCTGTTCGGCCGGCACGTGAAGGGCGCGAAGGAAGGTGTCCAGTGCCTGTCCGACGTCCAGGGCGGGTCCTGGCCCGTAGCCTCGCATGTCGACGTAGAGATCGCCGTCGGAGAACCACTGCCTGACCCGGTGAGCCCAGTGCACGGCCAGCGCTGTCTTGCCCACACCGGGGGCGCCCGCGATGGCCGCGACAGTCATCGACGGGCCGCCCGCAGCCGTGGCGTCGTTGCCGGCAGGTAGTGCCGCGTCGAGTCGGGTGAGGGTCTGCTTGCGGTTGACGAAGCGGGTCGCGTCGAGGGGCAGTTGGCGGGGCGGCGGTAAAGGAGGAGGCCCAGCGTGCCCGAACAGGTTGACCCCGCCGTACACCGTCCCAGCCTGGACGACAGCCTCAGCATCGCCTGACGACTCATTATGCGCCGGGCGCACGCTGCCTCCTCCCCGACGGCGAGTAGGGCATCTATGGGGAACCGGACTGGAGCCCGGCTGCGTACGTTCGGTAGGGGATCGACGCCGAGACGGCGGCATCACGCCACAGGTTGGCCTGCACGATCTTCTCCGGCTCGCTGATCAACGCGCCGGAGACGAACCGCCCCTCCTCGTCGTAGTACATCGCCACGAGCTGGTGGGAGTCGAACAGCCAGTAGTCGTAGTGCGGCAATGCGGCCGGCCAGTCGTTACCGGAGGCCACGATGAGGCGGACATCCTCACCCGCCTCGACCGTGTGTTCGTAGGCCCAGCCGCATTCGAAGCGGACGTAGTCCGACAGCGGCTCGGTCACGACATGGACGCGGTGCATCCGCTTGCCGGCCGTCACCGCTGCCCGCACCGTGTCGCACCAGGCGGCGATCCCGGGGAACTCCCCGCGGGACTGGCCCGCCAGGAACCGGGCGAACTCATCCTGCTCGTACGACACGTCGTACCGCTGACGCGTCTCCAGCCGGTAGGCCGTGTAACGGAAGTCGCGGAACAGTTGGTTGAACTCTTCGTCATCCAGAGACGTGAACGATCGGGTCAAACCTCGATCACCGCTGCCCGGACTCGCGGTAGCGCTCAATCGCACCGAGCACCACCTCGGCGGAGATCCGAACCGCGCCCTCACCAGGAAGCACGTTCTCCAGCTCGCCGAGGGTGTCTCCGTCGACCAGGTGCCCTTGGACGACCAGCTCTCCGCTCTCGGCGAGGTAGACCGTCGGGCAGCCGTTGCCACCCGACCCCGGGTCTTTGTAGAGCTTGGTCAGCTTCATCGCGACCTCCTCCGAGTAAACGACCAGCCGGCGTCTCCTGCGACGAGGGTAGTACGCAGCGTAGCGGCCGAACAAGCCGATACCGAAGCGGGAACCCGGCAGTAGCATCGAGGACAATCAACTATTTAGCCGCTCCGGTTGATCTTCGTGTCGGTCGAAGTCGGCTGCTTTGGAGGTGGAACCGCCAGTGGACCCGCTCATGGTTACTGCGGCGACAACGCTCGTCGCGTGGACGACCAATGAACTCGCCCAGGGCGGCCGGCTGGCGGTAACGGCACTGATCGACTTCCTGCGGGACCGGTTCCGGCGCGAGCCCGAGGCGCGCGAGGTCATCGAAGGGCTGCTCCACCAGCCGTCACCGGACGCTGCGCGCCCTCTTGCGGAATTGCTGGATCGCGAGGCACAACGCGACCCGGCGTTCAGCGCAGAGTTCCAGGCCCGGTGGAAGCGGGCCGACGCGGCCGTCGCAGCGGGTCCGGGCGGCGTGGCCAACTCCGTCTCCGGTGACGTCAGCGGGCCCGTGGTGCAAGCCCGCGACATCCACGGAGGCATCTCGTTCGGCTGAGACGGCGGCGGGTTCAGCCAGTGAAAGCATTTGCCTCGACGAGTTCGGTGAATATCTCGGAGGGCTTCTCCCGGCCGTGCTCGTTGCGGGGTCGATCATCGAGTCTGCCGCTCTTAAGCCTCGATCCTCGATCCAACACAGTCAGGGCAACTGATCAACAAGATCCGCCGGCAACCTGCCCGGCGTCGTCGCCGTACGCAATGGCAAGGACCCACAGCCCGGCTCTCGCCTTTACCCACACCGCCTGGACCGCTTTCGTCCGGTCCGCCCGCCGCTGACAAACCTGGCATCGCGCCGCGCCCCCGGCGAACCCGCCGGGGGCGCGGCCTGCTTTCCGGTAGGCTTTGGGTCAACTCCTCGTGATTTACTCGCAGAGACGTGCTTGTAGCAGCCCACCATCGAGGGGCCGACAGCCGATGCTGCTGAGTTTCCGCTTCGCCAACCATCGCTCGTTCCGCGACGAGCAACAGCTCAACCTCACGCCCGTCTACGGTGATGGCGTCGAAGCGAGCGAGTCGGCCCCGCAGGCAGTCCCGGTCGTCGGCGTGTTCGGGGCAAACGCCTCGGGCAAGTCCAACTCCCTGGGCGCGCTGGCATTCATGCGGGAGATGGTCGTCGGATCGGACCGGGCGGTCGAGCCAGGTGAGGGGCTGTCCCGGGAGCCATTTCGGCTGGATCCCGACAGTGTCCTGCAGCCGTCACGCTACGTCGTAGATCTTCTGCTCGGCGGGACGCGGCACACCTACGGCTTCGCGATCGACGACGAGCGGGTGCTGGAGGAGTGGCTCTACCACTATCCGTTGGGACGCCGGAGGCGCGTCTTCGAACGTGACGGGGACGAGTTCACCTGGGGCGAGGAGTCCGGTCGACGCAGTGACCTAGGGCAGATCGCCGGCATCACCGCGCCGACCGCCCTGTTCCTCAGCACCGCTGCACGCTTCGGCCACAGCCGGCCGGAACCCGATCCGACGAATCCTCAGCCGCTGCACGACACCTACCGATGGTTCTACCTGGCCAGCTCACGAGCCAACGGGATATCCGGGCTGTCCATCCTGCTCGACGACGGCAGGGCGGACAACGACCAGGTACGTCACCTCGTGGTCGACCTCTTGCAGGCTGCTGATGTGGGCATCGTCGACCTCGTAGTCCGCCCCGATCGGAACGACAGGGACTCTCCCCGGCGTCGACTGCCAAACGGGTATACGTACGTTCGGAGACTCTCCGGCCGGTCCACAGCGTCACCACCGCTCCGGATCCAGTTCGCCCATCAAGGTCCCCACGGCACGGCACTGCTCGACCTCCATGACCAGTCGACCGGTACCCGCCAGCTCCTAACCCTCGGTCTACACGCTGCTGAGGTGCTCAGGACCGGAGCAACGATGCTGGTCGACGAGATCGACGCCAGCCTGCACCCGATCCTGACTGCCAAGCTGATCAGCCTGTTCCGTAGTCCGAAGGCCAACCCCTTGGGCAGTCAACTCATCTTCACCAGCCACGACGCGGCGCTACTCGGCACTCTCGACGCCGAGGAGGTCCTGCGCCGTGATGAAATCTGGTTCGTGGAGAAGGACGACGAGGGCGCTTCCTCGCTGTATCCGTTGACCGACTTCAAACCCCGCAAGGAAGGTGAGAACCGCCAGCGCCGTTACCTGAACGGCAACTACGGCGCGATTCCCGACCTGTCCACCGACCTGTTCGAGCAGGCCCTTGCTACCCGTGGAGGCTCGGATGACGCCGCGGCAGAGTGACCGGCGAACGTCCGGTACCTCACGGTCCGGCCATGGTCGCGAGATTAATCTCCGACCAGGGCTCGGCGAAGTCGCGGAGTGTCCGGCGCTGCGTAGATCGAAGCCGGATGCCGGCCCAAAACAGCGACGATGGCCGTCTCCACCCACCATTTCCAGCTCGGAGACCCGCACGACTTTGCCGGAGCCCTGGGTCTCCGACGCGGTGGCCTTGACCGCGTGCGAAGCATCGGCGGTTATCAGCTTTGTGCCAGTCGATAGAATCGCTCGGATAGGGCTGGGGAGAGGAAGGCGCGGATGGGCAATCTAGGGAACTACCAACTGATAACGACAATCGCCAAGAAGGTCGGTGGCCCGATGGTGCTTCTGTGCGCGACTCTCGGCAGTGGGTACATCATCGGTCGGACCATTGAAGCGGGTGGCAAGAGGGCATTCAAGGCGCCGGTAGCCGCCTTCAAGAAATGGAACACTCCATGCGCGACGAAGGGCCAGCTCTTCAGGGTCGTCACCGACGGTGAGGACAGCAGCGGCTTGAAGCTCAGTGCAGGTGACGAGTACCGGGTTCTGGAGTGCGACGGCGATGTGATCCTCATCGAAGTCCTGAACGATCCGAACAGCCCGTACTTCGTGTCCAGCGAGTTCCTGACGACGATCTCAGACTTCCCGGCAGAGGACACGGGCAAGGTCCAAACAGGCGACTGATTCCCAGGCGCAAGCTACCACGCACAGCCACTCATGATCTTGGAACGGCCCTGGCCGTCGCCGTCACTCGGGAAGGCCGCAGAAGCGACGGTGGTGCTTCAGGCGCTTCAGGTTGATGCCGTGCTCCTTGTGCCGGTGCAGCCTGCCAATCTCCTTTTCGTCGCTCGTCCGCCGCACCACGAACTTGTCATCGATGTAGATGGCGAAGAAGTCGAACTGGACGTGGTGGTTGGGGCAGAGGCAGAGCAGGTTGCTGATCTCATCGGGGCCGTCGTGCGGCTTCCCCAGCCCCTGGATGTGCGCGGCCTCGCTGTAGTACCCGTCGCGGGTCTCCAGTCGAACGCCGCAGACCTGGCACTGGTGGCCGTACAGCTGCTTGATGGCCGCCGCGAACCTGCTGCTGCGGACGATGCGCTCGGCCTGGGCGGACCTTCTCCTGGCCGGCCCGCTCGCGCCTGGCTCGCCGCCGGTCAGGGACGCCAAATCGATTGTGCCGGCAGCAGAGTCGTAGCCGGCGAGCCCGACCTGGGACAGCAGCGCCGGCCGGTCAACGTCGGGGGCCAACGCCCTGGACAGCATCGCCACGGCCCGGCCCCGCACTTCGACGTTGTCGAACAGCTCCGCGACGGCTGGCAGGAATCCCTGCGAGGAACCCATGGAAGCACCCGGCATGGCCTCGCCATGGAAGCCTGAAGGATCGGCTTCCCAGCCTTCCGGGGCCCTGACCTCCCACAGCCCACTGCCGGCCAGAGTGCCCAGCGGGTAGCGCGCAGTCGCCCCGGGCCTGGCTGCCGCACCGTACTTGTCGAGAATCGGCGTCAGGCTGGCGGCGATGTCCGCCGGCCCGATGAGTCGCTTCTCACCGGCCTCGATCCTTCCGATCGCCCAGAGAATCGTCAACGGCAGGTTCTGCGCCGCCGCATCGCCCCTACTGCGGCGCGAGGAGGTGACGAGGTCTCGCAGCGCCGCGAAGAGTTGCTTGCGCTTCATCCCGTGTGCAGGCGGCTCGGGGGGCGCAACCGGGCCGGGCATGGCCGGCAGGAACGACGAAATGGTGGCGTACTCAGCGGCGGTGACCAGGGTGAGGCTGCGCAGCGGGTTGGGCAGCCCGAGTCGTTCCAGGATAGGCCCGGCCGGCACCGGCTGGTCGAACTGCTCAACCTCGCCTAGCGCCACGATGTGTTCCCAGGTCTGCCCGTCGTCGGCGGTCTGCCACACCCGCTTCGCCACTGCCGGATTCCGAAACAGGTGCAGAATCCGAGCCCGGGAGTAGAAGGTCTTTTCGGCGTAGAAGAAGACGTGGTCGCCGACCTGGCGGTCGCGGAGCGCCCGGACCTTGGCGTTGTTCACCTGCTGGCTCGGCGTCGAACCCCACAGCCGGGCGACCCCATCCGGGTACAGGCGCCGCAGGACCGTCAGCTCGGGCCCGAGTTCCGCCGCGATCTCCGTCAACCGAATGCCCCGCTTGACAGAATGCGCGTAGTGCTGCGGGCCACGCTCCCTGGCCCCACCACGCAACTGCAGCAGCAACTGCGGCCTTTGGCTGGCTTGCCGCTCACCCCTATCGCTCACGTTCGGATCCCCCACAGCTAGTCCTCGCCTCCGACACTTTCCACGATAGAGCGGGGGACGACGAAGCCCTCGGCCTTACCCGGCCGCAGATAGTGCGCACGAAGCGCCGGCTCCAGACCCTCGGGGAGACTGCCCGAGGCAACGAGATCGCGGACGGCACCCATGATCGGCCGAGTGAAGCCGACCAGAAGACGATCTTCGGGGTACTTGCCGAGTTCGTAAACCCGCTGCCTCGGCACGAAGCCATTCGGATCCTCTGCGGCTTCCCGCAACACCTTGGCCCGCAAGGGGTAGCCGGACTCCTCAAGCCGGGACAGCAGGATCTCGAACTGCTCCCAAGACCAGGGCATAGGCCCATCGGGCTCGGTCTCCCCGGCCAGCCGCTCCGTGGTGTCCAGCGTGCGCTGGCTGACCTCGACGTGGAAGGCGGCAGAGGCGGCCTCCAGGAACTCCTCGGGTACGGCCATGAAGAAGCCGACGCCAGCCCGCTCGGCCATTTCGTTGACCAGTTCGACGCGTGGTCCGATCGGCTCTCGGGTCGCGTCAAGCCGCCACCAGTCTTCCTTGCGGTCGCGCGTGACGAACAGCAGATCCTTCTTCTCGGCCGCAGCGTGCTGGATCAGTTGCTCCCAGAGCAGGAAGTCCCCGGTCCCCTCTTCCTGCTGTTCCGGCTTGTCCGCGTCCATGTAGCCCGGCGGCACCCGGCTGGCGAAACGCTGCCGCCCGATCGCCACCAAATCGGCCTGCCGCTCAGCATCGAACGGCCGTCCCACCCGCCCATTGAAGAGCGCGAGCAGTTTGTCGAGCACTGTGTCCTCGTCGACGTTCTTCAGTGCTGCTCGGAGGTTGAGCCCGCTGCCGCCCTTTTTTACGTATGCGATTGCCTCACCGAACGCCTTCTCCAGCAACGCTCGCTTGTCGACCGCTTCGCTCCCCGGCATCGTGCGGGTCGCCCACGAGTCCATCTCAGCGAGAGCCTTTTTCCTGGCTTCCTGCAGCCCCGCCACCGAGTTGGTGGCGATCACCCGCCGGATGACCTCGTCCCGGTTCCGCCAGAACTCCCTCTGCACCTGCGCCGGCATGAACAGAGCGGGTGCCACCGCTTCCAGCGCCGAGAAGACCTGCTCTCGGGCGTCCTTCGAATAGCGGTATAGGTCGAGCAGCAGGTTGGTGTCCAGCGCGACGATGCCCGAGCGGAGTACCCCGTTCAGGTCCGCGCGCTCCACGTTGCGGTAGCTCTCGAAGCCGTCGAACAGGCCACTCAGTTTCCCCTGGTCGCTCACGCCCCTCATCCCCCTACTCACCGCTACCGGCCGGGGCGTTCAGCCCGCGCAGCGCGACCAGGGTCAGACGGTCGACTCCGAGCTGGGACAGCTCGGAGTCGATGAGGTCGGTGAAGAACTGGGCGGGCGAGCCGGGGAAGTCGGGCCGCTCGTCCGTGTGCCACTGGTGCAGCCACGGCTCAACCTCGGCGATGCCGGCGAGCAGCGGCAACAGCCGCTCCGCCGGCCAGGCCGCCTGGAGCTTCCGGTCCAGGTAGACAGTCGCCAGCGCTTGGGCCTGGGCGAGGTGGTCCCACCCGGCCCAGCCGAGCAGTTGCGTGCCGTCGCCATCCCGGCCCGCCTTCGGGTACGAGATGAACCGTTCCTTCGGCACGTCGAGCTTCCCGCGCGCCTTCCAGTACGACGCCTTGGCGAAGTCCGCCGAGCTGTACTTCGGCGGGACCGCGATCTGCACACCCTCGCCCGCATCCTCCAACCGCTGCTGCTCCCAAGTCCGCTCCCACTGCGCCCGCTTG
Source organism: Micromonospora sp. NPDC002296 (assembly GCF_040296145.1). Taxonomy (NCBI): domain Bacteria; kingdom Bacillati; phylum Actinomycetota; class Actinomycetes; order Micromonosporales; family Micromonosporaceae; genus Micromonospora; species Micromonospora sp. NPDC002296. The sequence continues at coordinate 69,710 of NZ_JBEOWQ010000017.1, forward strand.
CGCAGACCTGACGGCTTGTAGCGGTAGGCGGGAAGGTACGGCACATGCTCGTCCACAATCAGCTTTGCCACGGTCTTCGTCAGGTCGTAGTCGTCACGGCCGACCCACAGCTCCAACACCGACCGGAAGTCGTCGTCGTGGCGCACTTTGTCGGCGAGCTGCGCCACCGACTGTGGCACCGGGCGGTCGCCCCACAGCTCCGGGGCCTCCAGCCGGTCGAGCAGCCAGTCCCGCAGCGCCTTGGCCTGCAAAGCGTCCCAGCCATCGGTGGCCCAGCGTCGTTTGCACTCCGGCCGCTCGATCAGTCCGATGTTGCGATCCGACTCGATCGCCTCGATCCGCCGCTGCACGAGCGCTCGGTAATCGTCCGGCCAATCCGCTGGCAGCTCAATGATCGGCTGGAACTTGTGGTTTCGATGCTCGAACCATGTTGTCTCGATTCGACCAGCGGCGATATCTCTAGCCATGCAGATCGCGAACGCTCGCTCACTTGAGCTGAGTGGCGGCGGATCTACGCAAGTCAGATCGTCGCTGCACAGCCCGTAGAGCCGGTAGACCTCCCAGTCCAGTTCTTCTTGAAGCGCGATCATCTCTGCCCTGCTCAGGTCGTACTCGCGGTGCGCCTCGCGCAGCCGCTCGCGGGTCGGCACCCCGGACTCAGCCACTGCCGCCGGGGTCAGGCCAGCGAGCCGCTGGGCCAGCGAGTCGAGCGCCCGTGCTCGCACCAACGGGTATGTCCCCGGCAACGGAAGCTCCTGCAACTTGGTGCCGGTGAACTCGAATCGATGCTCCCATGGCTCGTCCGCGCCTGCCTGTTCAGCCCCAGGCCGCCCCTTGTTGTGGCTGACCTGCTTAAGCCAGAAGCAGGCGGTCGAACTGTTCAGCACCCCGAGCAGCCGCAGGTGATCGTCCTCCGTCGCCCCCTCCGGCAACTTGATCACCGGCGCCGACTGCTTGAATGCTTTTCCAAACCGATCCAACACGAAGTGATTGTGCGTTGCCACGAAAGCAAATGAAATTGACCACCGGTGCGCCGCTACATCCTTGGGTATTTGATGCCACTCCCACCAAGGACGCCCTGACAACCGATAGCTTTTGCCGCCGAAGGTGCCTCGCGCCTCCAACTCCGAGCGATATAACCAGAGACGTCGGCCATACATTGGCAAGAGATGTAGAGGAACTAGCTTTCGATTCGTCAGCTCGTAGGGATGGAAGGATACATCAAACCCAGACTGGGCCCAGTCGCGCAACTGATCGCCAGCCACAATCTCGGAGCTAGCCTCCGATTCAACCTTCCAGCGCTGGACCACATGTCCTGGAAGAACCATCACCTCGTCGGCATGGGTCATCCCATAGAAACCTATACGGTGCATCAACGGGCGCAGGGACTCGCCAGAGGCCAAGTTCAGCAAATTGACTACACCTGACGAATTTCCACCATTCAGGTTCCACGGATGCCGCTCCAGGCTATCTCTTGGCAGGTCGACCGCACTTACCCACTCTGATTCATTGACTAAACCCCTCATCAAGCCGATGATTGCACTCCACACAAGACCTTTAGCAGGGTTGGCCGGCTGCGAGGGCTCCCCCCGCAAACCTTGAACAGCATGGATTACACGAGACCGTCGATGATGATTGGCACGGCCAACAAGAATTACGGTCGGCGTGCCATGGCCGGGAATGTAGGCACCAGAGGCGTCGATGACTTCAGTCAACTCAACTTTGTGGGCGAAGTAGTTTTCGATCAACTTTTTACCGAACTCACGCTTCATGAAGGCGTTGCCAGTGATCTGACCGACGTGGCCGGCCCCCTCACCGTGCTCGTCGGAACGCCGGGCTAGGTCGAAGAAGCGCTTGGCGAACGGCACCGTCAGCGCGTACTGCCGGTGGCAGACGTCAGGGTAGATGTCGCGGTAGAGCTTGTTTCGAGCCGCGTCGGCCACCGTGATGTACGGCGGGTTGCCGACCACCACTGTGTACTGCCCCTCCAGCAGGTAGCCGGCCAGTACGTCGGCCTCCTCCGTCACGTACGCGAAGGCGTTCTCGCCCTCCAGTTCCGCCATCAGGTCGCCCTGGTGCCGGGATTTGCGCCCCCAGTGCAGCAGCGAGTCGCCCGTCGCCACCCGCACCGGCCAGGCCGGCGTGCGCTCCAGGGACGTCAGCCCGCACTCCTTCATCGCCGCGACCAGCAGCCGGAAGCGGGCGATCGCCACCGCGAACGGGTTGATGTCCACCCCGGTCACCTGACCGAGCGCCCGCTCGACCAGCACCCGCACGTCGGTCGTCGGCTCCCGCTTCCGCCACAGTTTCACCAGCCGGTCGAACGCCCCGAGCAGGAAGTGCCCTGACCCGCACGTCGGGTCGATGACCGATGTCTCCGACGGCCCGAACTCCTTCACCGCCGGCTCGAACGTCCGGTCGAGGATGAACTCCTCCACGAAGTCGGGCGTCTGCAGCAGCGCGTACGTCTTCTTCGCGTGTACCGACAGGTCCTGGTACAGGTCGCCGAGGAAGCGGGTGTCGAGGTCCTCGACCCGCAGCGACGCCAGGCCCGGCCCGCGCCGGAAGAACTCCGACAGCCGCTCGGAAGCCTCGCCGGAGATGTCGAACCGCCACACCGGGTTGTGCTCGTCGAAGATCTTGCCGGTGGCCTTGAGCGTGCGCAGGTAGCCGAACGCCTCGCGCAGCCAGTGCCGGTCATTGTGCCGGGGGTTGTCGATTAGGTACTGCTGGCGGTGCTGCACCGCCCGCTCGACCGGAGCGGCCGGCTCCGGGCCGCCGATCCAGAGCGGCTCGACCAGCTCGTTGTCCTCGCAGAAGCGCACGAAGACGCAGCCGAGCACCCAGGCCACCGCCGCCTGGTCGAGGACGTCCTCCAGCCAGGTCTCGAACGTCCCCGCCGTACGCCGTGCGTCTTTCGCCTGGTCGTGCTCCTTGCGCAGCGACGACTCCAGCTCGGAGTCCCGGGCGACCACGCCGCGCAGGTCGTCGGTGAGGGTGGTGACCTGGGCCTGCAGGGCCTTCAGGGGGATCATCGGGGGGCATTCCTTATCTGCGGGATGGCGGTGTTGCTCCACTCCTCGGGCAGCCACAGGGACTGGCTGGCCGGCGAGGTGAGCGGGAGTTGCCGGCCGTCGAGCAGCACCGGCTCGGTGCGGCGGACAGGCAGCAGCAGCAGTCGGGCGGCGGGGCGGTGCCGGGTGGGGTCGGCCAGCTCCTGGATCAGTCGGAGCTGGTCGTAGCGGGCCAGCGGAGCGGCCTCGGTGATCAGCACCGGCCGGTCGGTCTCGGCGAGCCTCCGCTCGACGGCGGGCATGACCTCGTGCTGGAACAGCTCCACCAGGGACCGGAAGTCGGCGTCGGTCGGCGAACCGGTGTCGGCGGCGACGATCACCTCCCAGGGGAAGCTGAGCGACCGCAGCCGCTCCAGCATGATCGCGGTGACGTCGACCTCGGTGAGGTCGTACCGCCTCAGCAGGGCCCGGCGGGCGTGGGCGGTCCGCCGGATCGAGGTGAGCGCCACCAGGAAGCCGCTCCGGTCGATGACGCCGTCCAGCCGCCTGCTGGCGCGCGCGGCGGCGTCCGGCTCCAGGAGCGGGCCGACGGTGGTGAGCGATCGGGTGCCGGTGACCGAGGAGGTGCGGTTCGGCGGGACGTACCGGGCCTCCTTCGAGTCCCAGACCAGCGGGATCAGCTCCCGCAGCAGACCGTCGAGCTGCGGCCGGGGCGGGAGCTCCTGGGCTCGGGCGAACCGGGTGCGCACTCTGGCGCGTACCGTCTCGGGGTCGAGGCTCTGGCCGACCAGCGCGCCCGCGGCGAGTCGCAGCGCGCGCTCGGCGGGCATCCCCGCCGGGTAGAGCTGGCCCTGCGCGTTGACGGCCACCTCGCCACCGCTGCCTGCGGCGGCGAGCTGCAACAGCCGGGCGTCGCTCAGCGGCGGCGTGCCGGCCGGCGGCGGCTCCAGCGCCCGCAGCTCCTCCACGGCCCGGACCCGGGTGGGCAGCGGGTCCGCGCCGGCCAGCGCGGCGGCACGGCGGCCGAGCCGGGTCACGTACCCGAGCAGGTCGTCGGCCGTGCGCTCGATGCCCGGGTCGTCGGGCTCCCGGCCGATGAGCACGGTGTCGCCACCGCGCAGCCGGTGCATGGCCAGCCGGGCGTCGCCGCCCCGGGCCAGCTCGGTCTCCACGGCGGCACGGACCAGGCCGATGGCCTGAGCGGTGCGCCTCGGCTCGGCCGTGTACGAGCCACGGGCGACGATCAGCGCCTCGGCGATCTCCTCGGCGGAGCCCACCCCGCCCCGCCCGTCGAGCAGGGCGACGATCTCGTCGCGGACCAGGCCGAGGGCTGAGTTCGGCTGCCAGTCCCGGGCGACGAACCGCTTGATCAGGGTGGAGATCTGCGGCTGCTGCTTGCCGGCCACCCGGGCCACGTCCGACTGGGACGGCCAGCGCAGGTACCCGCCCTCGGCGTCGGGGGCCTGGCCGAGCAGCACCTGCACGGCCGCGCGGTGCCAGGCGGTGCGGCCGACGACCTCCGGCAGCAGGGTGGCGCAGAGCGCCTCGACACCCTGTGCGTGCGAGTGGGCGGGTGTGGGCTGCTCCCGCTCGGCGTCGAGGAGGTCGCGCAGCTCCCGGCTGCGGGCCAGGATCTCCTTGCGGGTGGCGTCGGGGACGCCCCGGGCCCGGGTCAGCGCCGACGGTTCGGCGTCCAGCAGCTCGCCGACCGTGGTGAAGCCCAGCCGCTCCAACGCCGAGCGGGCCCGCGCGGTCAGCTCGGTGGCCTCCAGGGGCGAGGTACGGCCCAGCGGGGCGAGTGCCCCCGTGTCGTCGGTGGCCTCCGCCGCCGGCTCGGGAATCTCCCGGAACACCGCCCGCCAGGCGTCGGTCATCTCGTCGAGGGTGTCGAACCGGTCGGCGGTGTCCCGGGCCAGGGCCTTGGCGAAGAAGGCGACGAGCCGGTCGGCGACCGAGGGGTCGAAGGCCGAAGGTTCGAGGGTCACCTCGTCGGCGACGGCGGCCGGGTTCGCGTTGTCGCCCCAGCGGGGCAGCGTGCCCGTGGCCATCTCGTACAGGGTGACGGCGGCGGCGAACCGCTCGGCGGCGGCGTCGAAGCGCAGCCGGCGCGGCGGCCCGAGGAACGGGTCGAGGTAGGCGGTGGTGCCGGCGGTGAGCTGGTCGGCCGGCACCCCCGCCAGGGAGAAGTCGAAGATGCACAGGTGGGGCTGCTTGTCCTTCGGCCGGGGCAGGGCCGCCAGGTTGGCGGGCTTGATGTCCCGGTGCCACACCCCCCGCCCGTCCAGGAACGACACGATCTCCAGCAGGTCCCGGCCGTAGCGCTCCAGCAGGTCCAGCGCCAGCCGGCCGCCGCGTAGCTCCTCGGCGAGGGTGCGGTCGCCGGCGTTCTCCAGCAGCAGGGCGGTGCGGTTGCCGACCTTGATCGGGCCCTGCACCAGCGCCGCCACCCGGGAGTCGCGGAGCTTGTCGATGGTGCGGGCCTCGGCGGCGAACCGGTCGGCGTACTGCTCGTCGCGGGCGACCTTGAGCACCAGCTCCCGCCGGCCCTCCGGGGTCTCCTGGACGACGGAGAGCGCGATGGCGGTGGCGCCGCTGCCGAGGTTGCCCAGCACGCTCAGGCCGCCGTCGAGCACGTCGCCCCGGTGGGCCTGCAGCGGATCCACCACCGGCACGGGCTCCGGCGCGGTCAGCTCCTCCCAGACCAGGTCCATCCAGGTGAGGAACTCCCCCACCCGCTTCATCCGCTGCCCCGGGTCGCCCCGGGTGGCGTCGTAGACCGCCGAGACCAGCGCGTCCGGCATGCCGTCGGCGACCGCGTCGAGGTGCAGGCCGCCGTCGGCGACCGCCGCGAGCAACCCCTCGGCGGAGGTCGCCGGCTCGACCCCGGCGAAGATCCGGTACGCCAGCGCGCCGAGGGAGAAGATGTCGAGCTGGTGGCCCGGCAGCTCCTCCAGGATGGCCGCCTCGGGGGCCTGGTACCGCCGGACCACGTCGTCGAAGAACAGCTCGATGCTGGCCGGGTCGGTCAGGGAGCCGAGCGTGGTGACCCGGGTGCCGGGCAGCCGGCCGCCGGTCTGCCAGTCGGTCACCACGAGGGTCGGGCGGGGGCCGTCCGGGTCACACACGAAGACGGCCCGCGGGTTCAACGACCGGTGCGACAGCCGCCGGGAGTGGGCGTGGTCGACGATCTCGGCGAGGTCCTGCACGAGTTGGAGGCGTTGGGCCAGTTGCAGCCGGCCGTCCCGCTCGGCCAGCCACCGGTCGAGGCGTACCCACTCGGCGCGGTGGTCGAAGACGACCGCCGGCCCCCACGGGTGCTCGACCAGGTCCAGGGCGCGGGCGATGCCGGGATGGTGGATGCCCTGCAGCAGCCGGAACTCGCGCTCCGCCGCGAGCTTGATCCTCGGTACGTCCTCCTCGGCCGCCCGGCTGGTCAGGTAGAACCGCACCCGGCGCAGCAGCTCGGTGCCGACGGTGTGGTCGGCGAGGAAATCCTGCCAGCCGATGCCCTCGGCGAATGGCCGCTGGTGCAGCACGAGCTGGTTGACCCGGCGGTCGGCGACCGAGGGGCGGATCCGCGCGCCCTTCACCAGCTCGACGATCTGCCGACCCCGGACCGCGTCGACGCGGTTGCGGGCGTCGACCGGCTGGGCGAGCAGCAGCTCCTTCAGGCTCGGCAGGCGGGAGGTGCTGCTGCCGTCCAGGCCGTAGACGTGCTGGCGGCCGATGTCGTCCAGGTCCCCGCGCATGTTCTTGGCGTGCAGAAAGACCGCCGCCTGGACGTACGGGACCTTCGCGCCGTGCGGCGCGTACTGCTGGATGACGCTGCGCAGCCGCTTCGCCTTGCGATTGACCAGGATCAGCGGGCTGTCGACCACCTGGGTCGCGCCATTGGGCTTGTGCCGCCGCCACTGCTGGCCGTCACCGGATATCCGGCCCTGCCAATGCTTGAGTTCCAACACGTAGAGGCCGCTGCGGGTGAGCACCAGCGCGTCGACCTCGTTGATCGAGCCGTCGGTGCCGACGAACTCCACGTTGGCCCAGACGTGATAGGGCTCCGCGTCAGGCAGGTAGGCGGCCAGCTCGCGCAGGCCCTCCTGCTCGTGCTGGTACGCACTTGAGTTGATCTGCTCCCAGCGCGGCGAGTCCTCACGCATGCCGCACCGAGCATTCTTGCGCGATCATCGATGCCACTCCCGGATAACCAGACCGTCCCACAGCCCGGTGGACGGTACCGTCCACTCTCATTGCTGCCCATAGCCGTCAGGTCAAGACAGGTGGACCGGACGTTGGAAAGCGGTATTGACCGCCCCGATTCGGCGCGTCACCTGGGAATTCGGATAACCCACGCCACCCTGTCAGCTCTTCCGTCGGGAATCCGACAGTCCTGCGTCGAGGTCACCGAACCCCAGTTCGCAGAGGTGCCGGGCGAGCGGCTGACGGGCCCCGCTACTCGACAGGCTCCTCGAAACGAACTTCCGGCGCGTGCTCGACCCGCACCAGGCCGCGCAGGTACTCGCGGGTTTCCGGGTCGGTCGCGTACAGCACCGTGCCACGCATCCCCCGGGTGAGCAGCACCTTGTACGTGTTGCGGATCAGCCGGTCCGCCTCCTCGTCGCTGACCGACTTCTTGCTACGGAACGCCGGATCCTTCGACTCCTCGCGGCGGGTCACCAGCCGACCGTCCCGGGCCACCAGGTCCGGCCCGATGATCACCCCGGACCAGTCGTACTCGAAGCCCTGGGCGGTGTAGACGCAGCCAACCTGCCCGAACCCGTTCGGATCGGTAGCCCAGTACGCGCTGCCCGGGGCGTCGCCGACGCTGCGGTCGCTCTTGACGTTCCACGGCCTGGCCCAGCCACCGACCGTCACGTCCGGCACGAGCGTGCCGTCCGGCCTCGGATCGCTCCATGGCCAGCAGTAGCCGGCCGACGTCCTAGCCGTGCCGCTGACACCCTGCCGCCGGGCCAGGTGCTCCTCCATCTCCTGCGGCGACTCGGCGAACCGCACGTCGAACCGGCCGTCGCCCACCCAGGCGGTCGGCTCGCCGCCGTCGAGGCCAAGCAGGTCCAGGACCCACTGCTCGTACGCCTCGCTGCCGCCACAGCGGAACTGGTCGTGCAGCGAGACGACGTCGACCTCCAGGCCCAGCTTCTCGGCGTACGCCGAGATGACCTCGACGCTGCCCAGCTCGCCCGGCTTGACGACCTGGTGCTCGTCGAGCAGGAAGACCGGCACCCGGGCGACGGAGACGAGTTCCTCCAGTTGGTCACGGGCGACATCGCGCCGCGCCTTGGGCGTGTAGCGGTTCACCGAGGTCTCGCGCACCCGGTGCGCCTCGTCGCAGATCAGCACCTCGATGTCGTTGACGCCGGCATCCATGAAGCTGTTGAAATACTTGAACAGGCTCTGCAGGCGAGTCGATCCCCGGCCGGCGTACCGGCGCAGGGTCTGGGTGAAGGACCGGGAGCCGGTGGCATGCAACACGGACCGGTTCTGGCGCGCCAACTCACCGAGGACCGACAGGGCGATGACGCTCTTGCCGCTGCCCGGACCGCCGGCCACCACCACGGCCCGTTTGTGGTTCGCTGTCCGGGCCCGCTCGACGGCGTGCAGGACCAGCTCGTACGCGAGGTGCTGCTCGTCGAGCAGGGTGAAGTGCGAGCTTTCCTTCAGCTCGGCCGCCGCGTACGCCAGCAAGTGCCGGCTCGGGCGCACGGTGCTGGCCAGGAACCGGTCCGCGGCACCCGCCCCCGAACTCGCGGAGAACCGGCTGCGCAGATGGTCGAGCCACTGACCCCGCCGTTGCCCGGTGAAGATCCGGCTCTGCTCGGTGGCCGGCCGGTCGAACAGGTCGATGACGTCCCGGTCCACGGCGTTGTGCAGGTAGGCGGCACCGCTCAACCGCTTCTGCTCCCGCCCGAGGACGCCCAGGAAGTCACCGAGGTAGCGGCAGTAGTCGGCCACCTGGATGCCCGGGTGCAGCCGTGGTCCCCGGACCTGCTCGACAGCCACCAGGGTGTCGGATTCCTCGTAGGCCGTGGCGTAGCTCCACTGCTTCAACTCGACCACGAGGTACGAGTCGTCCCCGGTACGTGGGTCGACCCCCGCCAGCACCGCGTCGACGCGCCGGCTCGTCAGCGGAAGCTGGTACTCGACCAGCACCTCGACCTGGGCCAGCCCGGCGTCGACGAGATCCTGCGCCAGCACCGGCAGACTGCGCGCCCAGGCCCGCTTCTCGGCGGGAGCCACTCCGTGGCCGCTGTGCCGGGCCCGCTCGGCCAGCACCTCAACCAGGGTGCCATCGGTGGCGAGACGCAACAGGCCAGCAGCAGACGTACGGTACGCCGACATCAGGGAAGCGCCTCCGGGCAGCACGAAGTGTTCGCGCGGGGGGCATATCCGTGATCCAGAAGCCCGTCGGACCGCTTTTCTACCCGAAGACCTTATCCAGAAGATCGATTCGCGGCTACGACCCCAGCGCCTTGGCGGCTGACCCCCGCACCTGATCCGCCGGGTACCGCCGGGCCACCTCCACCAGCTTGTCCTCCGCCGCTCGAACCAGATCGATTCCGAGCACGTCGGCCAGCCGGGTCAGGTAGATCATGACGTCCCCGATCTCCGCGCGCACCCGGCCGCCCAGCTCCGGATCGTCCATCGCGTGCGCCGCCTCCTGCGGCGTCAGCCACTGCAGCTCCGCCAGCAGTTCCCCCACCTCCCCGGCCAGCGCCATCGCCAAGTTCTTCGGCGTGTGGAACTGCTGCCAGTCCCGGTCCTCCGCAAAGCTTCGGAGCTGTTCGGCAAGCTCTGCGACGGTCTTCGGACCACTCATGTTGTCCCTGTCCATGATGTCTCCCGGCATCTACTGTGGTGCTTTGGCTGCTGGGATATCATGACGCGGTTGTACGCAGCGCCCTCCACCTGCGCGACCCTGCTGGTCACGCCACCCGTGCGCGGTCAATCACCGGTCCCAGGTCGCCCCGGTTCGGCCCGGTTGGCCGAACACCCTCCCTTTGTGGGCACCGTGATCGCTACCCATTTCGTAGTCGACGCTCCAAGCGGAGCCCTGGTCAATTGCGAAGGTCCGTGCGGTGTGCGCGGCGAAGAAGGGCGCCGATACTGGGTCGAAGGCTGGGCAGTCCCTGCCGTTCAGTCCCTCCACCTTCGCGGCGACACTCTGACCCGCTGCCCGCCCTGGGCGAATCCGGCCATCCGCATCGACGTACACATGCCCGTGCTCGAAGAGTGCGTCGCATCCGAGCAGGCAGGCCGCCATGACATTGGAGGGGTTCAGCCTCTCCTCGTAGCTCGAGTCCGCCCGCCGCTTGATGTGCGCCAGGACGACCAGGTGCCGAGGCGTTTCGCGTCCGCACAGGTCGCACGGAATGAGCGCCCGATCGCCGAACTTCATCCGGCGCAGTCGACGCTGCTCTTTCCGCCGCGCCACCAGGGCGTACACGTCGAGATCCTCGGCGTCGCTCGCGGTGCCGTCGGATGCCTCCTCGGCTCCGGCGGCTGTCGCAGTGCCCTCGCCTTCGCCGGTGAGCGCATCGACCGGCACAGGGGCCCCCGATACCGGCACCCCCTTCGTGTTGGCGGAGTCCTTCAGAGCCACCATTGCCGGCCGGCCCAACAGTTGCCCCTGCACATCGTCGACGACGTCGAGAACACGAAGCCGGACCCGTTCGGGAAAGACCTCGTCCTCATCCGGCCACACCCGCTCGTGGTCCTCAAAGAGCGGCATCACGATTCGGGTGATCACCAGCCGGCGCACGCGGCCGGCAAGGTATGCCTCGATGTCCGTCGTCCTCGGATTCGGCCCCCACCAACCGAGGATCAGGTGATCCCGGCCCGCATCGAACGCGCCACCCTACGGGCGTCACCACCTGAAAGATCCAACGCGGACGATCGCCAGCCCCATACGCTGCGCTCAATGCCGACCCCGAGATTGCCCGCATGCTCGCGGCCGACATACACGTAATAGGACCGGGTCATCGATCACTCCCTGTACGAGTCTTGCGGGTCAGCGCCCAAACCTGGGGCCTCACCGCTGCTCCGACTCTAGCCACCTCACTGCACGTTGATCTCGGGGACGTGACCGGGCTGCACGGTCACAGATCAGCCGGTCAGGCCGGGACGGCCCGGGCCTTTCTGCTCAGTTGACCGTGCGTAGGACCGGCCGGGTGGTGAGGGCCGCCGGGTCGAGCGGGCGCGGCGCACGGACGACGAACGTCGCCGACTCGCCCGGCAGCAGGGTGACCAGGGCGTCGTCGACCTCGGCGGCCGGATCCAGCCGGTCCGGGAACAGGGCCAGGTCGCGCAGGATCGTGCGGGCGGTGACCCGTACCCGCTGGCCGCCGTCGACGTCCTCCACCGTCGCCTCGTAGTCGGCCACGGGCCAGGGGATGTCCTTGTCCTCGGCGAAGAACCACAGCGCCCGCTCGGCGCTCTCCCCCGCCTCGGCCACCAGCAGCTCCCGCCGGGCCTCCTCCGGCCGCGCCAGGTCCGCCGGCAGCACCAGCGTCACCGAGGCGTACGCGGGCACGTCCAGGTCGTACGTCGTCTTCGCCCTCGGCTCGCCGGCCAGGGTGAGCCGGGTGACGGTGGCGGGGGCTCGCCACGGCCGGCCGGTCTCGTTGACCGCCACCAGCGCCAGCCCGCCGTCGCAGGGCTGGACGGTGAGCAGCCGGTCGGCGTACGCGCGGCGCAGCGCGTACCACAGGGGTTTGCGGCGGCCGTCGCCGTCGACGGCCGACCAGGAGGTCACCGGCCAGCAGTCGTTGAGCTGCCAGACGATGGTGCCTGCGCAGACCGGCCGGTGCGAGCGGAAGTGCTCCACCCCGAGCTGGATGGCCCGGGCCTGGTTGAGCTGCGTGAAGTAGTGCCACTCGTCGAAGTCGACCGGCGGCGGCAGGTGGGCGTCCAGGCCACGCTGAAGCTTCGCGTCGCCGTCGGCGGCCTTCTGGTGGTGGGCCATGCCGGGCGAGTCGTGGGCGAGGGGGTCGTCGGAGATCGCCCGGCGCAGCGTCGCGTACGCCGGGGGCGCCTGGTAGCCGAACTCGGCGACGAACCGGGGGACGTACTCCCGGTACTTGGTGTAGTCGTGGGTGTTCCACACGTCCCAGATGTGGGTGGTGCCGTGCGCCGGGTCGTTGGGGTGGAGCGTCTCGCTGCCCGACCAGGGGCTGCCCGGCCAGTACGGGCGGGTCGGGTCCAGCTCGGCGACGATCCGGGGCAGCAGGTCCAGGTAGTAGCCCCGGCCCCAGGTGCGGCCCGCGAGGGGCTCCTGCCAGTCCCAGTCGTGCCAGCCCCAGATGTTCTCGTTGTTGCCGGTCCACAGCACCAGTGACGGGTGGGCGGCCAGCCGGGTGACCTGCTCGCGGGCCTCGGCCTCCACCTCGGAGCCGAACGGCTCCTCCTCCGGGTACGCCGCGCAGGCGAACAGGAAGTCCTGCTGGACCAGCAGCCCCCGCTCGTCGGCCAGCTCGTAGAAGTCCGCCGACTCGTACCGGCCGCCGCCCCAGACCCGCAGCAGGTTGATGTTCGCCCCGGCAGCCTGGTCGAAGCGCTCGGCCAGCCGCTGCCGGGTCACCCGGTTGGGGAAGGCGTCGTCGGGGATCCAGTTGACGCCGCGCACGAACACCGGCACGTCGTTGACGTGCAGGGCGAACGCGGAGCCGTGCTCGTCCGGGGCGGTGTCCAGGTGGACCGTGCGGAAGCCGATCCGGCGGGACCAGGCGTCCAGCTCCCGCCCGTCGGCGGCGTGCAGGGTCACCGCGAGGGGGTGCAGCGGCTGGTCGCCGTACCCCCGGGGCCACCACAGCGCGGGGTCGCGGACCTCCACGGTCAGCGCGGCCGTGCGCTGTCCGGCCGCCACGACGGCCTCGGCGGCGACGCCGGCCACCTCGGCGCGGACGGTGACCGGCTCCTCGGCGGCGCGCTCGACCTCGACGCGCAGCTCGACCCGGCCGACGCCGTCGGCGACGGTGACCAGCGGACGGACGGTCGCCAGCCGGGCCGTGGACCAGGCGTCCAGGGCGATGTCCTGCCAGATGCCGGCGGTGACCACCGTCGGTCCCCAGTCCCAGCCGAAGTTGCAGGCCGTCTTCCGGATGAAGTTGAAGGGCTCCGGGTACGCGTTGGGCCGGTCGCCGAGCCGGTCCCGGTGCGCCTCCGCGTACCGGTACGGCGAGTCGAGGCGGACGGTCAGCGTGTTGGCCCCCGGCCGCAGCACGGACGTGACGTCGAAGCGGTGGCCACGGTGCATGTTCTCGGTGCGGCCGACCTCGGCGCCGTTGAGGGTGACCGAGGCGACCGTGTCGAGGCCGGCACAGGCCAGGTCGACCCGGTCGGCGTCGCCCGGTGGCGCGTCGAAGGTCGTCTCGTACACCCAGTCGGTGCGCCCGATCCAGGCCAGCGCCGTCTCGTTGTCGTCCAGGTACGGGTCGGGGATGAGGCCGGCGGCGAGCAGATCGGTGTGCACACAGCCGGGCACGGTCGCCGGGACCGCCCGGTCGACGATCTCCGGCGGCACCTGCGGACCGGGAACGGCCCGCAGCACCCACCCCTCGGACAACGGATGCCGGGTCACGACTTCACCGCACCTTCCATGATTCCGCGAACGATCTGACGGCCACCGACGACCAGCATGACCAGCAGCGGCACGGTGGCGACGAACGCCCCCGCGAGCACCCGCCGGTAGATCACGTAGTTGCCGCTGGCCAGGTCGGAGATGGCCACCATCGAGGTGGGGAAGTCGGTGCCGCTGAGGGTGATCAGCGGCCACTGGAAGTCGTTCCAGGTGCCGACGAAGGTGAGCAGGCCGAGCACGGCCAGCGCCGGGCGGATCGCCGGCAGCACGATGTTCCAGTAGACGCGCATCGTGGTCGCGCCGTCCATCCGGGCCGACTCGACCAGTTCGTCGGGCACGGTGTTGAGGATGAACTGCCGCATGTAGAACACCCCGAACGCGGTGACCAGGCCGGGGGCGATGACCGCGAGCAGGGTGCCGTTCCAGCCGAGCTTGCCCATCACGATGTAGAGCGCGACGATGCCGAGCTGGTTGGGCACGGTGAGGGTGAGCACCACGAAGAGCATCAGCCACCTGCTGCCCCTGAACCGCAGCTTCGCGAAGGCGAATCCGGCCAGCGAGCAGAAGAACAGCACCGAGGCGGTGACGGCGGTGGAGACGAGGGCGCTGTTGACCAGGCCGGCGGCGAAGTAGACGTCCTGGAGGGAGAAGACCTCGTCCAGGTTCGTCAAGAACTGGTCGCCCGGGACCACCGCCGGCGGGATCTTCGCGAGCGCCTCGTCGTTGCTGGTGGCGATGACGAACATCCAGTACAGCGGGAACGCGGAGAGCAGGATCGTCGTCGCCAGCAGCAGGTACGTCCAGACGCCGGCCGCGGTGTCCTGCGGGGCCCGGCCCATCAGCCGCGCCCGGTTGCGCCCGCGCGGCCCGGCGTCGCCCGCCCCCCGCACGGTGTCGACGGCGCTCATTGGCGGCCTCCGGACAGGCGGTTCGTCAGCAGCGTGTTGATGCCGGCGACGACGAGGATGATGAGGAACAGGGCCCAGGACATCGCGGCGGCGTACCCGAGGTCGAGGTCCTTCCAGCCGACCTTGTAGATGAGCTGGGCGATGGTCTGCCACTCACCGTTCGGGCCGCCGGTGGCCGCCTGCGCGTTCAGGTCGAACAGCATCGGCTCGGTGAAGAGCTGGAGCCCGCCGATGGTGGAGAGCACCACGGTGAAGACGACGACCGGCTGGATCATCGGCACGGTGATCCGCCAGAGCTGCCGCCACGGGCCGGCGCCGTCGATGGCGGACGCCTCGTAGACGTCGCGGGGGATGGACTGCATCGCGGCCAGATAGAGCAGCGCGTTGTAGCCGATCCACTTCCAGTTGACCATGGTGGCGATGGCGATCCAGGAGTGGAGCTTGTCGGCCCGCCAGTCGGCCGGGGCGTCGCCGCCCAGGCCCACGAGGCCGAGCAGCCAGTTGGCCATGCCGAAGTCGCGGGAGAAGAAGACGCTGAACACCATGGTCGAGGCGACCAGCGGGGTGACGTACGGCAGCAGGACGCCGACCCGCCACCAGGTCTGCGCGCGCAGCTTCCGGTTCAGCAGCGAGGCGACCACCAGGGCGAGCAGGAGCTGCGGTACCGAGGAGAGCAGGAAGATGCCGAAGGTGTTGTAGAGCGCGTTCCAGAAGTCCTCGTCGCCGAGCAGCCTCGCGAAGTTGTCGAAGCCCGCCCAGGGCGGCAGGGTCGGGTCGTCGAGCTGGTAGTTCCGCAGCGAGACGACCCCGTTGAAGATCAGCGGGAAGAGCCCGAAGACTCCGAAGATCAGGAAGAACGGGGCGATCAGCAGGTACGGCATGTAGCGCATGTCGAAGCGGTACAGCCGGTTGCGCCAGGTGAGCCGCCGCTCGTCGGCCCCGGGGCCGTCGGCGCCGCGCTTGCGCGGGGTACGACGGCCCGGCGGGGCGGGCGCGGCACGGGTGGAGGACATGGGACGCTCCTGGGCCGAGGTGGACTGTCTCCGGGTGGGACGCCGGGGCGGTGGCGGGGCGGGGCGGGGCGGCCCCGCCACCGGTCACCGGTTCGTCAGGACCTGCCGGCCTTCTCGGCCTCCTTGACCGCCTCCGCCCAGGCGGCGTCCGGCTTGAGGGTCTTGTTCTCCACCCGCTTGATGACGTTCTCCACCGCGACGCGGGTCGGTCCGTTCTTCTTGCCCAGGTACTGCGGGGTGAGGCCCTGCGCCATCTTCGGGAAGATCTGCCCGACCGGCGCGTCGTTGAAGAACGGGTTCTTGAACTCGGCGATGGCCGGGTCGGAGTACAGGGCCGGCTGCGACGGCAGGTTGCCGACCTTCTTGAAGACCTCGATCTGCTGCTCCGGCTGGATCAGCCACTCCAGCAGCTTGTACGCCTCGTCGGCGTGCTTGCTCTGCTTGGGGACGGTCAGGAACGACCCGCCCCAGTTGCCTCCGCCGCCGGGCACCGCCGCGATGTCCCACTTGCCCTTGGTGCCGGGGGCGGTGTCCTTGATGTGGCCCAGCATCCACGCCGGGCAGGCGAGGACGGCGAAGGCGCCGCTGGTGAAGCCCTTGTCCCAGTCGGCCTGGAAGCTGGTCAGGTTGGCCGAGATGTCGGCCTGGAGGGCCTTGACCGTGTAGTCGAAGGCGACCTTCGGGCCGCCCTCCATCTGGAGCTGCTCCTGCTCGCTGTAGAAGCCGGCCTGCTGCTGGCCGAGAACCGGGTTGAACAGGTTGGTCCCGGCGTCGAGGAACTTCTTGTTCGTCTTGGCGGTGTACTGCTGGCCGACCTCGATGAACCGGTCCCAGGTGGGCCAGAGCGTGGAGACCTGGTCCCGCTCGGTGGGCAGGCCGGCGGCCTTGAACAGGTCGGTGCGGTAGCACATGGCGAGGCCGCCGACGTCGGTGCCGAGGCCGATCTGGGTCTTGCCGTCGGCGGACAGCGACTGCTTCCACTTCCACGGCAGGTACTTGCTCTCGTACTGCCCAGCGCCCTTGTCCAGCAGGTTGACGAACTTGTCGGACTGGCTGCGGAACTGGACCATGAAGCCCTCGTCGATGGCGGCGATGTCCGCCGCGCCCGAGCCGGCGACCAGCTTCTTCTGCAGGTCCTCGTGCTGCGCGTTGTACTCGCCCGAGTTGAGCTGGATCTTGACGTTCGGGTGTGCGGCCTCGTACTTGGTCTTCAGGTCCTGGAGCCCGAAGTCGCCCCAAAAGTTGATCTTCAGAGTGACCGCGCCGTCGCCCGCCTCGTCGCCGTCGCTGGTGCTCTTGCCGCTGCACGCGGCCACCACGGCCAGGCTGACCGCGCCCACGGCGACCGCGCGGGCCCAGTGGGTCCAGGACCGTCTCATGTCATCCTCCGAGCAAGATGGGAACGCTCCCGACATCGAGAGACGTTGACTGAACCGGATAAGTCAGGCCACCGTACGATCCCGCCTCGGCGGTGTCAACGAACGGTTAAGCCCGGGACCGCTCCGTAACTTCCGGGCGCATGGGAGCGCGACCATGCGTGGTTGACCGCTCTCCGGCACCCCGATCGACGACAGCGTCAACCGCGCCCGGACGGCGACCCGTATGCTTAACCGGGCAAGCAATTCGTTCGGTCGGGCGGCGAGGCGGCTCCGGAACCGGCACCCGCGAGGCCGGTTGCAGTAGCGTGAGGGCCGCCGGTCACCCGGCGCCGTGACACCCGCCCCGGGGCGGGCCCAGCAAGTGGAGGAGACACGCCGGTGAAGCGGCCGACCATCGCCGACGTCGCGCGGCGGGCCGGGGTGTCCAAGGGCGCGGTCTCGTACGCGATGAACGGACAGCCCGGTGTCTCCGAGGCGACCCGGCAGCGCATCCTGGCCATCGCCGCCGAGATCGGGTTCAGCCCGAGCAGCGCCGCGCGGGCGCTCTCCGGCGCCACCGCCAAGGCGGTCGGCCTGGCCCTGTGCCGCCCGGCCCGGATCCTCGGCATCGAGCCGTTCTTCATGGAGCTGATCAGCGGCGTCGAGGCCGAGCTGTCGGCCCGGTCGTACGCGCTGACCCTCCAGGTCGTCGCCGACCAGGACGCGGAGATCGCGGTCTACCGGCGCTGGTGGGCCGAGCGCCGGGTGGACGGGGTCTTCGTCTGCGACCTGCGCACCGACGACCGGCGGGTGCCGGCGCTGGAGGAACTGCAACTGCCGGCCGTGGTGATCGGCGGCCCCGGGCACACCGGCTCGCTGGCCAGCGTCTGGTCCGACGAGGCCGCGGCGCTGGCCGAGACGGTGGAGTACCTGGTGGCCCTGGGCCACCGACGGATCGCCCGGGTCGGCGGCCTGCCCGCGCTGCTGCACACCGAGATCCGCAGCGACGCGTTCACCCAGGTGTGCGGGCGGCTCGGACTCGACGAGTCGGTCACCGTCTGGTCGGACTACACCGGCGAGGAGGGGGCCCGGGCCACCCGACGGCTGCTCAGCTCGCCGAACCGCCCCACCGCCGTCATCTACGACAACGACGTGATGGCGATAGCGGGGCTGTCCGTGGCCCAGGAGATGGGCCTTCAGGTCCCCGGCGACCTGTCGATCGTCGCCTGGGACGACTCCCCGCTGTGCCAGCTCGTGCACCCGCCGCTGACCGCCCTCGGCCGGGACATCCCCGCGTACGGGGCGCACGCCGCCCGACAACTGCTCCGGGTGATCGCCGGCGAGCCGACCGGCGAGCTCCAGGACGAGACCGCCCACCTCACGCCCCGGGGCAGCACCGCGCCGCCCCGGGTCAGGTGAACCGGTTCAGCACTCCGCGCCCCGCCGGCCCGGGCGCCCTCACCGGGACGCGGACGGGAACTCCTCGAAGTACGCCTCCACCCGCTCGGCCGTCGCCGGGCGGGCCAGCGCGAAGCCCTGCCCGTAGCGGCAGCCGGCCCGGCCGGCGGCGTCCGCCTGGGCCGGCGTCTCCAACTGCGCGGCGACGATCTCCAGGCCGAGCCGGTCGCCGAGGCTGACCACCACGTCGACCAGCTGGTTGTGCCCGCCGTCGGCCCCGTCCACCCCGTGCGGGGCCAGCTTGAGCAGGTCGATGGGGAGCCGGCGGAGCTGGGCCAGCGAGGCGTGCGCGGCCCGGAAGTCGTCCAGCGCGGTACGTACGCCGAGCGAACGCAGCCCGGCGAGCCGGGCCACCACCGTCGACAGCTCCGCGCCGACGCGCGGCTCGGCCACCTCGACCACCAGCCGCTCCGGCGGCAGCCCGTGAGTGGCCAGGACCGCCGCGGTGCGCTGGAGGAAGTCCGGCGCGGCCAGCTCCCGAGGGGTGACGTTCACCGACATCCAGAGCTGCCAACCCCCCGCCGACCAGTCGGCCAGTTGGCGGCAGGCCCGGTCCAGCACCCAGCGGCCCACCTCGCCGACGAGGTCCAGGTCCTCGGCGACCGGAATCAGCTCGGCCGGGAGCACGGTGCCCAGCACCGGGCTGCGCCAGCGCAGCAGCGCCTCGGTGCCCACCGGCAGCCGGTCGGCCAGCCCGAGCACCGGCTGGTAGACCAGGTCCAGCTCGCCCCGGGCCACCGCGCCGGGCAGCTCCCGCTCCAGATCGAGCCGGCGGACGAGCTGCTCCTCCAGGTACCCGTCGTACCACTCGACCCGGTCCCGGCCGAGCTGGGCGGCCCGCCGGCGGGCCAGGTCCGCCTGGCGCAGCACGTCGTCGGCGGCCGCACCGGGGACCTCGGCCAGGCCGATGCTGGCCTGCAACCGGACCTCGGCGCCCGCCACCCGGTACGGCTCGCCCAGCGCCTCCAGCAGCCGGGTGCCCAGGGCGTACGCCAGCACCGGGCCGGCGGTGGTGACCACGCCGAACTCGTCGCCGACCAGCCGGGCCACCAGGTCGTCCGGGCCGACCGCCGCGCGCAGCCGCCGGGCCACCTCCACCACGACCACGTCACCGACCGCGTGGCCGCGACCGTCGTTGACCGCGCCCAGGCCGTGCAGGTCCACCACCAGCAGCGTTCCCGCCCCGCTCCGCCGGGCGGCCAGCTCGCGCAGCAGCTCACGCCGGTTGGCCAACCCGGTGAGCTGGTCGGTCGCGGCGAGCTGGCGCACCGCGCGCTCCAGCCGGCGACGCTCGCCGACGTCACGCACGTGCAGCGCCAGCGCGTGCACCTCGGGCACCCCGCGCTGGTCGCTGATCGTGGACTCGGTCTCCCGCCACGCCCCGTGCCCGTCGCGCAGGCGGGCGGCCAGCAGCGTCGGCCGGGCGCCTGCGCGCACCCCGTCGAGCAGCAGCGCGGCGCGCGGGACGTCGGCGGGGTGCAGCAGGTCGGCGAAGGGTCGGCCGAGCACGTCGGCGTCGGTCAGCCCGAACAGCCGGGTCGCGGCCGGGGACTGCCAGCGCACCCGCAGCGCGTCGTCCAGCAGCAGGATCAGGTCGTCGCCGCCCGAGACCAGGGCCCGGAAGTGTGCCTCCTGGGCGGCGAGGCGGGTGGCGTACCGGCGGTTGTCGGTGGCGGTCATCAGTTCCCGGACCACCAGCGGCGGGGTCACCGCCAGCCCGAGCAGGATCGCCCCCGGCGTGAAGTCGCCGTGCGCGTAGAGGTGCCCGACGGCGGCCAGGGCGGCGATCGCGGCCGGCGCGCTAACCCGGGGCCAGACGGGCGTCGGGCCACCCGGGCGGCGCGGGTCTCCGGCGGCCACCCGGCGGACCCCGGCGGCGGTGAGCAGCGCCCCGACCACCAGCGGCCCGACGGTGGTGAGCAGGGCCCGGTCCGGGGCGTCGTAGGCGAGCAGCACGATCAACGCGAGCAGGCCGAACTGGGCCGACCCGGCACCGAGCAGGCAGGTCGCCGCGCCCGGCCGGCGCCGCCAGTCGGCCAGCGCCGCGACGCCGATCGCCGCGAGGCCGAACCCGCCGGCCACCACCGCGACCCGGGCCGCCGGCGGGGTCGCCCCCGGCGGCAGCAGCACCCAGGCGGCGAAGATCAGGCTCAGTCCAAGGCTGACGATGTCGACCACGCGGCGGACCCGGGCCCGGTCCGGCAGCCGGCTGCGGCCGGGCAGCAGGAGCAGCCCGCCGGTGTGCAGCAGGGCGGCGGTCCCGAGACCGGCCGCGCCGACGGCGACCCGCAGGCCGGTGCCGACCAGGGGGAGCACCGCGACGGTCAGCCCGACCGTGGCCACCGCCGCGTCGAGCAGCCCGGCGGCCGAGCGGCAGCGGGTGGCGTGGCGGCCGGCCCGGTCGGGGCCGCCGCCGGGCGGCCCGGCGTACCGGACGGGCCTGGCCAGCAGGGACAGCCGGACGCCGGCCAGGACGCTGCCGGCGGCGCCGGCGAGCGCCACCGCGGCCAGCGGCGGGATCACGCCGGCCAGGCCGGCGAGGGCGAGCAGCGCCGTCGTCGCCAGCACCAGCAGGTCGGCGGGACGCGGGAGGCTGCGGGAGGCGCCGGAGGGATACGCGACGGACACGGCGATCGCCTTCGTGAGGGGGCACGGGCGGTGCGGTACGACGGTGCGGGTTGCGGTCGGCGGCGTCGCCCGGCGTGGCGATCCGGGGCGGCGGGGCGCGGCTGGTTCGCCGGCCCAACATGATGAAACGATCCATCGTCACCGCAGGAAACGGCTGTCAGGCCATGAACATGAGTGATTCAGGTCACATCGATGGCGCCGGTCACCCGCGCCCCCGCCCGCCCGGGGGCCGCCCCCGCCCAGGTGGGATCATCTAAGGGTGAGTCGCGCCGAGACCGTCCGCTTCCGCCCCAACCAGGCGATCCTGGTCGCGGCGGTGATCGCCTTCATCGGGACGCTGCCGCTGGCCGCCGCCGGGTGGTACTTCATGCCGGTGCTGCTCGTCCCCCTCGCCGTCGCCGTCTGGGCCTGGCGCTCAGGCACCGAGGCGGACGCCCGGGAGCTGCGCCTGCGGGCGCTGACCGGGCAGCGCCGGATCGGCTGGGAACGGATCGTCGAGCTGACCGCCGACGCCCGGGGCCGGGCCGTCGCCCGGCTCGACGACGGCGAATGGCTGGTCCTGCCCGCGGTGCACGGCACCGAACTGCCCCGACTCGTCGCCGCCACCGGCCAGACCCTGCCCGGCCCGGCAGCCTGACCCACCTGACCGTGCCGCCCCGGCCCACCCGGCCGGCGGGCCGGACACGTCGGCGGGCCGGCCGGCGGACGGGTCAGTAGCCGTCCGAAACCGCGTTGATCAGCGGCTGGCCGGCGGCGAAGCGCCGCACCTGCTCCCCCACCAGCCGGTACGCCCGGGGCAACAGCCCGCGCACCGAGCCGGCGACGTGCGGGGTGAGCAGCACGTTGGGCAGGCCCCACAGCGGGTGGTCGGCGGGCAGCGGCTCGGGGTCGGTGACGTCCAGCGCGGCCCGTAGCCGGCCGGAGACCAGCTCGGCGACCAGCGCGTCCGTCCGGGCCACCGGGCCGCGTGCGGCGTTGACCAGCAGCGCGCCGTCGGGCATCGCGGCGAGGAACTCCTCGTCGACCAGGCCCCGGGTCGCCTCGGTGAGCGGCACCAGCAGCACCACGACGTCGGCCTCGGGCAGCAGCGCCCGCAGCTCGTCGACCCCGTGCACCCCCTCGGCGGGGCGGGCCGTCCGGGCGACCAGGGTGAAGGTCACCTCGAACGGCGCCAGCCGGGCGCGCACGGCCGCCCCGATCGAGCCCGCGCCGACGACCAGCACCCGCTTGCCGGCCAGCTCGTCGGTCGGGCAGACCCGGTCGTACGCCCACTCGCGGCGGGACTGGGCGACGGCGAAGGCGGGGAAGCCGCGCAGCGCGGAGAGGACCGCGGTGGCCACCCACTCGGCGGTGCCGGAGTCGTGCACCCCGCGCGCGTCGCAGAGCGTCACCCCGGCCGGGACCCGGCCGACCCAGGCGTCGGCCCCGGCCGAGAGGAGCTGCACCACCCGCAGGTCGGGCAGCTCGCCGAGCAGGGCGGTGGCGTCCCCGCCGGACAGGAACGGGGGCACCCAGAACCGCACGTCGACACCGTCGGACGGGAGGCGGGACGGCGACTCGACCACCTCGACGGTCACCCCGGGCGGCACGTCGCCGAGCAGGCCGCGACCGGCCGGGTGCGGAATCCATACCTTCACGCCCGACGACGATAGCCGCCCGGCGGTGCCGCTCCCCCGCCGGTGCGGGCCGAACCACCCGGTGGCGGGGCCCGGCGCGGCGGTGACCGGCCGCCCCGGTGGCGGGGCCCGGGCTGTCTCCGTGGCGGCCCCACCCGGCGCGGGCCCCACGCAGGACCCGTCCGGGCGGCTAGGCTGGGCCGGGTGAGCCCCCGTCGCCCGTACTCCCGGAAGACCTCTGTGCGCGCGGTGGCCGCGGCGTCGTGCGCGGCGCTGCTGCTGGCCACCGCCGGATGCAGCTTCGGCGAGCCGGACCCCGACCCGGCCGGCGAGCCGCCGAACCTGCCGACCCCGTCCGCCTCCGCCCCCGGCACCGGCCAGCAGATGGTCGCCACCGTGCTGGCCAAGGGCCTGCGGGTGCCGTGGGGAATCGCGTTCCTGCCCGACGGCGGCGCGCTGGTGACCGAGCGGGACAGCGGCCGGATCCTCAAGGTCGGACCCGGGTCCGGGCGGGACGGGCTGACCGTCACCGCCGTGCAGACCGTGCCCGACGTCGCGGCCGGCGGGGAGGGCGGCCTGCTCGGCATCGCCGTGTCCCCCCGCTACGCGACGGACCGGACGGTCTTCGTCTACCACACCACCGCGCAGGACAACCGGATCGTCAGGCTGGAACTGGGCGGCCGGCCGACGCCGGTCCTGACCGGCATCCCCCGGTCCGGGACCCACAACGGCGGCGGGCTCGCCTTCGGCCCGGACGGCTACCTGTACGCCAGCGCCGGCGACGCCGGCAACCGGGAGTCCGCGCAGGACCGCAAGAGCCTCGGCGGCAAGATCCTGCGGATCACCCCGGACGGCAAGCCGGCCCCGGGCAACCCGTACCCGGGGTCCCCGGTCTGGTCACTGGGGCACCGCAACGTGCAGGGCCTCGCCTGGGACGCCGGCAAGCGGATGTACGCGGTCGAGTTCGGCCAGAACACCTGGGACGAGATCAACCAGATCACCAAGGGCGGCAACTACGGCTGGCCCCTGGTCGAGGGGAAGGCCGGCGACAAGCGCTACACCGACCCGCTGGTGCAGTGGAAGACCGCCGACGCGTCCTGCTCGGGCCTGGCGGCGACCGCCCGGCTGCTGGTCACCTCCTGCCTGCGCGGGGAGCGGATCTGGCTGGCCGAGCTGACCGACACCGGCACCGTGCTCGGTGAGCCCCGGGAACTGCTCACCCGAAAATACGGTCGGCTGCGGGCGACGGTCGCCGCGCCCGACGGGTCGATCTGGGTCACCACCTCCAACCACGACGGGCGGGGCGAGCCGGCCCCCGAGGACGACCGCATCCTGCGGCTGGTCTTCCCCGACGGCGGCGCGGGGCGTGGCTAGCCTCGACGCGCAGCGGCCGTAGCACCCCGCCCGCGCGGCGCGGCGGAATCCGGGGTTTGCCAAGATCCTTCACTGGGCAGGTCAGAATCTCAGCATGGACGGCCAGGAGAACGAACAGCGGAACACCGGGGACCTTGACACCCCGGCGACCGGTGGTGGCCGGCGCTGGGCCCTCCGGCGTCGACGCGGAGACGTCTCGTCCGGCCGGGGCCGGACCCTGGCCCGCCGGGTGGGCGTGGCGCTCGCCGTCGTGGCGATCGCCCTGGCCGGGGTGGTGATCGGCACCTTCGCCGGCGGACGGGTGCAGACCGACATCGGTCCGTTCCGGGCCGAGCTGACCCTCGCGCCCGCGCTCACCGGCGGCACCACCGTCGACATCCCGCCGCTGGGCGCCCTGCAACTGAACAGCCACGACGGGCCGACCCATCTGACCGTGGGGCTGGGGGCACTGGACCAGCGACGCACGGAGGCGCTGATCGACGACCCGGCGAGCATCAGCCGGGCCAGCCAGTCCGCCGTCACCGACGTCCGCACCGGGGTGATGCGCCTCGGCCTGCGTACCGCCGGGGCGACGTTGCTGGTCACCCTGCTGCTGGCCGCCCTGGTCTTCCGGGACACCCGGCGCACCGCCTGGGCCGGAGGGCTGGCCCTGGCCGTCACCGCCGGCAGCCTCGGCCTGGCCGCGTCCACCCTCCGCCCGCAGGCCATCGAGGAGCCCCGGTACGAGGGGTTGCTGGTCAACGCCCCGGCGATCGTCGGTGACGCCCGCAAGATCGCCAACGACTACACCAAGTACGCCGAGCAGCTCCAACGCCTCGTCGGCAACGTCAGCCAGCTCTACACCACCGTGTCCGCGCTGCCGGTGTACGAGCCGGCACCCGGCACCACCCGGGTCCTGCACGTCTCCGACATGCATCTCAACCCGACCGGCTGGCAGCTCATCCGCACCGTGGTCGCGCAGTTCGGCATCGACGTGGTGATCGACACCGGCGACCTCACCGACTGGGGCAGCGAGCCGGAGGCGTCCTACGTGGGGTCGATCGGGCTGCTCAAGAAGCCGTACGTGTACATCCGGGGCAACCACGACTCGGGAAAGACGGCGGCCGCGGTGGCCCAGCAGCCGAACGCGATCGTGCTGAACAACTCGACCACCACCGTCGCCGGGCTGACCATCGCCGGCATCGGCGATCCCCGGTTCACCCCGGACAAGGAGACCTCGCCCGCCGGCAGCGGCCTGACCAAGCAGGTCGCCGACCAGGTGATCGGGGCCGGCGACCAGCTCGCCACCACCATCCGGAACTCGCCCGAGCCGGTGAACATCGCCCTGGTGCACGACCCGGCGTCCGCCGGGCCGCTGTCGGGCACCTGCCCGCTGGTCCTCGCCGGCCACACCCACGCCCGGCAGGTCTCCAAGCTGCCGCAGGTGCCGGGCCGGATGCCCACCCAGCTCATGGTGGAGGGGTCCACCGGCGGTGCCGGGCTGCGCGGCCTGGAGGGCGAGAAGCCCACCCCGCTGTCGATGACGGTGCTCTACCTCGACAAGGACAAGCTGCTCCAGGCGTACGACGACATCACCGTCGGCGGGACCGGCCAGTCGCAGGTCAGCCTGGAACGGCACGTGGTGCGGGACCCGAGGGCCGGCGCAGAGGTCCCCGTCACCCCCACCCCGACCCGCTGAGCGCGACGGGCCGGGGACGGCGGGGACGGGTCAGCGCAGGGACAGGGCGGCCAGGGCGGCGTTGACGATGCTGCCCGGCAGCAGGTCGTGCAGCTCGTACAGCTCGCGGACGCTGCCGGACTGGCCGAACTCGTCCACGCCCAGCGGCACGGCGTGCGCGCCGAGGGCCGAGCCGAGCCAGGCCATGGCGTGCGAGGCGGCGTCGTGCACGGTCACCACCGGCACCCGGTCGACGAACGCCGACCGCAGCGCCCCGGGCACGCTCGGCACGGTGGCCGTCCGCACGCCCTGGCGCAGGGTGCGCTGCCAGGCCCGGTAGAGCCGGTCCAGGCTGGTCACGTCGACCACGTGCGCGGCCACGCCCTCCTCGGCCAGCTCGGCGGCGGCGGCCAGCACCTCGGGCAGCACCGCGCCGGACGCGGCGAGCTGCACCACCGGGGCTTCGGCCAGGTGCGGGTACGCCTCGTGCGCGTCCACCAGCCGGTACGCCCCGGCGACCGCCTGCCGGCGCAGCACCGCGTCGCCGATCCGGGCCCGGGCCGCCTCGAACGGGGCCTGGTCGATCGGGCGGGTGCTGAGCCGGAAGTAGTACGCCCCGTCCTCGGCCGGCGCGGCGGTGGTGGCCGGCACGCCACCGGCGGCGATCTGCCCGAGCGCGTCGCAGAGCAGCCAGTCGAGGGTGGCCGCGTACGCCGGTTCGACGAAGGTGACCCCGGGCAGCTCCAGCCCCACCGAGGCGGTGATCGTCGACTGGTGGGCGCCGCCCTCCGGGGCGAGGGTGATGCCCGACGGGGTGCCGGCGACCACGAACCGGGAGCCGGAGTACGTGCCGTACAGGAACGCGTCCAGCCCGCGCAGCACGAACGGGTCGTAGACCGTGCCGACCGGCAGCAGCGGCTGCCCGGACAGATCCCAGGACAGGCCGAGCTGGCCGAGCAGGAGGAACAGGTTCATCTCCGAGATGCCCAGCTCGATGTGCTGGCCCGACGGGCTCTCCGTCCAGCGCAGCATCCGGTCCTCCGTCCAGGACCGCTGCGCGGTCGGGGCGAACACCCCGGTCTTGTTGATGAACCCGGCCAGGTTGGTGGAGGTGGCCACGTCCGGGGCGGTGGTGACCAGGTACGGGGCGACGTTCGCGTCCCGGGCCAGCTCCACCAGCACCCGGCCGAAGACCTCCTGGGTGGAGACGGGCTTGTTTGCGCGTACCCGGGTGGTCTCCGGAACGGTGACCGGCAGGGCCCGCTCGCGGGGCGCGCGGGACAGCGCCTCGCGGCGCTCGCCGGCCCGGATGCCGGCCGGGGTCGCCGGGTCGAGGCGGTCCCACTCGGTCTCGACGGTCAGGCCCTGCGCGGCGCGCAGGACGTCGACCTGCTCGGTGGACAGCAACGCGGAGTGGTTGCGCGGGTTGCCGGCGATCGGCAGCCCCCACCCCTTCACCGTGTACGCGAAGACCACGCTGGGCCGGTCGGTGACCGCGTCGCACTGGGCGTACGCGTCGAGCATCGCCGCGAGGTCGTGCCCGCCCAGGTCGGTGACCAGCGGGCCCAGCTCGTCGTCGGCGATGTCGGCGATGAGTTCGGCGATCCCGGCGGGCGCCCCGTCGAGGAACTGCGCGCGCAGCGCCGGGCCGGCCAGCCCGAACAGCGACTGGTACTGCTCGTTGGGCATCGCGTCGATCCAGTCGCGCAGCGCCTCCCCGCCCGGCCGGGCATACGCCTGGGCGAGCCGGCGGCCGTACTTGACCTCGACGACGTGCCAGCCCGCGGCCTCGAACTGGCCGCGCCACTGGTTGATCCGGATACCCGGGACGACCCGGTCCAGCGACTGACGGTTGAAGTCGACCAGCCACATCACGTTGCCCAGGCCGGTCGTGGCCGAGTCGGCGACGGCCTCCCAGATGTTGCCCTCGTCCAGCTCGGCGTCGCCGATCAGCGCGACGAACCGGGAGTGCGGGCGCTCGCCGAAGTGGGCGTCGACGTACCGGCGGGTGACGGCGGCGAACAGCGGCGCGGCGGCACCGAGGCCGACCGAGCCGGTGGAGAAGTCGACGCCGTCCGGGTCCTTGGTCCGCGACGGATAGGACTGGAGGCCGCCCCGGGCCCGCAGCCTCGGCAGGTACGACCGGTCCAGGTTGCCCAGCAGGTACTGGACGGCGTGGAAGACCGGGGAGGCGTGCGGCTTGACCGCGACCCTGTCCTCGGCGTCGAGGTGGGCGAACCACAGCGCGGTCATCGCGGTGACCAGGGAGGCGCTGGACGCCTGGTGGCCCCCGACCTTCACCCCGTCGCCGGTGTCCCGGTCGTGGTTGGCGGCGTCGACGATCCGGGTGGCGAGCCAGAGCACCCGCCGCTGGATCTCGTCGAGGACATCGAGGTCGTGCTGGTTCACGGTGGCTCCATCCGGGCGTCGTCGTTGACGCCCTCGCGAGGGGGTGCGGGGCCGCGTACTCGAAAGAGGCGGGAAGGCCGCCGCCGGGTCCCGGCGGCGGCCTTCCCGGTCGGGCCTCAGTCCTGGGCGCCGAGGCGCTCCAGGATCAGCTCGCGGACGGTCTTGGCGTCGGCCTGGCCCCGGGTGGTCTTCATGACCGCGCCGACCAGCGCGCCGGCCGCCGCGACCTTGCCGCTGCGGATCTTCTCGGCGATGCCCGGGTTCGCGGCGATCGCCTCGTCCACGGCGGCGGTGAGCGCGCCGGTGTCGGAGACGACCTCCAGGCCCCGGTTGGCCATGATCTGGGTGGGTGAGCCCTCACCGGCCACCACGCCCTCAAGGACGCTGCGGGCCAGCTTGTCGTTGAGCTTGCCGGCGTCGACCAACCCCTGGAGCTCGGCGACCTGGTTCGGGGTGGCCCCGATGTCGGCCAGCTCCACGCCGGCCTCGTTGGCCCGGCGGGACAGCTCGCCCAGCCACCACTTGCGGGCGGCGGCGGGGGTGGCCCCGGCGGCGATGGTGGCCTCGATCAGCTCGACCGCGCCGGCGTTGAGCACCGACTGCATGTCGGTGTCGGACAGGCCCCACTGTTCCTGGAGCCGGCGGCGGTGCAGCCGGGGCAGCTCCGGCAGGGCGGCCTTCAGCTCGGCCACCCACGCCGTGTCCGGGGCGAGTGGCACCAGGTCCGGCTCCGGGAAGTACCGGTAGTCGGTGGCGGTCTCCTTGGACCGGCCCGGCCGGGTGCCCCCGGTGTCCTCCTGGAAGTGCCGGGTCTCCTGGGTGATCCGGCCGCCCGCGTCGAGCACCGACGCCTGGCGCAGCATCTCCGAGCGGACCGCCCGCTCCACCGAACGCAGCGAGTTGACGTTCTTCGTCTCGGTGCGGGTGCCCCACTCCGCGCCCGGGAGGTTGAGGGAGGTGTTCACGTCGCAGCGCAGCGAGCCCTCCTCCATCCGCACGTCGGAGACCCCCAGGGAACGGATCACGTCGCGCAGCTCGGCGACGTACGCGCGGGCCACCTCGGGGGCGAGCGCCCCGATGCCCGGGACCGGCTTGGTGACGATCTCCACCAGCGGGATGCCGGCCCGGTTGTAGTCGACCAGCGACTCCGTCGCGCCGTGGATGCGGCCGGTGGCGCCGCCGACGTGCAGCGTCTTGCCGGTGTCCTCCTCCAGGTGCACCCGCTCGATGCCGATCCGGACCAGCTCGCCGTTGACCTCGACGTCGAGGTAGCCGTCGACGCAGAGCGGCTCGTCGTACTGGCTGATCTGGAAGTTCTTCGGCATGTCCGGGTAGAAGTAGTTCTTCCGGGCGAACCGGCACCACTGCGCGATGGAGCAGTTCAGCGCGAGGCCGATCCGGATCGTCGCCTCGATGGCCGCCTTGTTCGCCACCGGCAGCGATCCGGGCAGGCCGAGGCAGACCGGACAGACCCGGGTGTTCGGTTCGCCGCCGAAGTCCGTCGGGCAGCCGCAGAACATCTTGGTGTTCGTGCCCAGCTCGACATGGGTCTCCAGGCCGATCACCGGTTCGTAGCGCGCGACGACGTCGTCGTACGCGGGCAGTGTCGTCGTGGTCATAGAGACGCTCCAGGCGCGATCCGGACAGAACCTGTCCAGCCTAATGGGTTGCCGGACAGCCCCTTCCCCGGGTTTCGCTATCCCGGCCCGCCGCGCCCGGGGGCGGCAGGAGTACGGGGAGGACGACGGCGGGGTTCGCCGCCAGCGCGGCCGATCAGACCCGCCGGTAGCCCAGCCGCGCCAGCGCGTCGCTCGTGTCGGACCACCACTGGCGATACGCGGGCACATCGTCGAGCCTGGCCAACGAGACCAGTTCCCCCAACTGCCCGAAATGGTCGGCCGTCGAGCGGCTGACCCGACCCATGATGTCGTTGAGCACCTTCTTGGGGTCAGCGACTTGCTCCACCCGTCGCGGCTGGGCGGGGAGCCCCATCTCCGCATCCGTCCACCGGACGCCGAGCGCACTTCGCAGCGCGTCGCCGTCGGTCAACAGCCAGGCCTCCGTCTCGCGGACCGGCACCACGGCAATCAGTTGCTCCGGTCGGTCTCCCCACAGTTGCCGCAGCGGTCGCAGCCATTCGGCGGCGACCCGGTCGGCGCTGGTGCCCTGGTCATGGTGGAAGAACACGAGCAAGAAACTGGCGGAATTCTGCTCGACGAGCTTCATCACATCCGCCGTCGAGCACGGGCCCTTGCGGGCCCGCAGGGGCTGGACGTCAGCGACCTCGACCGCGTCCTCGAACTCGGTCTGGCAGATCTCGGTCAGTGCCCTGGCCAGCAGCCTCGGCAGGAACTGGTCATCGGTGATGCCCTCGGACACCAACGCGGAGGTGAGATAACGCATCAGGTGTCCAGCTCCGCCATCACCTCGAACTCGGCGATCTCCCGTGGGCTAACCACGCTGCCGACGTCCAGCGCGTCATCGATCGTGAGTTGTTGCGCGCCGGCAATCGACCGCCAACGGCTGACCCGGCTACGGGCCGTACCCCGTTGAACCCGGCTCACCACATCCATGAACACCGCGTCGGACCGCAGGCCTGTCTGCGCGGGTTCCAGTGCGCGCAGAATCGCCGGCGAATGGCTGCTCAGCACCAACTGGGTCAGGGCGGTGCCGTCAGTGCCGGCTGACAGAGCCCGTTCGACGAGGCTCCTGAGGTACCTGACGAACTGCGCGAGGCGCTGTGGGAAAATGCCGTTTTCCGGCTCCTCGAAGCAGATGAGTCCCGCGCCGCGCGGATCGTAGAGTGCCGCCAACAGTGCGATCGCCCGGAGGGTGCCGTCCGAGGCCACTCTCGCCGAGAACGGCGCTTCCTCCCGGGTGACCACCTCCACCTGGCGTTGCCGACGCGCGTCATCCTCGGTCAACCGCACCCGAACGACGCCGGGAATGACGGCTGCCAGGTCAGCCGAGAGATCGTTCAGAGCTCCCTCAGGCCGGTCCGGGCTACCTGTCTCGTCCGCCAACCGGCGGAGGGTGTTGGCGAGGTGTCCACCGTTGGCAGCCAAGCTGTCCGGATCGTCGTAGGAGTCCGGAGCCCGCAGCGCGCTCGGGTCGAGGTGCAACAGGCGCCACGACTGCATCTCTCGCTTGAGCGCGTAGAGCAGCGGAAAGTCGGTGGCGGTCGTCAGACTGGACAGCACCGTGGCCGTGGCCGCCGTGGCCGGGAGCCTTCGCTTCCGTCCCTGGTTGCCCTGCTGCCGGATGCTGAAGACCGGCCGCCCCTGGTCGTCGTGCTCGGTCTCCAGCGGGTCGGCACCCGTTCGGTAGGCGGCCAGCCGCCTTCGTTGCTCCGCGGTGAACCGTCCCGTCCAGGGGTCGTCCGCACGCCGGATCCGCCGCACCGACTCACGGATGACGTACGGACGTTGCGTCCCGCTGCTACCCACGGACCGCAGTTCGATCGTCAGCTCATAACGGAGCCGTGAGTGGTTGACCTCGGCGGTGTCACCGAAAGCGTCAGTGACCGAGCGGTCCAGCAGCACCTCTACCGCGAACGACATGACATCGACCGACGTACCGTCGGTGTGCCTGTGGAAGAGGTCCACGACGTCGCCCCGCATGTGCTGGGCGGCTTCCAGGACGGGATCACCGGCCAGCCTGCTCAGGAACTGGATGGCATCGAAAAGGTTCGACTTGCCCGCCGCGTTCCGTCCGATGATCACGAGAAAGGGCGGGATGTCCAACGAGAACTCACGAAACGACTTGAAACCGTCGATCTCGATTCGCGTCAGCATCCCGCCCGCCTCACAATGCCGGTGGGGTGAACGTGCCGACCGCGGACTCCAGCGCGGCGGCGACCCGGTACATCCGGTCGTCGGCCATCGTCGGGGCCATCACCTGAAGACCGACCGGCAGCCCGTCGGCGAGCCCGCACGGCACCGAGATGCCCGGCCCGCCGTACAGGTTGGCCGGGATGGTGTACAGGTCGGCCAGGTACATCTGGTACGGGTCGGCGGTGCGCGCACCGATCGGGAACGCCACGAACGGCGTGGTCGGCGAGATCAGCGCGTCGACCTGCTCGAACGCGGCGGTGAAGTCCCGGGTGATCAGGGTCCGGACCTTCTGCGCCTGCCCGTAGTAGGCGTCGTAGTAGCCCGAGGAGAGGGCGTACGTGCCGAGCATGATCCGGCGCTTGACCTCGGGGCCGAAGCCGACGTCGCGGGTCAGCGACATGACCTCCTCCAGCGACCGGTTGCCGTCGTCGCCCTCCCGCAGGCCGAACCGGACGCCGTCGAACCGGGCCAGGTTGGACGAGCACTCGCTCGGCGCGATCAGGTAGTACGCCGGGAGGGCGTACTTGAAGTGCGGGCAGGAGATCTCGACGATCTCCGCGCCGAGCTTGGCCAGGGCGTCGACGGACTCGCGGAACGCGGCCGTCACGCCCGGCTCGCCGCCCTCGCCGGAGAACTCGGTGACCACGCCCAGCCGTACGCCGGTCAGGTCGCCGGTCGCGCCGAGCCGCGCGGCGGCCACCACGTCGGGCACCGGCTGCGGGATGGAGGTGGAGTCGCGCGGGTCGTGGCCGCCGATTGCCGCGTGCAGCAGCGCCGCGTCCAGCACCGTACGCGCGCACGGGCCCGGGGTGTCCAGCGAGGAGGAGAACGCCACCAGGCCGTACCGGGAGGTGCCGCCGTAGGTGGGCTTCGCCCCGACGGTGCCGGTGACCGCGCCCGGCTGGCGGATCGAGCCGCCGGTGTCCGAACCGATCGCCAGCGGCGCCTCGTACGCCGCGATGGCGGCGGCGCTGCCGCCACCGGAGCCGCCCGGGATGCGGTCGAGGTCCCACGGGTTGTGGGTCGGCCCGTACGCCGAGTACTCCGTGGAGGAGCCCATGGCGAACTCGTCCATGTTCGTCTTGCCGAGCATCACCGTGCCGGCCGCCCGCAGCCGCTGCACGATCGTCGCGTCGTACGGCGGACGCCAGCCCTCAAGGATCTTCGACCCGACGGTGGTCGGCACGCCCTTGGTCGTGAGCACGTCCTTCACGGCCACCGGGACGCCGGCCAGCGGGCCCAGCTCCTCCCCGGCCGCCCGGCGCTCGTCGACCGCGCGGGCGGCGGCGAGCGCGCCCTCGGTGTCGACGTGCAGGAAGGCGTGCACCCGGCCCTCGACGGCGGCGATCCGGTCCAGGTGGGCCCGGGTCACCTCGACGGCCGAGGTCTCCCCGCCGGCGACGAGACCGGCGATCTCGACGGCGGTCAGCTTGGTCAGATCAGTCACGACGCCACATCCTCGTCCAGGATCCGCGGAACGCGGAACCGCTGTTCCTCCGCGTCGGGCGCGCCCGACAGGGCCTCCGCCGGGGTCAGGCCCGGCACCACCACGTCCTCGCGCAGCACGTTCGTCAGCGGTACGGAGTGGGAGGTCGGCGGGATGTCCGCTGCGGCGACCTCGCCCACCTGGGCGACCGCCTGGAGGATCGTGTCGAGCTGGCCGGCGAAGGTGTCCAGCTCCTCCTCCGTGACGGCGAGCCGCGACAGTCGCGCCAGGTGCGCGACCTCCTCGCGGGAGATGGCGGCCATCAGTGCCCCCTTCGTGGCTGTCGTGCTGATTTCTGGCGGTGGCCGGCCGCGCGTCGGGATGACGATGACGTGCGGTGACCGGAGCGAGTCTATTGTCCAGCACCGGCCCGGCGTCCCCGACTCCCCCTCCGGCCCTGCGGTGCCCGGGACGCCGTCGGGTCAGCGGGCACGCGGGGGCCGGCTCTCCGCCTCCCGCGCGGCCGGCCGCAGCGGCCGGTACCGGGCGAGCCACGCGGCCAACTCCTCGGCCGGCATCGGCCGGGCGTAGAACCAGCCCTGCGCCACGTCGCAGCCGGCGGCGTGCAGCAGCCGCCAGGTCCGCTCGTCCTCCACCCCCTCCGCGACGACCCGCAGCCCGAGCGCCCCGGCCAGCTCGATCATCGACCGGACGATCGCGGCGTCGTCCGCGTCGTCGGCCATCCCGAGCACGAACGACCGGTCCACCTTCACCTCGGACAGCGGCAACCGACGCAGGTGCTGCATCGACGAGTACCCGGTGCCGAAGTCGTCCAGCGCGATGGCCACCCCGATGGCGTGCAGCCGGGAGATGGTGGCCAGCACCCGGCGCGGGTCGGCCATCAGCGCGCCCTCGGTGATCTCCAGTTGCAGCCGCTCCGGCAGGACGCCGAAGCGGGCCAGCCGGTCGGCGATCTGGTCGGCGATCTCGCCGGTGTGCAGGTCCCGGACGCTGACGTTGAGCGCCGCCCGCAGGCTGATCCCGGCCGCCGACCACTTCGCCAACTGCTCCACCACGTCGTCGACCACCCGGCGGGTGAGCAGCCGCATCACCGCGCTCTGCTCGGCGACCCGGATCAGCTCCTCCGGGTCGACCATTCCCCGGCGCGGATGCCGCCAGCGCAGCAACGCCTCCACGCCCACCACCTCGCCGGTGGCGATGGCGATCTGCGGCTGGTAGTACATGGTGATCTCGCCGGGGCTGCCCGGCTCGTCGGGCCCCGGCCGCCGGCCGGTCCGCTCCGCGTACGCGAACCCGGTCCCCGGGCCGGTCCCGGGATCCGCCGCCGCGTCCGCGCCGCCGCCCGGTTCGACCGGCTGCTCCGGTCCGACACCGGTCGCGGCCCGCCGGCGGATGGGGTCGACCGGCTGATCTGGCCCGGTGCCGGTTGCCGCGGCCCGCCGGCGGATCGGGTCGGCGGCGGTGACGATCCGCTGGATCAGCTCGTCGGGGTGGGCCGGCCCCGAGCGCTCCCGGTGCCGGCGGGCGCCCCAGCGGGCCGACCCGCCGGTCGAGCGCCCCGCGCCACCGGGGCCGGCGACCGCCGGGGGGAGGGCGGCGGGCAGGGCGGCGCCGTCCCCGCCGCGCACCCCGGCCGCCCCCCGACCGTCGTCCCGCCCCGCCGGCCCCGCTTCAAGTACGCGCCGCAGGTCGGCCAGCAGACCCAGCCGCTCGGCGGAGTTGTGGTCGGACTCGGCGGCGTACACGGCGACGGTGTCGCTGCGCTGCTTGGCGTCGTACATCGCCACGTCGGCGTGGCGCATCAGGGTGGCGAAGTCCTCCCCGTGCTCGGGGTAGAGCGCGATGCCGATGGAGCCGCCGACGTCCAGCGGCAGCCCGTCCAGCGCCACCGGCTCGGCGAGAGCGCCCACCAGCCGCTCGGCGGTCTCCCGGGCGGCGTCCACGCCGGTCAGGCCGGTGCTGACGATGGCAAACTCGTCCCCGCCGAGGCGGGCGAGCAGGTCCCGCTCCCCCACCGCGTCGGCCAGCCGGGCACTCACCTCGACCAGCAGCCGGTCGCCCACGGCGTGACCGAGCGCGTCGTTGACGTTCTTGAACCGGTCCAGGTCGATCAGCAGCAGCGCCAGGTGGGCGTCCGGCTCGCCCCGGGCGGCGCGCTCGGCGTGCAGGTGGACCTGCTCGGCCACCTCCGCGAGCAGCGCCTTGCGGTTGGGCAGGCCGGTGAGCGGGTCGAGCGCGCCCAACTGCTCCTGCTCGGCGGCGAGGTGGGCCATCCGGTACACCGCGAACAGCGGCACCAGCACCAGCGGAATCAGCGCGGCACTGGCCCGGGCCGCGGTCACCAGCACCGGGGCGAGCAGCAACAACGAGCCGGTGGAGATCAGCTCGTACCCCAGGCCCGACCGGAACCCGGGCCACCAGCGGCCCCCGAAACGCCATCGGATGGCGGTGCTGACCAGACCGTAGTTGGCCACGAACCAGGCCGCCGCCGACCCGCCGACGGCCAGCACGTCGCTCCAGCCCAGGTGCCCGCCCTCGAAGATCCCGCCCGGCCCCAGGCCCGTGACCGCCGCGGCGGCGGCCAGCGCGCAGGCGTACTGGGCGGCGTTGAAGCCGGACCGCCAGGCGGCGTGCCCCATCCGCCAACCGGAGACGACCACCGCGACCGTCTGCACCGCCACGGCCGGACCGAGCCCCCAGCCGAGCAGGATGGCGAAGGTGAAGCAGGTGGACGGGAATACCGCCGAGGACTGCCGGCGCCCCGGGGGCACGAACGGCCGCGCGTCGCAGACCACGGCGAGGGCCGCCATCGTCCAGAACGCCACCGGCAGCCCGGCGAGCCGGCCCGGCAGCTCGATCAGCGGCTTGGCCGAGACCAGCAGCGCCAGCACCGCGACGGCGGCGACGAAGCCGTAGAAGGGCGTAACCCGTCCCGGCGGGACGAAGTTTCGCGGATCTGCGGGCTCCATCGCACCTCCCGGGCAGCGGCCACGGCGGGCCCTGCGCCCGTCGTGCCCCCCATGAAACGCCCTGAGTGCCGCTTTTTCCGAGACGACAGCCACGAATCGGTCGTAGTCGTAATTAAGTTGGTATACGCGACCAGGTGCGGTCAAGATTCACGACCCGCCCCCGCAGGCCCTCCGGCCGGGTCACTCGCCGACGCGGGCCACCTCGCGGGCCGCTTCCGGGCCCTGGTCGAGCAGGACCCGGAAGCCCTCCTCGTCCAACACCGGCACCTTCAGGCTGACCGCCTTGTCGGCCTTGGAGCCGGGGTTGTCCCCGACCACGACGAAGCCCGTCTTCTTGGAGACCGAGCCGGTGACCTTGCCGCCCCGGATCTGGATCGCCTCGGCGGCCTGGTCCCGGGAGAACCCGGCCAGGGTGCCGGTCACCACGACGGTGAGCCCCTCCAGCGGGCGTGGCCCCTCGTCGACGGCCTCCTCAGCCATCCGTACGCCCGCCTCGGCCCACTTGCGGACCACCTCGCGGTGCCAGTCGACGGCGAACCACTCCTTGATGCTGGCCGCGATCGTCGGGCCGACGCCGTCGACCGAGGACAGTTCCTCCTCGCCGGCCGCCTCGATGCCCGCCATCGAGCGGAAGTGCCGGGCGAGGGCCTGGGCTGCCGTCGGGCCCACGTGCCGGATCGAGAGCGCCACCAGCACCCGCCACAGGTCGCGCTCGCGGGCCACGGCAAGGTTGTCGAGCAGCTTCACGGCGTTGCTGCCGAGGCTGCCGTCCTTGTTGACGAAGAACGGCGACCGGGCCAGCTGCTCGGCGTCGAGGGAGAACAGGTCACCCTCGTCGGCGATGACCTGCGCGTCCAGCAGCGCCGCCGCGCCCTTGTAGCCGAGCACCTCGATGTCGAACGCGCCCCGGCCGGCCAGGTGGAAGACCCGCTCGCGCAACTGCGCGGGGCAGCCGCGGCTGTTCGGGCAGCGGATGTCGACGTCCGCCTCCTTCTCCGGCCGCAGCGGGGTGCCGCAGGCCGGGCAGGTGGTCGGCATGACGAACGGCCGGGCGTCGGCCGGACGCAGGTCGACCACCGGGCCGAGCACCTCGGGGATCACGTCGCCCGCCTTGCGGATCACCACCGTGTCGCCGATCAGCACACCCTTGCGCTCCACCTCCTGCGCGTTGTGCAGGGTGGCCAGGGCCACCGTCGAGCCGGCCACCAGGACCGGCTCCAGGACGGCGAACGGGGTGACCCGGCCGGTGCGGCCGACGTTGACGTCGATGTCGAGCAGCTTGGTGTTGACCTCCTCCGGCGGGTACTTGAAGGCGATCGCCCAGCGCGGGGCCCGGCTGGTGGAGCCGAGCCGGCCCTGGATGGAGACCGGGTCCACCTTGACCACCACGCCGTCGATCTCGTGCTCGACGTCGTGCCGGTGCGCGGCGTAGTACGCGATGAACTCCGCGACGCCGGCCAGGTCGGGCACCACCCGCCAACGGTCGCTGGTCGGCAGCCCCCACGCCTTCAGCGCCGCGTACGACTCGGACTGGGCGGTCGGGGTGAAGCCGCGCCGGGCGCCGACGCCGTGCACCACCAGCCGCAGCGGCCGGGACGCGGTGATCCGCGGGTCCTTCTGGCGCAGGCTGCCGGCGGCGGCGTTGCGCGGGTTGGCGAACGGGGCCTTGCCCTGCTCCACCAGGCTGGCGTTGAGGTCGGCGAAGCCGGCGATCGGGAAGTAGATCTCGCCGCGCACCTCGATGAACTCGGGCACGTCCGGGAACTCGGCCGACGTGGCCAGCCGGGCCGGCACGTCCCGGATGCTGCGGACGTTGGCGGTGACGTCCTCGCCGGTGCGCCCGTCGCCCCGGGTGGCCGCGCGCACCAGCCGGCCCTTCTCGTAGGTCAGGTTGATCGCCAGCCCGTCGACCTTCAGCTCGCACAGGTAGGACACCGGGCCGCCGGCGTCCCGCTCGACCCGCTCGGCCCAGGCCGCCAACTCCTCGTCGGCGAAGGCGTTGTCCAGGGAGAGCATCCGCTCGGCGTGGGCGACCGGGGTGAAGTCGGTGGAGAAGGTGCCGCCGACCCGCTGGGTCGGGGAGTCCGGGGTGCGCAGGGCCGGGAACTCGGCCTCCAGCGCCTCCAGGTCGCGCAGCTGTCGGTCGAACTCGGCATCGGTGACGATCGGGGAGTCCAGCACGTAGTAGCGGTACTGGTGCTCGGTCAGCTCCTGGCTGAGGGTGGCGTGCCGCTCCCGCGCCTCGGGGGTCGGCTCGGCCCCCGCCGCCGCCTCCTGTGCCGGGGTGACCTGCTGCGGGACTACACCCTCAGCACCGTCCGGCCCGGCCGGACCCGCCGTCGACGCCGGATCGTCCCCCGACGCCCCGCCGCCCTCGGACATCCCGCCGCTCCCCGACGCCCTGCCGCTCTCGGACATCCCGCCGCTCCCCGACACCTTGCCGCCACCGGACACGTCGTGCGACCTCCCGTGATCAAGCTACCCCCGCACCGTATCGGTCGGGTGTGACAATCCGCCGGCCGCCCGCCGCGCCCGGCGGGCCGTCACCCCGCCGACGTGCGAGGATCGCCGCACGTCGGCGGGCCCGGGCCGACGCCGGACAGCGGGAGGCACGGATGACGGACTGGCTGCTCTGGGCACTGGCGATCGTGCTGGCCGTCGCGGCGGGCTGGGCGTGGAGCGAGTGGCGCCGGCGCAACGCCGGGACCGAGCGCGCCCGGCGGGACCGGACCCGGCCGCAGCGGGACCGGCAGCGCCCCGGCCGGGGCGCCGGCACGCGGGCCCCGGGCCGACCGGCCGCACCGCCCCGGCCGCGCGCCGCCGAGCGAACCACCGCCCCCGCCGGTACGCCCCGACCCGGCGAGGTCTGGTGGGCCGAGGTCCCGTACGCCGACGGCACCGGCTCGAAGGTCCGCCCCTGCGTGGTGCTGCGGGCCGACGACCGGGGCGCCGACGTGCTCAAGATCACCAGCCAGGACAAGTCCGACCGGGACGATCACGTCCGCATCCCCACCCGCGACTGGGACCCCGGCGCCGACCACGACAGCTACCTCGACATCAGCGAACCCATCCGGATCACCACCTCGGCCTTCCGGGACAACGCGGGCAGGTGCGACCCCACCCTCTGGCGTCAACTCCGCGCCCTCCCCCACCTCCCCACCTCCTGACCCCGAAGAGCCGATCAAGAGGTTCGCGCCGGCGGCGGGGCTGTGCGTGACGCAGACCTCTTGATCGACGGGGTCGGGTGGGGGCGGGGTCAGTCGTGGGGGGTGGCGAGGGCGGTCAGTTGGTCGGCGTACTCGATGCGGGTGGACCAGTCGCGCGGCCAGGCGGACACGCCGTGGGCGGCGCCGACGAAGGCACCGGCCAGGGCCGCGATGGAGTCGGAGTCGCCGGCGGTGGTCGCACCCCGGGCCAGCGCGCCGACCGGGTCGTCGGCATGCCACAGCGCGCAGAGCAGCGCCGTCGCCAGCGCCTCCTCGGCCACCCACCCCTCACCGGTACGCCGGCACGGGTCGCCGCCGTCGTCGGGGCGGGTGAGCGTCGTGGTCAGCCGGCCCAGGGCGGCCAGGCACTCGTCCCAGCCACGGGCGATGAACTCCTCCGGGGAGTCCACCCCCGGGCGCTGCCACAGGTCGCCGAGCCAGTCCCCCCGGTAGACCCGACGCTGCTCCCGGGCCCGGTCGGCGAGCAGCACCGGCAACTCGGCCAGGGCGACGCCGTCGCGCAGCAGCCGGACCGCGTAGGCGGTCAGCTCACTGGCGGCCAGCCCGGTGGGGTGGCCGTGGGTCAGCCCGGCCTGGAACTGGGCGAGGCCGGCCAGGGTGTCCAGTTCGACGGGGAGCAGCCCGACGGGGGTGACCCGCATGTTGGCGCCGCAGCCCTTCGAGCCGGCGACGGTCGCCTCCTGCCAGCGCACCCCCCGGGACAGCTCGGCGCAGGCCCGCAGGCAGGTCATCCCCGGGGCGCGGTTGTTGTCCGGGCTGACCGCCCAGGCCATGAAGCGCTCCCGCAGCAGCGGCTCGACCGCCTCCGGGGTGAACGCCGGCGCGTCGTGCAACGCCCAGGCCACCGCGAGCGCCATCTGGGTGTCGTCGGTGACCAGCGCCGGATTACCCTCCAGCTCGCGCGGGCCGGACGGGCCGTACCGGCGGTGGATCTCGGCGACGGTCAGGAACTCGGTCGGTCGGCCCAGCGCGTCACCGTAGGCGAGGCCGAAGAGCGAGCCGGAGGCCCGCCGGAGCGAGGAGTCGATCACCCCCATGATCATGCCCGGCGGTCGCAAGCCGCGCCACGGGAGCGCGGGTCAGTCCCAGCACAGGCAGAACGGGTGGCCCGCCGGGTCGGCGTAGACCCGGAAACCCTCGCCCTCACCGGGCAGCCGCCGCGCGCCCAGGGCCAGCGCCGCCTCCTCGGCGGCCTCGATGTCGGAGACGGTGACATCGAGGTGGAACTGCTGGGGCCGCTCCGGGTCCGGCCAGGCCGGCGGGCGCAGGTCGGGCGCCTGCTGGAAGGCGAGCCGAGGATGTCGGCCGACCGGGCCGCCGAGCACCACCCACTCGTCGCCCTCGGAGTCCTCCTCCGCCACCGGCAGGCCCAGCAGCTCGGCGTAGAACGCCGCGAGGGCGCGGGGATCGGGGCAGTCGATCACCGTGGAACGCAGTTGTCCAACCATGGGGTCATTCTGCCCACCGGGTCCGACAGGAAACCTCAGTCCTCGGCGAGTCGCCGCCCCGCGTCCCGGCACGCCGCGAGCACCGCCCGGACGTACTGCGGGCCGGCCCCGGCGAGGCCGCAGGCCGGGGTGACCACCACCTGCTCGGCGAGTCGGCGGCGCGGGAAGCCGAGGCGGTCCCAGACCTGACGTACCCGGTCGGCGACCTGGGCGGAGGTCGGCGCGCCACCGGCCGGCGGCGGGGTGGCCGGGGCGGCGCCGGCCAGCAGCCCGAGCCCGGCGTCGATCGCCTCGCCGAGCGGGTCCAGGTCCCGCACCAGGCTCAGGTCCAGCGCGACCGCGGCGGCGCCGGCCGAGCGGAACAGCTCCAGCGGAACGTCCGGCGCGCAGCAGTGCAGCACGACCGGGACCCCGACCGCCTCGACCACCGTGCGCAGCAGGTCCGCCGCGTCGGGCTGCGCCACCGGGCGGTACGTGCCGAGGCCGCTCTCCGTGGGCACCCGCCCGGCCAGCACGGCCGGCAGGGACGGCTCGTCGAGCTGGAGCAGCACCGTGGCCCGGGGCAGCCGGCGGGCCACCGCCGCGACGTGCGCGCGCAGCCCTTCGGCGAGAGACCCGGTGAGGTCCCGCACCGCGCCCGGGTCGCGCAGCATCCGCCCGCCGATCGGCAGATCGAGCGAGGCGGCCAGGGTGTACGGGCCGGCCGCCTGCACCTTGACCGTCCCCGCGTACTCCTCGGCCTGCTCGGCGAGCTGGTCGAGGTCGCGTTCCATCAGGTCCCGGGCGCGGCGCAGGTCCCGGCCCGGCCGGGGGGCGACCCGCCACCGGCCCGCGTACAGCTCGACCGGCAGCTCGACCAGCAGGCCGCCGGTGCGGCCGATCAGGTCCGCGCCCGGGCCGCGCTCGGGCAGCTCGGGCAGGTGCGGCAGCGCGGGCAGCTCCCCGAGGACGACCCGCTGCGCCTCGGCGACGTCGGTGCCGGGCAGCGAGCCGATACCGGTCGCCGCGCCGGCCGGCCATGGCCACGCAAGATCTGTCACGGGCGAAGGGTATACGGATCAGGCGGTGATGGTGGCGGAGCCGAGCACCACGTCGCCGGCCGGGTCCGGCCGGTACACCACCACGGCCTGTCCGGCGGCGACTCCGCGCACCGGACGGCTCAGCTCGGCGCGCAGCGCGTCCCCGGTCAGCTCGACGGTGGCCGGCACCACGTCGCCGTGGGCGCGCAACTGGACCTCGCACCCGATCGGCGCGGCCGGCCGCCCCCCACCGGTCCAGACCGGACGCTCCGCGCGCACCGAGGAGACCTCGAGCGCCTCGACCGGCCCCACGGTGACGGTGTTGGTCTTCGGTGTGATCGAGAGCACGTAACGTGGCCGCCCGTCCGGGGCGGGCCGGTCCAGGTGCAGGCCACGCCGCTGCCCCACCGTGTACGCGTACGCGCCGGTGTGGCTGCCGACCACCGCGCCGGTGAGCGCGTCGACCACGTCGCCCGACGCCTCGCCGAGTCGTCCGGCCAGGAAGCCCCGGGTGTCGCCGTCGGCGATGAAGCAGATGTCGTGCGAGTCGGGCTTGTCGGCCACGGCCAGCCCGCGGCGGGCCGCCTCCTCGCGGACCTGCGCCTTCGTCGAGTCGCCGAGCGGGAAGACCGACCGGTCGAGCTGGGCACGGGTCAGCACCGCCAGCACGTACGACTGGTCCTTGGCGAGGTCGACGCTGCGGCGCAGCAGGCCGTCCGGGCCGAGCCGGGCGTGGTGGCCGGTGACGACGGCGTCGAAGCCCAGCGCCACGGCCCGGTCCAGCACCGCCGCGAACTTGATCTTCTCGTTGCAGCGCAGGCAGGGGTTCGGGGTACGACCGGCCGCGTACTCGGCGACGAAGTCGTCGACCACCTCTTCGTGGAACCGGTCGGCCATGTCCCACACGTAGAACGGGATACCGATCACGTCGGCGGCCCGCCGGGCATCCCGGGAGTCCTCCAGCGTGCAGCACCCCCGCGCCCCGGTGCGGTACGTCTGCGGATTGCGGGCGAGCGCCAGGTGCACGCCGGTCACGTCGTGCCCGGCCTCCACGGCCCGCGCCGCCGCCACGGCGGAGTCCACCCCGCCCGACATGGCCGCAAGAACCCTCACCCCGTCACGCTCCCTTCCCCACCCGAGCCTACCGGCACCGCCCGCCGCCCCGTCGATCATGGAAAGGTGTCGGGGGCCGAAGGCGCGCGGCACCGAACCGGGCACCACGAGCCCACGGTCGGCGGGGGTGAGGGCTAGCGGGGGGTGCGGAGGGCGGCGGCGCGGCGAGCGCGGTCGACTGCGGCCGGGAGGGCCGTCACCAGGGCGTCGATCTCTGCCTGGGTGCTGGTGTGGCCGAGCGTGAAGCGGAGCGAGGAACGGGCGCGGTCGTCATCGGCGCCCATCGCGATCAGCACGTGCGAGGGCTGGGCCACGCCGGCCGAGCAGGCCGAGCCCGTGGAGCAGGCGATGCCCTGGGCGTCGAGCAGCAGGAGCAGGGCGTCGCCCTCGCAGCCCGGGAAGGAGAAGTGCGCGTTGCCCGGGAGCCGGTCGGCGGGATCGCCGTTGAAGACCACCTCGGGGACGGCGTGCCGGACCCGCTCCACCAGGTCGTCGCGGAGGGCGGCCACCCGGGCCGCGTACTCCTGCTGGCCCTTCACGGCCGCCTCCACCGCGACCGCGAAGGCGACGATGCCGGCGGTGTCCAGCGTCCCGGAGCGGACGTCGCGCTCCTGCCCGCCGCCGTGCAGCAGCGGGGTGGCCGCGACGTCCCGGGCGAGCACCAGCGCGCCGACGCCCGCGGGGCCGCCCAGCTTGTGCCCGGTCACGGTGAGCGCCGAGACGCCGCTGGCGGCGAAGTCGACCGGCACCTGGCCGACGGCCTGGATCGCGTCGGTGTGGAACGGCACGCCGTGCTCGGCGGCGACGGCGGCCAGCGCGGCGACCGGCTGGAGGGTGCCCACCTCGTTATTGGCCCACATGGCGGTGACCAGGGCCATCTCGTCGCCGTGCGCGGCCAGCTCGGCGCGCAGCGTCTCCGGGGCGAGCCGGCCGGCGGCGTCCACCGGCAGCCACCCCACCTCGGCCCCCTCGTGGTCGACCAGCCAGTCGACCGCGTCGAGCACGGCGTGGTGCTCGACGGCGCTGGAGATCAGCCGCCGCCGGCCCGGGGACGCGGACCGGCGGGCCCAGAAGATCCCCTTGACCGCGAGGTTGTCGCTCTCCGTGCCGCCGCCGGTGAAGATCACCTCGGACGGGCGGGCGCCCAGCGCGGCGGCCACCTGCTCGCGGGACTCCTCCACCCGGCGCCGGGCACGCCGGCCGGCCGCGTGCAGTGACGACGCGTTGCCGACCTCGCGGGCTGCGGCCAGGTACGCCTCCAGTGCCTCGTCGAGCATCGGAGTCGTCGCGGCGTGATCCAGGTATGCCATCACCGTTCAGCCTACTGACCGGGGCACCGGCGACCCGAAGCCGGAGGGCACCTCGCCCAGCTCCGGGGAGCCCGCCGGGACGCGGGCGAATGGCGAGAGCAGACCCGCCGTACCCCACGTGGCGAATCTCCCGAGCGTTCCGGGGTAGTACAAGGTCAGCCTCATCGACCCGACACCCCCCGCCCACTCCGGCGACAGCCGGTCGAGGGGCACCTTGACGGGCTGATCGGCGGGCCGGCTCAGCTCCCCGGCCCGCCGATCAGTTCCCTCCCCCACCCGGGCACCGAACGCGGCAAATACGGGAAGGAGTGGCCGTCCCACGTGGGACGGCCACTCCTTCCGGGTATCTGCGGGCAGCCCCAGGGGGCCTCGTTCACTTGCGCTTGCGGATCTCCTCGGCGGCCTGCGGGACGACCTTGAACAGGTCGCCG
Source organism: Micromonospora sp. NPDC002296 (assembly GCF_040296145.1). Classification (NCBI taxonomy): domain Bacteria; kingdom Bacillati; phylum Actinomycetota; class Actinomycetes; order Micromonosporales; family Micromonosporaceae; genus Micromonospora; species Micromonospora sp. NPDC002296. The sequence continues at coordinate 114,533 of NZ_JBEOWQ010000017.1, forward strand.
ACGACGCCGAAGTCGGCCAGCTCGAAGATCGGGGCCTCGCCGTCCTTGTTCACGGCGACGATGGTCTTCGAGGTCTGCATGCCGGCCCGGTGCTGGATCGCCCCGGAGATGCCCAGCGCGACGTAGAGCTGCGGGGAGACGGTCTTGCCGGTCTGGCCCACCTGGAACTGGTGCGGGTAGAAGCCGGAGTCGACGGCCGCACGGGACGCGCCGACGGCACCGCCGAGCAGGTCGGCCAGCTCCTCGACCAGCTTGAAGTTGTCGGCGTTGCCGACGCCACGACCGCCGGAGACGACCACGCCGGCCTCGGTCAGTTCGGGGCGCGAGCCCTTCTGCTCGGCGACCCGGTCGACGACCTTGGCCAGCTTGTCGGTGTCGGTCACCGACACGGTGAGCTGCTCGACGGTCGGGGTGGCGGCGGCCGGCACCGGGGGGACCGAGTTCGGCCGGACGGTGACCAGCGGGAGGCCCTTGGTGACCTTGGACTTCACGATGGCCGAGCCGGCGAACGCGATCTGGGTGGCGGTGCCGTCGGCCGCGAGGCCGACCACGTCGGTCAGGATGCCGTTGTCCAGCTTGACGGCCAGCCGGGCGGCGATCTCCTTGCCCTCCTGGGCGGAGGCGAGCAGCACGGCCGCGGGCTGGACCCGCTTGACCAACTCGGCCAGCACGGTGGCCTTGGGGGCCACCAGGTAACCGTCGATCTCCTCGCCCTCTGCGGCGTAGACCTTCTCCGCGCCGTACTCGCCCAGCTTGGCGCTCAGCGCCTCGGCGGCGCCGGGGCCACCGAGCACGACCGCGCTCGGCGTGCCCAGCTCGCGGGCGAGGGTGAGCATCTCCAGGGTGACCTTCTTGACGCCGAACTCCCGGGTGGCTTCGACGACGACCAGAACCTCAGACATGTCCAGACCCCTCACACGAACTTCTCGGTGGCGAGGAACTCGACCAGCTGCACGCCGCCGGAGCCCTCGTCGGTGACCTTCGCGCCGCCGGAGCGCGGTGGGCGCTTGGTGTGCTCCAGCACGGCGCTGGTCGCGCCGTCGAAGCCCACCTCGGCCGGGGCGACGCCGAGGTCACCCAGGGAGAGCGTCTGCACCGGCTTCTTCTTGGCGGCCATGATGCCCTTGAAGGACGGGTAGCGCGGCTCGTTGATGGTGTCCCAGACGGAGACGACGGCCGGGGTCGAGGCGGTGATCACCTCGTAGCCCTCCTCGGTCTGCCGCTCGACGGTCAGGGTGGCACCGTCGACGGTGAGCTTGCGCGCACCGGTCAGCGCGGCGACGCCGAGGCGCTCGGCGATCATGTGCGGCAGGACCTGGACCCGGCCGTCGGTCGACTCGGCGCCGCAGATCACCAGGTCGGCACCCAGCTGACCGAGAGCGGCGGCGAGCACCTTCGAGGTGGCCACGGCGCAGGACCCGTGCAGGGCGTCGTCGACGACGTGCACGGCCTTGTCCGGTCCCATGGAGAGCGCCTTACGGATCGACTCGGTCGCCCGGTCCGGACCCATGGTCAGGATGGTGACCTCGCCGCCGTGCGCCTCCTTGATCTTCAACGCCTCTTCGATGGCGTACTCGTCCATCTCGTTGATGACGTTGTTCGCCGAACCGCGGTCGACGGTGTTGTCGTCAGAACGCAGGCTGCGGTCCGCGCCCGAATCGGGCACCTGCTTGACGAGTACGACGATGTTCATCGCGCTTCGACGACCCTCCTGTTGGTGTTGCGATTGCTCGCCCGGTCTCGGGCGCAGCCTCGCGCGTCCGTTGACGCCCGGTCAACCGCGGGCCGCTGTGCACTTGCCCACGACCCAATGTTACCCACAAGTAGGTTCGGCCTTCGGAGGCCTCCGAGTGACACAGCTCACCCACGCGCGATCCGGCCGGTCGCGTCCGGCGGAGGTCAGGCCGACTCGGCCAGCGCTGCCCTGATCTTGTCGATCGCCGCCGCCTCGGCCGGCACCACCCCCCGGTGCGCCCGGGCCACCCGGTCGGCGGCGGCGAGCACCAGCGACCGGTAGCCGGCCACGTCCTGCGGGAACTTCTCCCGCAGGATCTCCACCGCCCGGCCCAGCGCCGGCAGCACCACCGACTCGACCTCCAGGGCCGAGTCCCGGGGCAGCGTCGGCAGCGGACCGGTGGTGAGGGCCTCCTTCACCGGGCCGCCCGCCTGCGCCATCACCCCGGACGCGGCGAAGCTCTCCCGCAGCAGCGCGAGCATGCCCGGATCGGCGTTCGCAACCAGGAAGACCGCGCCGAACGCGCCGGTCTTCAGGGTGAGCCGCTCGTCGTCCGTCAGTCGCTGACTCATGGTCACGGAGTGTAGATGTAGGGCGTGGTGGTGGTGACCGGGACGAGGCCGAGCCGCTCCAGGATCGCCCGGCTGTCGTCGGAGGCGTCCACCTGGAGCAGGGTGCGATCGCGCTGGGCCGCCAGCCGCGCCCGGTGGCCGACCAACGCCCGGTAGATGCCCCGGCGGCGCCAACCCTCCAGCGTCGAGCCGCCCCACAACGTCGCGAAGCCGGTGCCGGGGACGTAGCGCACCCAGCCGGCGCTGACCACGGTCTCCCCCGCCTCGGCGACCACCACCGTGATCGACTGCGGGTCGGCGGCGATCTCCCGCTCCAGCCCGTCGGCGAGGTGGCCCCGGCCCTCGCCCCAGACCTCCTCCTCCATGACCACGATCCGGTCCAGGTCGGCGCGGGCGGTCACCTCGCGCAGGCGCACCCCCTCGGGGATCACCGGGAGGGCTGCGGCCAGCGGCGCGACCGGGCCGATCACGACGGTCTCCTGCTCCTCCGGGACGAACCCGGCGGCCCGCAGCCGGTCGGGCAGATCGGCCGGCTCGTCGTGGCCGTGCAGCTTCCACTCCACCTGCTCGCCCCGGGCCCGGAAGACCTCCACCTGCCGGGCGATCAGCTCGTCCAGTGCCGCCCCGGTCAGGCCGCCCAGGTCCCGGTAGCTGAGGAAACCCCCACGGTCCAGGCCGAGAACGCGGGACAGCGGCCCGTCCCGCTCCACGGTCACCCCGACCGGCAGCGGGTCCGGCACCCAGGCCTTCAGCTGGTTGTCGTACGCCTCGCGCAGCGTCATCGCGTCAGGATCGGTCACCGGTCCAGGCTATGCCCGGGGCAAAGCGGATAATCGGCTTCGTGTGGGAGACGGTGCGGCGGTGGTTCGACCCGCGGGAGCTGCGGTCGGTGGGCAGCACGCCCGACTACCGGTTCTCCCTGGCCAACGAGCGGACGTTCCTGGCCTGGCTGCGCACGGGGCTGGCGCTGGTCGCCGGCGGACTGGCCGCGGCCCAGTTCCTGCCGCCGCTGCCGCTGGCGCACCTGCGCGAGGCGATCGCCGTCGCGCTGCTGCTGCTCGGCGGGACGGTGGCGGTGCGGGCCGTGGACCACTGGGCCCGCACCGAGCGGGCCATCCGGCTCGGCGAGGAGCTGCCGGCGTCCCGCTTCCCCGCCGTCCTCGCCCTCGCCGTGGGGCTGGGCGCGCTGCTGCTGGTGGTGGCCGTGCTCGCCCGGGCGGTCGGCGGCCGGTGACCGGGGACCCGGGGCTGCAACCCGAACGGACCCGGCTGGCCTGGCGGCGCACCCTGCTCGCGCTCACCGTCGTCACCGTGCTGACCGTCCGGTTGGCCCTCACCGGGGACGCGACCGGGGCGGTGCTGGCCGGCGTGGCGATCGCCGGCTGGGCGGCGGCGCTGGCCCTCTGCTGGGGGCGGGCCGTCGGCTCGGGCCCGCTGCGCGGCACCTCGCGGACCATGCCCGTGGTTGCCCTGGCCGCCCTCGGGCAGGCCGCGGTGGGTGTGCTGCTGACGGCGCGCGGACTGTGGTGATCGGGCGAAGGTGCGCCATGATGGGGGGATGGCCAGGCTGTACGTCCTACTCTTCCTGATCCAGATCGTCCTCGCGGTCTGCGCGCTGATCAGCTGCCTCTCGGCCGAGGAGGGCCAGGTCCGCGGCCTGCCCCGGATCGCCTGGGTGCTGGTCATCCTGATCTTCCCGTTGGTCGGCTCGATCGCCTGGTTCGTCGCGGGACGGGAGCCCGCCTCGGGACGGCCCCGGGCGGCCGGGCCGCTCGGCCGCGCCCCCACCGAGCGGCGCCGGCCCGTCGCCCCGGACGACGACCCGGAGTTCCTCAGCTCCCTCGCCGAGCACTCCCGCGAGCAGGACCGGGAGCTGTTCCGCCGCTGGGAGGACGACCTGCGCCGGCGCGAGGACGACCTGCGCCGCAAGGAGGGCGACCCGCCCCGGGAGGACGACCGGCCGGGCGCCTGACGCGGCGGCGAGCCCGGCCGAGCAGCCTTGCCCGGTCGGGCTGACCGGTCAGGCCGCCCGGCTGGAGCCGGTCCGCGAGCTGGTGCGGGTCACACTCGACGCCTGAGCGCCCGGACCGCCAGGGGCGCGAAGACGGCGGCGAGGGCGACGGCCCAGAGCATCGACCGGACGACCGGGGCGGCCACCGGGCCACCGACCAGCAGTCCGCGCAGGGCGTCGGCCAGGATGGTCACCGGATTGACCTCGACCCAGTGCTGGAGCCAGCTCGGCATCCGGTCGGTCGGGACGAAGACGTTGCTGGTGAAGGTGAGCGGGAAGATCACCATGAAGCCGAAGATCTGCACCTTCTCCGGCTCGCTGACCAGCACCCCGACCAGCACCGAGATCCACGCGGCGGCCAGCGAGAAGCCGAGCAGCAGGACGAATGCCCCGAGCAGCCCGAGCACCCCGTTGCCCAGCCGGAAGCCGAGGATCGCGCCGACGCCGATCAGCAGCGACACCGACCAGGCCTGCTTCACCGTGTCGGCGAGGATCCGCCCGGCCAGCGGCGACCAGCGGGCGATCGGCAGGGAGCGCAGCCGGTCGAACACGCCCTTGGTGAGGTCGTTGTTCAGCCCGAACCCGGTGGTCATGGTGGCGAAGAGGGCGTTCTGCACGATGATGCCGGGCAGCGCGAACGTCAGGTACTCCCCCGGCGAGCCGGAGATGGCCGTGCCGAAGACGTACGTGAACAGCAGCACGAACATCACCGGCTGGATGCTCAGGTCGAGCAGCTCCATCGGATTGTGCTTGATCTGCACCAGGCTGCGCCAGGCCAGGGTGAGGGTGTGCCGCAGCCCGGCGGACACGCCGAGCCGTCGGGCCGGCGCCGGCCGGGTGTCGGCGGTGACGGTGGCGGCGGTCATGCCGGCGTCCTTTCCAGGTCGGCCCCGGCCGAGGCGTCGGACTCGGCGCGGTGGCCGGTGAGGGAGAGGAAGACCTCGTCGAGGCTGGAGCCGCGCAGGGCCAGCTCGGCCACCGGAACCTCGGCGGCGTCGAGGCGGCAGACCACGGCGGGCAGCAGCGCCGGGTCGTTCACCGGGACGGTGACGGTGGTGTGGGCGACCTCCGGGGTGACGGCAGCCACCTCGCCGGCGATGGACACCACGGTCGCCAGGTCGGCCGGGTCCGCCGGACGGACCGTGAGCACCTGGCCGCCGGTCTTGGCCTTCAGCTCCTCCGGCGTGCCCTGGGCGATGACCCGACCGTGGTCGACGACGGCGATCTCGCCGGCGAGCTGGTCGGCCTCCTCCAGGTACTGCGTGGTCAGCAGCACGGTCACCCCGTCGGTGACCAGTTCGCGGACCGTGTCCCACAGCTCGTTGCGGCTGCGCGGGTCCAGCCCGGTGGTCGGCTCGTCGAGGAAGAGCACCTGCGGCCGGCCGACGAGGCTGGCGGCCAGGTCGAGGCGGCGGCGCATCCCGCCGGAGTAGGTCTTCGCCGGCCGGTCGGCGGCGTCGGTCAGCTGGAACCGGGCGAGCAGCTCACGCGCCCGGGCCCGGGCGTCGGCCCGGCTCAGCCCGAGCAGCCGCCCGATCAGCAGCAGGTTCTCGGTGCCGGTGAGGGCCTCGTCGACCGAGGCGTACTGGCCGGTGAGGCCGACGAGCTGGCGAACCCGGTGGGCGTCGCGGCGGATGTCGTACCCGCCGACGGTGGCGTGGCCCTCGTCGGCGGCGAGCAGGGTGGCGAGCACCCGCACGATGGTGGTCTTCCCGGCCCCGTTGGGCCCGAGCAGCCCGAACACGGTCCCGGTGGGGACCGCGAGGTCGACTCCGGCGAGGGCCGTGGTGGCGCCGAAGCGCCGCACCAGACCCTCCGCCCGGATCGCGTACGTCATGGAAAGCTCCCGTCGTCTCGCTTGTCACGCCACCATGGCCGACGGCACTGACAAACTGCCGAGGCGTGGCTGACGTTACGGCGACGGGCGCTGACAATTCGCTGATTTGGGCCTCGGCGGATTACGCCGAGGGCTGACGGCGGCCTCAGGCCAGGTTCGAGGAGCGGGGGTACGCGTCGGCCGGGTCGGTCAGGACGTTGACCAGGTACGGCACGCCGGAGGCGAAGGCGCGGTCCAGGGCCGGGGCGAGATCGCCGGCCTTCTCCACCGTCTCCCCCGCTCCGCCGAGGGCCTCGACGACCTTGTCGTAGCGCAGCCCGGGCTGGAGGTCGGCGGCCACGTCGTAGCCGTACATTGCCCGCATCGGGTGCTTCTCCAGGCCCCAGATGCCGTTGTTGCCGACCACGATCACCACGGGGAGCTGCTGGCGGACCAGGGACTCCACGTCCATCAGCGAGAACCCGGCCGCGCCGTCGCCCATCAGCACACAGACCTGCCGGTCCGGGTGGCTGACCCGGGCCCCCATGGCGTAGCCCATGCCGGTGCCGAGGCAGCCGTACGGGCCGGGGTCGAGCCAGGTGCCGGGCTGGGCGGGCTCAAGGTACTTGCCGGCGTACGAGACGAAGTCGCCCCCGTCGCCGATGGTGATGGCGTCCGGGGCGAGGACCCGGCGCAGCTCGCCGTAGACCCGGGCCGGTCGGATCGGGTCGGTCTCGGCGGCCATCTCCTCGGCGTCGCGGGCCTTCGCGGCGTCCTCGGCGACGCGCAGCTCGGCGATCCAGTCGGCGTGGTCGGCCCGGTCGCCGGGGTGCTCGGCGAACGCGGTGAGGACCAGCCGCAGGTCGCCGGCGGGCGAGGCGGCCGGCTGGACGTGGGTGGCGCGCTGGCTGGGGGCGTCCACCACGTGCACCACCCGCGCGTCGCCGAAGTCGCCGAAGGCGAGCCGGAAGTCCAGCGGGGTGCCGACCACGACCACCACGTCGGCGTTGCGCAGGGCGACCCGGCGGGCCTTGGCGAAGGCGAGCGGGTGGGTCGGCGGCAGCGCGCCCCGGCCCATGCCGTTGGTGAAGACGGGCACCTGCAACGCCTCGGCGGCGGCCCGCAGCGCGTCGACGGCGTCCCCGGCGTACACGTCGGAGCCGGCGATGATCACGGGGCGGCCGGCGGCGGCGATCAGTGCGGCGGCCCTCGCCACCTCCTCCGGGTCGGCCTCGGCCGGGGCGGGCGGGGCCACCTCGGGCAGCTCGACGTCGCCGACGGAGAAGACCGCCTCCAGGGGGAGGTCCAGGAAGACCGGGCCCCGGTGCGGGGTGAGCGCGGTGGTCAGCGCGGCACCGACCGCGCGCGGGATGTCGTCGGCGCTGAACACCGTCTCGGCGTGCTTCGTGACCGGGGCGACCAGTGGCAGGTGGTCCATCTCCTGGAGGCTGCCGGAGCCCCAGCGGAACTGCGGGGCCCGACCCCCCAGCACCAGCACCGGCGACGCGTTGAAGAACGCGCTGGTCAGCCCGGATACGCCGTTGGTGACGCCGGGGCCGGCGGTGAGCACGGCGAGGCCGGGGCGACGGTTGAGCTTGGCCACCGCCTCGGCCGCGAAGACCGCCGACTGCTCGTGCCGGACGTCGTAGAGCGGGAATCCGGCCTTGTGGGCCGCGTCGTAGAGCGGGAAGACGTGCCCGCCGGAGAGGGTGAACATCTCCCGTACGCCGTGCGCGCGCAGCGCCGCGAGCGCCAGCTCCCCGCCGTGACCTTCGACCCGCTCCGTCATCGCCGTTCCCCTCGTCCGTGGCCGGAGTCACACGCTACTGGCCGGTAGACGGAATGTGAACCGTCCTCGGCTCAGCGCCCGGTGAAGTCCGGCTTGCGCTTCTCGACGAAGGCGGCCATCCCCTCGCGCCGGTCGTCGGTGGCGAACAGCGCCGCGAAGAGCTGGCTCTCCCAGGCCAGGCCGGAGGCGAGATCCATGTCCAGGCCGCCGTCGACCGCGAGCTTCGCCGCCCGTAGCGCCTGCACCGGACCCCTCAGGTACGGCGTCACCAGCTCGACGGCGGCGGAGTACACCTCGGCGGCCGGGACCACCCGGTCGGCCAGGCCGATCCGCAGCGCCTCCTGGGCGTCCACCATCCGACCCGACATGATCAGGTCCTTGGCCCGGGCCGGGCCGACGAGACGGGCCAGCCGCTGGGTGCCGCCCGCGCCGGGGATGACGCCGAGCTTGATCTCCGGCTGGCCGAGCTTGGCGTCCTCGGCCACCACCCGCCAGTCGCAGGCCAGGGCCAGCTCGCAACCGCCGCCGAGGGCGTACCCGGTGATCGCGGCGACCACCGGCTTGGGGATCCGGGCGAACTCGCCGAGCGCGCTGGACAGGCCGGCGGCCCGCCCCGCCATGTCCACGTAGGACATCTCGGCCATCTCCTTGATGTCCGCGCCGGCCGCGAAGACCTTCTCCCCGCCGTACACGATGACGGCGCGGACCTCGGGGTCGGCGGCGGCGGCCGCAGCGGCGGCCCGCAACTCCTCCTGGACCTGCTTGTTGAGCGCGTTCATCGGCGGCCGCTCCAGCCGGATGGTGCCGATGCCGTCCCTGGTCTCCAGCCGCACGAACTCGCTCACGCCGCCCTCACTTCCTCGTCGAAGTCGCGTGCCAACCTTACGGCCCGGATCGTTGGGGCAAGTAGTCTGGTGTCCGCCCCGCGTCCCGGAGTCCGCCATGGTCAGGTACTACGACGACAGGTCGGTGCAGGTCACCTCCGCCGCCATCCACGTGGACGGCCAGGCGTACCCGCTGGCCGAGATCAGCATGGTCTGGCACCTGCGCGGCAGCCGGTCCTGGCGGGTGCTCGTCGGCCGGGGCGCCATCGGCGCCGCGCTCGCCGGGCCGCTGGTCGCCGCCGCGCTGGGCGTGGCGCTGGCGCTGTGGCTGCACCGCTCGCTGACCGTCACGATCGCCATCGTGGGGGCCTCGGTGCTGGTCGGGCTCGCCGTCGGGCCGGTCGCCGACTTCCTCTTCGAGCACCTGGACCGCTCGTACGCCCGAGGCAGCCGGCAGCTGGAACTGTGGGTCCGGTGGCGCGGCCACCCGGTGCGGCTGCTGAGCACCCGCGACGCGCTGCGCTTCGGGCAGATCTACCGGGCCGTGCAGCGCGCGGTGGAAGCCGGGCAGACCCCGGCGCGCGCGACGCAGAGGGCGACCGGCACGGCAAAGGGGGCGACCGGCCCTCCGGGCGGCGCCACGAAACGCCGGGCCGGCTGACGGCCGTCCGCCGCCAGAGACATCGACGCCGGGGGGCGAAGGAGCGCGCCGGCCGGTTAAGCTTAGTGATGACCCTCTATTACCGGGACGACACGGTGCAGGTCACCTCCGAGTCGATCCGGGCGGGCGGCCACTCCATCCCGATCGCCGGCATCACGTACGTCTGGCACGCGCGGGGGCGGACCACGCTCGCCGTACGGGGGCGGGTGGTCGGCCGGGGCGTGCTGGTGCTGCTGCTGTCGCTGCCTCCGCTGGTGGCGCTGGTCTGCGTGGTGTCGCTCGCGTGGTCGGCGCAGGACCGGGGCAACTGGACGCTGGCCCTGATCATCCTGGCCGCCTGCGCCGTGGGCGCGCTGGCCCTGGTCCCGTTCCTGGAGGTGCCGCTCGGCTGGCTGGACCGCTCGTACGAGCGGGGGAACCGGGTGAACGAGTTGTGGGTGCAGCACCACGGCCAGGAGGTGATGCTGCTGCGCACCCCGGACGCGCTACGGTTCGGGCAGATCTACCGCGCCGTGCAGCGGGCCGTCGAGCAGCAGGTGGACCGGGGATGACCGATCGGCTGGCGCCCGGCTGCCGGGGCAGGGCGAGCGCCTCGCCGGCGGGCGGTGCTGGATGTCCCGGCGCACACTGGGAGACATGGCGATTCCCCTTCCCCGGCCGACCGCTGTCCTCGGCCTCACCCGGTCCGCCTTCGATCAGGCCCTCGGCTCGGCCGCCTCGTTCGCCGCCGTCCCGGTCCGGGCGTTCGCGGTGCTGGACGGGGTGGAGGCGCTGCTGTCCCGGATCAACGGGGTGGTGGACCGGATCGAGGGGACGCTGGACCGAACGGACCGGGTGCTCGACGACGCCGAGTCCGCCGTCCGGGAGGTGGCCGTGATCAGCGCCTCCGCGACCGCCGCGATCGACACCGCCACCGAGGTCGCCACCGCGGCGGCCGTGGTGGTCGCCGCGGCCGAGGGGGTCGCCGGACGGGCCGCCGGCACGGTGGACGCCGCCGCCGGGGCGGCCGACACCGCCGGCGAGCTGCTCGCCGCGTACGAGCCGGCGCTGCGGCGGGCCGCGCCGATGGCGACCCGGTTCGTCGGGGAACTCAGCCACGAGGAGGTGACGGCGGCCATCCGGCTGGTCGACGAGCTGCCCAAGCTCAAGGAGCACCTCACCGCCGACATCCTGCCGATCCTGGCCACCCTGGACCGGGTCGGGCCGGACCTGCACGACCTGCTCGACGTCACCCGGGACCTGAAGCTCGCCGTCGCCGGGATCCCCGGCCTGGGCATGCTGCGCCGCCGGGGCGAGAAGCTGACCGACGAACCGGGCTGACCGACGCGGAGCCGGCTGACCCGTCAGGCCGACGGGGCGTGGAGCTGGTCGATCTCGGCCCGGCGGGGCAGGGCCACGGACGCGCCGAGCCGGCGTACGCAGGCCGCGCCGGCCGCCGCCGCCCACCGCACGGCGGCAAGCAGGTCCCGCCCCTCGCCCCAGGCCACGGCGAGGGCCGCCGTGAAGGCGTCCCCGGCTGCCGTCGAGTCGACCACGTCGACCCGCACGGCTGGGACGTACGCGGGCTCGGCGTCCCGCTCGACGTACCAGGCCCCGTCCCCGCCCAAAGTCAGCACCGCCCGGGGCGCGAGCGCCAGCAGCGCTCCCGGGTCGTCCCGGCCGCGACCGGTGAGCGCCAACGCCTCGTTCTCGTTGACCACCAGCAGGTCGACGGCGGCGAGCAACTCGTCCGGCACCCGCTGGGCCGGTGCCGCGTTGAGGATCACCCGGGTGCCGGCGGCGCGGGCGGCAAGCGCCGCCTCGGTCACCGTCGCGACCGGGATCTCCAACTGGGCGACCAGCACGTCCGCCGCGCGCACGGCGGCCAGCTCGCCCTCGGTGAGAGCGGTGAACGCGGCGTTCGCCCCCGGGGTGACCATGATCGCGTTCTCGCCGTCGGCGCCGACCATGACCAGGGCGACGCCGGACGCCCCGTACACCACCCGGAGCTGTCCGGTGTCGACGCCGGCCGCGGTGATCCGGGCCTTGAGGGTGACCCCGAACGCGTCGGAGCCGATCGCGCCGAGGAACGCGCAGGACGCGCCGGCCCGCACGGCGGCGACGGCCTGGTTCGCGCCCTTGCCGCCGGGGACCATGACGAAGGCGCTGCCGAGCACCGTCTCACCGGTACGCGGCAGGGCCGGCGCGGTGGCGACCAGGTCCATGTTGGCGCTGCCCACCACGACCACCCGGGTCTGCTGCACGCTCGACACTCCTTGCGGCTCAGGCGGCGCGGGCCGTCCAGCGGTCGCCGACGCGGTCGACCGTCAGGGGCAGGCCGAAGGTCTTGGAGAGATTGTCGGCGGTCAGGGTGTCGGCGAGCAGCCCCTGGGCCATCACGCCGCCCTCGCGCAGCAGCAGGGCGTGGGTGAAGCCCGGCGGGATCTCCTCGACGTGGTGGGTGACCAGGACCAGGGCCGGAGCGTCCGGGTCGTACGCCAGCTCGGCCAGCCGCGCCACCAGGTCCTCGCGCCCGCCCAGGTCGAGGCCGGCGGCGGGCTCGTCGAGCAGCAGCAGCTCGGGATCGGTCATCAGCGCCCGGGCGATCTGCACCCGCTTGCGCTCCCCTTCGGACAGGGTGCCGTACGCCCGGTCGGCGAGGTGGCCGATGCCGAACTGGCCGAGCAGGGCGTGGGCCCGGGCCTCGTCGGTGCGGTCGTAGCTCTCCCGCCAGCGCCCCACCACCGACCAGGCTGCGGTGACCACCACGTCGACCACCCGCTCCTCGGCGGGCACCCGCTCGGCGAGGGCGGCGGTGGACAGGCCGATCCGCATCCGCAGCTCGTTGACGTCGGTCCGGCCGATCCGCTCGCCGAGCACGTGCGCCGTGCCCGTGGTCGGATGCAGCCGGCCGGCGGCCAGGCTCAGCAGCGTCGTCTTGCCGGCCCCGTTGGGGCCCAGCACGACCCAGCGCTCGTCCAGCTCGACCCGCCAGTCCACGTCGTGCAGCAGCGCGGTGCCGGACCGGCGTACGCCCACACCGTCCAGGCTGACCACCAGATCCGCGTCCACGGGGGCGGTGGCGGGGGCGGCGCCGACGACGCCGGGGATCAGGTCACCAGTCACCCGTCCATCCAACCACGCACCGCCGCAGCGCCCCCCCACGGGCGGTGGCCACGCCATAGGGTGGGGCGCCGTGGCGTTGGTCACCGCACGGGGGAGGAACCGGATGCCAGACTGCCGCAGGGAGCGTCTCGGGTGAGCGCCGCAATCGAGATCGAGGGGCTACGCAAGACCTTCCACGGCCCGTACCGCAGCCGCCAGGTCGCCGTCGACGGCTTCGACCTGTTGGTGGGACGGGGCGAGATCCACGGCTTCCTGGGACCGAACGGCTCGGGCAAGACCACCACGCTGCGCGCCCTGCTCGGGCTGGTCCGTGCCGACGCGGGCCGGATGCGGCTGCTCGGCGAGGACGTGCCGCGCCGGTCGGCCGCGGTGGCCGGGCGGGTCGGCGCGATCGTGGAGACTCCGCAGTTCTTCGGCAACTTCACCGGGCACCGCACGCTACGGCTGCTCGCCCTGGCCGGCGGGGTGCCGACCCGGCGGGTGGACGAGGTGCTGGACCAGGTGGGGCTGCGCGGCCGGGGCGACGACGAGGTCAAGGGCTACTCACTGGGCATGCGGCAGCGCCTGGCGGTGGCCTCGGCCCTGCTCAAGGAGCCGGAGCTGCTGATCCTGGACGAGCCGGCGAACGGGCTGGACCCGGCGGGCATCCGGGAGATGCGGGACCTGATGCGGGAGCTGGCCGCCGCCGGGGTGACCGTGCTGCTGTCCAGCCACATCCTCGGCGAGATCCAGCTGATCTGCGACCACGTGACGATCATCTCCCGGGGGCGGCGGGTGGCCGCCGGGCCGGTGGAGGGCGTGCTGGACGGCCACGACCAGCACGAGTGGCGGGTCGGGGTGCCCGAGCAGGGGCGGGCTGCGGAGCTGCTGCGCCGGGAGGGGCTGCCGGTGGAGGAGCGCGCCGAACACCTCGTCGTCGGCGGGGTGCCGGACGCCGGCGAGATCAGCCGGCTGCTGGGCGAGCAGGGGCTCTGGGTCCGTGAGCTGGTGCCGCTGCGGCCCGACCTGGAGAGCGTCTTCCTGGAGCTGACCGACGACGACGGGGCGGAGCGTCCCGAGCTGCCCGGGCCGGCCTACGAGCCGGCACCCGTCGATCCCGGCGAGGGCCGGCTCATCGACCTCGACGTGACCGCAGGCGGCGACAGGGAGGCGAGGGCGTGAAACTGGTACGGGCCGAGCTGGAACGGCTGGCCGCGCGCCGCTTCGTCCAGCTCATGCTGGTGCTGCTGGTGCTGGCGTTCGGGGTGACCGCGGTGACCACCCTGGTCGGCTCGCACCGGCCGTCGTCGATCGAGGTCGCCGAGGCCCAGCAGGCGGCGGCCGAGGAACGGCAGTCCCTGGAGGCCACGTACCAGCGGTGCCTGGCTGCCGCGCGGGGAAACCTGCCGCCGGAGGAGGCGGAGAGCTTCCCGGACGACTGCTCGGCGTTCGACCCTGCCCAGCGGGAGCGGCTTCCGGTGGCTGCCGACCACCTCCAGGGGGTGTTCAACTTCGCCAACCAGGCCCGCCCGCTGCTGTACCTCCTGATCCTCTTCCTGGTGCTGTTCGGGTTCCTGGTCGGAGCCTCGTACATCGGGGCGGACCTGTCCACCGGCGGGGTGGTCAACCTGCTGATCTGGCGGCCCCGGCGGCTCACCGTGCTCGGCGCGAAGCTGGGCACGCTGCTCGGCGCGCTGACGGCGGTGTCGGTGCTGGCGTCGACGGCGTACGGGGGCGCGTTCTGGCTGATCGGGCAGACCGCCGGGATGCCCGGGGCGACCGACGGGGACTTCTGGCCGTGGCTGTGGCTGACCTGGGCCCGCGGGGTGGTGCTGGTGCTGTTCGCCGCGACGGCCGGCTTCGCCGTCGCCACCCTCGGCCGGCGGACGGCGGCGGCGCTCGGCGCGGTCATGGCGTACGCGGTGGTGTGGGAGCTCGGCCTGCGGGTGGTGGTGGAGGTGGTGGGCATACCGCGGGGCGAGGACTGGATGCTCTCCACCTACCTCGACGCCTGGCTGACCGGGGAGGCCCGGCTCTCCGACGCCACCGTGTGCCGGGGCGTGTCCGGCTACTGCGACGGCACCTACCAGCTGGGCTGGGGGCTCGGGCTGGCGGTGCTGCTGGCGCTGACCGGCGGGCTGACGGTGGCCGCGTTCGCCGCGTTCCGCCGCCGCGATTTGATCTGACCCGCGCACCCGGGGAGTGACAACTTGTTGCAGCGTCCCGGGCGATGGTGAAGAATTCCTACGTGACGGACGCCTGGTCAGCCCACGGTGCTGCCGAACACCTCGTCCCGCACGGCGTCGAGGGCGGTGCGCAGCGCGCCGTGCAGGACCGGCTCCTCGGTCAGTCCGCTCGGCACCACCCGGGGGCGGACCAGGGTGATCGCCGCCACCTCGCGCTGCACCCGCCCGGCCAGCGCCGTGCCGCCGGCCCGCCCGACCTCGCCGGCGAGCACCACCAGCGGTGGGTCGAGCACCACGCAGGTGCTCGCCACGCCCAGGGCGAGCCGGCGGGCCAACTCGTCGAGCACCGGTGCGGCGCCGGCCTCGACCGCCGCGCGTACCGCCTCGGCGGCGTGGTCGGCCACGATGCCGTGCTCCCGGGCCACCGCCAGCACCGCGTCGCTGCCGGCGAGCTGCTGGAAGGCCGGCTTGGCCCGGCGGGACACGTCGCGCGGGATCGGCGCCCCGGGCACCGGCAGGTAGCCGATCTCACCGGCCGCGCCGCTGCTGCCGTGGTGCAGCCGTCCGCCGAGCATGATCGCCAGACCGACGCCCGCGCCCAACCAGACCAGCACGAAGTCGGCCAACTCCCGGGCCGCGCCCGACTGCGCCTCGGCGACGGCGGCCAGGTTGACGTCGTTCTCGAAGACCACCGGGGTGTCCAGGTCCTCGCGCAACGCGGCGAGCAGGCCACGGTGCCAGCGCGGCAGGTTGAACGCGAAGGTGATGTCGCCGGAGCCCGGGTCGACCAGGCCGGGCGTGCCCAGCACCACCCGACGCACGCCGGACAGCTCGGCCCCGGCGCTGCTCGCGGCCTGGACGACGGCGTTGTGCACCACGCCGACCGGGTCGTCGGTGTCCCGGGTGGACAGCTCCACCCGACCGGTCACCGCGCCCGTGATGTCGGCGCAGGCCGCGACCACCCGGTCCGCGCCGACCTCCACCCCGACCACGTACGCGCTACCGGGCCGGACGGCGTAGAGCTGGGCGTTCGGGCCCCGCCCGCCGGCCTGCTCACCGACCCGGGCGACCAGGCCGCGTTCCTCCAGCCGCTCGACCAGCTGGCTGGCGGTGACTTTGGACAGGCCGGTCAGCTCGCCGATCCGGGCCCGGGTCAGCGGCCCGCGCTCGAGTAACAGCTCCAACGTCGCGCGGTCGTTGAGCGCTCGTAACAGGCGGGGGGTGCCGGGCAGCCGGGTCGCACTCATGCCATGTCCTCTAGCTATTCGTAAGCTTTACTCACCACTACCGACCTGCAGACGGGTGTCCGTAGCGTAACGGCCGCCCGAGACCGGGTGGTCGGACGACCCGGCAGCGACCGTGGTCCCGCCGGCGAATCCGGTACGACGTTCGTGCCCTCGGGCACCGGAAGGGGACAGACTGTGGGGACCGATCCAGGACTGCGCCGGCTCGCGCTGGGCACCCTACTCGCCGCGTACCCGGGGCCCGTACCGCCGGACTGGGCCGTCCGCCTCGTGGGCGAGGGCTTGGCCGGGCACACCCTGTTCGGCACGAACGTGCACGACTTCGCCCAGCTCGCGGCGAGCACGGCGGCGCTGCGCGCGGCCCGGCCCGACGTGCTGGTCGCCATCGACGAGGAGGGCGGCGACGTCACCCGGCTCGCCCGCGCCACCGGCAGCCCGTACCCGGGCAACGCCGCGCTCGGCGCGGTCGACGATCCGGCGGTGACCGAGCGGGTGTACGCGGCGATCGGGGCCGAGCTGGCCGCCTGCGGGATCACCGTCGACCTCGCGCCGACCGTGGACGTGAACACCGCCGACGAGAATCCGGTGATCGGCACCCGCTCGTTCGGCGCCGACCCGGCCCGGGTGGCCGTCCACTCGGCCGCCGCCGTCGCCGGCCTCCAGTCGAACGGCGTGGCCGCCTGCGCGAAGCACTTCCCCGGCCACGGCGCCACGGTCGCCGACTCCCACCACGAGTTGCCGACCGTGGACGTGTCGCCGGCCGTCCTCCGCGAGCGGGACCTGCCGCCGTTCGCCGCCGTGGTCGCCGCCGGGGTGCGGTCGATCATGACGGCGCACATCCGGGTCCCCGCGCTGACCGGGGACGACCCGGCCACCTTCAGCCGGGCGGTCCTGGTCGACCTGCTGCGCCGCGAGTACGGCTTTACCGGCACGGTAATCACCGACGCGCTGGAGATGCAGGGCGCGGTGCTCGCCGCCGGGGGCGTCGGCCCGGCCGCGGTCCGCGCGCTCGCCGCCGGGGCGGACCTGCTCTGCATCGGGTTCAAGGTCGACGCCGAGCTGGTCGAGCAGGTGGCCGCCGAGATCGTCGACGCGCTCGGCGACGGTCGGCTGGACCGGGCCCGGGTGGAGGAGGCCGCCGGCCGCACCGCGGCGCTCGCCGCCTGGACCCGGCCCGCCGGCACGCCGCCCCCCGCCCCGACCGACCTCGGGTACGCCGTCGCACGGCGTGCCGTCCGCGTCGAGGGTGACGTCACGGCGCTGGGCCGGCCGCTGGTGGTCCAGTTGCACACCGCGTCCACGATCGCCGAGGGGCGGGTGCCGTGGGGGCTCGGCCCGCACCTGGTTGGGCTGGAGGAGGTGCGGGTGGTGGCCGCCGAGACCGACGTGGCGTCCCTGCGCGGGCTCGCCGGGGCCCGGCCCATCGTGCTGGTGGGCCGGCACCTGCACCGGCTCCCCGGCGGCCCCGACCTGGTCGACGCGCTGGCCGCCGCGCATCCGGTGACCGTGGTGGAGATGGGCTGGCCGAGTCGGTGGCGGCCGACGGGCGCCCGCGCCTACGTGACCACGTACGGGGCGAGCCACGCGAACGGGCGGGCGGCGGCGGAGGCGCTCGGCCTGGCCGGTTGACCCCGAGCTGCCGGAGCCGCTCCGGCTCCATCCGCCGGACGCCAACCCCGATCCGCACTCTGCGTCACTAGCCCCGGAAGTCGGCCGACCCACTGCACCCCAGGTCAAGTCCACTAAACGACACCGGCAACCCGCCGATCACCCCTTGCCCGACCCAATATCAATACGTAGCGTCATGGGCGGGACGGCGGCCGGCAGGAGGGCCTGGGGAAAGGCTGCGGACCGTGGATCCGGCCCGGGATCCACGGTCCGCGCCCCGCCTGCTGCACCGGCCGGCGGGCGGGCAGCTACGGGCCGCCGGGGCCCGGAGTCACGGCGGGTACACCCCGTACGACCGCCAGCCCTGGTCCGCGAAGCCGGCCGCCTCGGCGACCCGCGCCGACGCGACGTTGGCGGGGTCGTGCCGGTACGTCGGCACCGCACCCCCGTCGAGCACCCGGCGGGCGGCCCGGGCGACGAGTCGACGCGCCAGCCCGCGACCCCTGGCCTCCGGCACGGTGCCGACGGCCAGCTCGTGCCCGTGGGCGTCGTGCCGCTTGATCGCCGCGCCGGCCAGGTACCGTCCGTCGGCGCCCCGCACCACCAGCACCTCGCGGTCGAACAGCCGCAGCCACCGCGGCAGCCCCGGCTCGGTCGGCGCGACCCACTCCCCCACGTCCGGCAGCGGGGCCGGGGTCAGGGTCCACCGGAAAACGTCCTCGTGGCACACCCACCCGGGATGGTCCACGGCGGCCGGCAGGCCGGTGATCAGCCGCCGCTCCGACTGACCGGCCAGCGCCCGGACCGCCGGGACGTGCCGGGGCGCCACCGAGAGCACCGTGCCGCGGCCGTCGCCGACCGCGATCGCCGGGCGGAGCCGGCCGTCCCAGGCGGGCAGGGCACGCCGGTGCGAGCCGACCACGTTCAGCCCGGGTCCGGCCGGCCACTGCCCGAGCCAGGCCGCCAGGTGCAGGTACAGCCGCCGGTCGAGCACCGGTCACCTCCTCCGCACCGCCGGAACGCGCCCCACCCCGAGGCCAACATGATCACGGTACGCCAGCCACCCCCCACCCGCCCCCGCTCCGGTGCGGCCGGGTCTGAAGATCGCGCGCAGGCCGGTTGAGGCGACCGACGGACGGGTAGACGTACAGAAGATCACCGATGACTGTCGGTTCGCCGTCCGGTTGCCGACGGCGGGAACCGGACGCATCGATCGAACGTCATAACCATTTCCATACATGTACAACTTTCTTTGGGACGGTATGGTCATGCCGAATCTGCCTTATGACCGGTACCAGCAGGACGCCGAGCGCCGCTGGCGGGAAGCCGGGAGAGCGCGGTTCCCCGCGCAGCCTGCGTACCGCGAGGTGCGCAACGCGAGCCGCACGGAGCCGGCGCTGTCCTGGGCGGAGCTGAACCGGCTGCCGGCCGGCGTCTCCACCCGGCGCGGCCTCACCGCCCGCTGAACCCGCGCGGACGGGGGCCGGAGCTCTCAGAGTTCGGCGGCGATGGCCCTGGCGCTGTCCACATCGGGGCCGGGCAGCGGGACGAAGAGGGTACGCCGGTAGTACTCCAGCTCGCGGATGCTCTCCCGGATGTCGGCCAGCGCCCGGTGGGCCAGCCCCTTCTTCGGCTGCCCGAAGTACACCCGCGGGTACCAGCGCCGGCACAGCTCCTTGATGGAGGAGACGTCGATCATCCGGTAGTGCAGGTGCGCGTCCAGGCGCGGCATGTCCCGAGCGATGAAGCCCCGGTCGGTGGCGATGGAGTTGCCGCACAGCGGCGCGGTGCGCGGGTCCTTGACGTGGCTCGTGACGTAGTCGAGCACCAGGTCCTCGGCCTCGGCCAGGGTCACGGCCGAACGCCGGACCTCCTCGGTGAGGCCGGACTTGCCGTGCATGGTCCGGACGATCTCCGGCATTCCCTCCAGCGCCGCCTCGTCGGCGTGGATCACCACGTCGACACCGTCACCGAGCACGTTGAGGTCGGGGTCGGTGACGAGCGCGGCGACCTCGATCAGGGCGTCCCTGCCGAGGTCCAATCCGGTCATCTCACAGTCGATCCAGACGAGGAGGTCAGCCACGGCCACAGCCTACGCGCAGCCCACGCCCTCGCGCCTCGGCACTGTCGGCCGGATGGACCGCTAGGGTTTCCCCGTGCCAGCTGAACCGATCGCGCCACCCTCCGTCACCGCCGACGAGCCGGGCGGTCGCAGGGTCCGCCGGCTGGTCACGGTGCTGGCCCTGGCTGCCGTCCTCCCGGCGTTGTACCTGCCCGGGCTGGTGCACAACTTCTTCGACCTGAAGATCTACATGCGGGCGATGGACTGGTGGGCCGCCGGCCACCCGCTCTACGACTACGCGCAGCCGGACCGGGTCCAGGGCGAGCTGTACTTCACCTACCCCCCGCTGAGCGCGCTGCTGCTGCGCCCGTTCGCGCTGCTGCCGCTGGGCCTCACGATCGCGGTCTTCACGATCCTGACCGCGCTCGCCGTGGTGGTGACCACCCGCTGGCTGCTCGCCCCGGTCGTCGCCCGGCACGGCCTGCCCCGGACGTTCACCCTCACCGTCGCGGTGCTGCTCGTCTTCGCGGTCGAGAGCACCCGGGAGACGATCACGTTCGGCCAGATCAACATGCTGCTGGTCGTGCTGATCCTGGCCGACCTGCTCTTCGGGGTGCCGCAGGGGCGGCGCTGGGCGGGGGTCGGCGTCGGGTTGGCCACCGCACTGAAGCTCTACCCCGGCATCTTCATCGTCTACCTGCTGGCGACCCGCCGCTGGCGGGAGGCGGCCGTGGCGTCGATGACGGCCGCCGGGGCCACCCTGCTCGTGGCGGCCGTGGCCCCGGCGGACTCGTGGCGGTTCTGGACCCAGGAGCTGTGGGCGACCAACCGGGTCGGGCGCACCGACTACACCGGGAACCAGTCGCTGTTCGGGCTGCTCAGCCGGTTCACCGCGCCGGCCGAGCCGAACCGGGCGCTGTGGCTCGCGCTGGCCCTGCTCGTCGCCGGGTACGGGCTGTGGCGGGCCGCCCGCGCCGCCTCGGCCGGGGACGTGCTCGCGGGCCTGACCCTGACCGGGCTGGTGGGCGCGCTGGTCAGCCCGATCACCTGGACCCACCACATCTACTGGTTCGTCCCGGCGGTGGTGGTGCTGGCCGACGCGGCGCTGGGCACGAACCCGGCCACCCCCGGCGGGGCACGGCGGCGCCGGTGGTTGACCGGGCTGGCCGTGTTCACCGGCGCGGTGATCGTCTACGGGGTGGTGTCGTTCCACGACTGGGGGGTGGCTCCGGTGCGCACGGACTCGCCCGGGGAGTTCCTGGTCCGCAACACGTACGTGCTGCTGAGCCTGCTGCTGCTGGTGACTCTGCCGCTCGCCCGGCGGGCCGGGCCGACCACCGCCCGGGACAAAAAATCGCACCAACTGGACAGAACTCCCGAATAGCGCCTAAAGCGGCTAATCTTGCTCCCACCTCGGGCATCTCCCGTGGCACCGGTCCCCCCGGTGAGGCGGCCCTCCGCGTCGGCAGCGCGGAGGGCCGCCCGCCGTCGAGGGACGGGCTCTCCGGGTCGACGCCCCCCGCGCGAGATAGGAC
>NZ_JBEOWQ010000018.1:0-125812 GCF_040296145.1 Micromonospora sp. NPDC002296
CACCCGATACGCCAAACGGGCCTCTCTCTACCGATCCAGCCTGGTCCTCATCGCCGCCATCATCTGGCTTCCATGATCGACAGGACAGGCCCTAGCCCCGTCGTCCCTCCCGGTCTGCCGGGGACCAACGGGACGACGGGAGTAGCCGCCGCTGACGGCAGCGGATGGGCGCGGAGGGGAAGGCCGAGCGCTGGTCTAAATGGCCGCAATGGCAGAAACCCCGCCCGGACGGGATTTCTGCCATTGCGGCCATTTAGACCAGCGGCTTACGCGGGTCTGCGGCCTGCTGTCACGGTTAGGGCGTGGACGGTGCCGGTGGTCTGGTGCACGTCCGGGTGGACGAGGAAGGCGGGCGACGGTGGCCGTCCGGCGCCGGTGCGGGCCGGCGGCTTGTGCCCTGGCCGTGTCGACGCGCCACACGCCGTCGAAGGTGCGCCAGAGGGGCAGCTCGGACCACTGCCGGACGCCATGGCTGAGTAGCACCTCGTCGGGCACCCAGTCGAAGGAGGCATCACCTCGGGTCGCGTGGGCGCAGTCCGCCAGTAGTCCGCCGAAGGTGGCGCCGTCGACCGGGGCGCAGACGTTGAACGCGCCGGAGGTGCCTTCGGTGATGGTCCGGAGCGCGAACGCGGCCAGGTCGCGCACGTCGACCGGCTGAATGGTGCGGTCGGGGGAGCCGGGGGCCAGGACGTCCCCGCCGGCGGCCACGCGGCGCAGCCACCAGGGCAGGCGGCCGACGTACTCACGCGGGCCGAGCACGACGCCGGGGCGCAGAATCGTTGTCCGGTCTGCTCCGAACGCGGCGACTGCTGCTGCCTCGCAGCCGGCTTTCTGGTAGCCGTACTGCGTCGGCCCATCTTCTATGTCGGTGCCGTAGTCCGGGCCGGCGTCGGGCGGGCAGTAGAGCACGTCGGATCGCTCGCTGAGCGGCTTCAATGGCCAGTCTCGGTAGACGCTGACCGTGGACATGAAAACGTAGCGGTCGGCGACGGGATCGAGCGTGCGGGCAACGTCGAGGACGTTCCTAGGCACGTAGCCCGAGGTGTCGACCACGGCATCCCAAGGACCAGCGGCGACGAGGGCGGCGACGTCCTCAGGACTGGTCCGGTCGCCCCGGATGGGCCGCACGGCTTCCAGAAAGGGATCTGAGGTGCCCCGGTTGAACGTCGTCACCTCCCAGCCGGCATCGATCGCAGCCGTGACGATCGCGTGTCCTACGAACCAGGTCCCGCCGAGCACCAGCAAGCGCATACGCCCATCATGCCGAGCAGGGGCGATGGTCCGATGGGCG
The DNA here is from genome assembly GCF_040296145.1 of Micromonospora sp. NPDC002296. NCBI lineage: Bacteria > Bacillati > Actinomycetota > Actinomycetes > Micromonosporales > Micromonosporaceae > Micromonospora > Micromonospora sp. NPDC002296. The sequence continues at coordinate 1,292 of NZ_JBEOWQ010000018.1, forward strand.
GAGGGCACCGGCAGCCAGTTGCCGAGTTAGTCACGAGATCGAGTCAAGGCGGCCCGCAAGCGGGCCGCGCCGGCCGCGCTCGGCCTGCTGGCGGCGCAAGCGCCGGCATCGGCCGGCGCGCCGGCCAACGAAGGGCATGCCTCCGGCGGGGGCCAGACGACTCCGAGATGGAGTTGCCGAATGGTTCCGGTTCGTGGGTGGTGGGATGCCATCCCGCCAGCCACCGACCCAGGCAAGCCGAGCAGGCCAGGGCCAGGGCGACAAGGTCGTTCGTCCGTAGGGCGCTCCACCTTGTCGCCCTGGCCCTGGCCCGCTCCACGGTGTGTGGGTCGGCGGCAGACGGGATGGCTGGAAGCGCGGGGGTTAAGCGTCGCCGCGCTTAAAGCCTCGGCCCTTGCGCCTCCTCCTTTCCTTGAGCTTCGCCGCAATAGCCGTTAGCGCGATCCAGGCAAAGCTGACAGAAGCTTGGATGAGAAATTCGCTTGCCAGCTCGACAAATAGCCGCGTGGACACCTAAAGCTCCTCCATGTTTTGGACTTGCCTCAAGCGTTGAGCGCGATGGACGCCATTTGTCGAAGCCGAACGCGTCTGCTGTGCTAGCTGACGTTTCCGCCACTCCGGCTGGCAATGCTTAACGAAGTTCTAGCGATATTTGACGAAGTTTGACGCTCGTCTTAGGAGCGTCTACGTGAGCGAGGAACGTCAGAGGTGGCCTCTTGCCCGATGAGCTGCATCTCATCGTGTAGCCAGTCAACCAGCGCTGTTCCCACCGCAGCTCCGCAGTCAACGAGTTCTAGGAGCTGTTGGTCGGTGGCGCCCTGCCCTAGCGGCACTTGCATCTCTCCGTAGATTGGCAATCTACTTTCCTTGGTCGGGTCACCCACGTAGGCTTTCATGAACCGGCGCGTGTGGTTCCATTCATTCACGGCAGAGCGGGCTCTTTCAAGATCCCTGATGGGAAGGGTCTCCAGTGATCGTGTTCGGATCACCAGGATCTCCTTGTCGGGGCCTTCTGTCGCGAAAGTTATTGAACAGCGCGACCAAAAGGCTAGGGCAGTATCTTCGTCCTCTTCCGCGTGCAAGATGTCAAGCTCGTCAAGTGCGGCGTGAATTCGTTCCGCGGAGATCGCCGGCAGTTCGCCGCCTGGGAGTGAGGTGCTGGATGCGGCATGAGCCTTTGGTATGCCTGTATTAACGGCCGTGGCCCCGCCGTCGAGTGGGGTTAGCTCGTTTGATTCGTGGAAGTCCAAGGCTGAAACCCAAAGCTGCTTGAATTGATCGACATTCCCGTCGAGCTTCTCGACAATCAATTCCAGAACCGGCCAGCGAGGGACTTTGGGTCCACGCATCGCAGCGTGAACGGTGGCATAGCTATAAGCGATGCCCTTCGCGACTTCCCGCATCGACGGCTCACCGGCCGTCCGGTGAAGCCTTTTAAGCTCCTCGAAGAGATTCCGAACCGGTCCCTCTGGTGTTGGTCTCAAGCTAATTCCGGGCAATGCGGCCCACCTTTCTGCGCAATGTTGTCTGCGTTGTCGGCCTTAAGCCCAAGGGGGCGACCAGTTAACTCGGCGGCATATCTTTGGGAACGACTCCTTGACCACCCACAGGAGGCCATCCTTGGCGTAGAGGTCGGTGACGCGCATACCGAGGATTTCCTCGGTCGTGGTGGTGGTGTCAGAACGTCCGATATCACGTCGCGCTGCTAAGACGAACTCGCAGTAGAGCCGAAGCGTAATCTCTCCTGGTGCCCCGGCGTATGAAGCCTGCATCAGATTGCGGAACGCCCGGACAGAATCGTCGGAAGCGTAGATGCTGGCCCAAGTAGCGAACTCATGGAGGCGGGCGGGTATGTCTTCGCCTTTCAGCAGTTCCGCCGCCTTCTCCCTGTTCAGCATGTCACCTAGAAGGGCGATCATGGGTTGGTACGTCTCGTACTTGCGATCGGATATCCGTGACTCAAGATCCCGGAGACGCTGGGCCTCGTGTTCGCTGGTCTTGGACGACTTGGCGTAGCGGCCGGCGACGAATGCGGCAATGATGGCCGCGAGGGCAGGGATGGCAGCGACGGCGAGCACTTGCCAAAGTGGCTGTCCCGGAGGGGCCGGCGCGGATAGAAGCATGGGCATACCGTAGGCGACGAGCGCCCCCCATGGGATCAGCTGCGACCACCGGCGGCGCATAGTGGACGTATGCGGGCATGCCTGTTGCGTGCCCGTCGGGATGGGCGACTGCGGTCAACGGCGGTCAACTCCTGGACGTGGCGGCAGCATGGCCGCGCAGGTCCGGTCAGGTCGCTGCCGAGCGACTTCCGGTCGTGTCCACACTTCCTAACCCGTGTGGCTGTACAGCCAAGCCTGCCAGCCAGCCTCGACGCTGCCCGACAGCCACTGGCCGGGTCGAGTTGCGAAGCGATGACGGCTCGCAGTGTGCACTCAACACCATCTCCTGTGGCGACAGAGGTTTGGCCAGTTGACGTCAGGCTGCCATGCGCCGGACCTGGTAGAGCCGGCTCCGGGCTCGATTGGGTCGAGGTTGGCGACAGTCAGCTTGATCGGGGTGCCAAGCTTGATCCGTGCTCCGGGCGCCGGCTTCTGAGCCACGATCGAACCCGGTTTCTCTTTGCCGCGCGGGTCTCGCCAAGTGAACGAGAGGTAGGGGTAGACCGCCTCGGTAGCCCCGGAGGCGGTGTCGATCCACATCGTGCCGCGAAGATCTGGCATTGGCTTGGAGAAGAATGCGATCTCTCCCCTCGTTGCCTCGGAGATCGTGACGGTGCTGCCCCGGACAACCGTCGTGCCAGGGGCAGGCGTCATCCCCACAACGACGGCATCAGCGGTCCAGTCGCTTCCGCCGAAAGCGTTGGTTGCAGACGCTACGAGGCCAACCGCTTCTAGCTGGTCGTAGACCGTGTCCATGGTGTCGCCGAGTAGATCGGGCACCACGCTGTGCCGGTCTTGCTGCTTGCTAGAGGTTGCCGGCCCAAGGCTGCCGCAACCGGCGAGCGTGATGACTAGAACGGCAGCGCTACAAGCGCGGCGGACCATGCGACCCTTCATCAGCCTCAGGGTAGTGGAAAGAAAACGCGAGGGAACTCTTGCCGCGGACCTACGACCCGTGCCGTGCGTCCGGCTGCTCCTCCTGTTCTGTAGCAGGAGGAGAGACAGAGCTGACCAGTGACTCAGCGCGACTCCAGGGCTTTCAGATATCCGATGACAGCAACGAGTGACAGCAACGGACGCGGACGGGCCGACGTAGACCCGGACAGGTGAAGGGCTATGACCAGACGTCACCGACCGCGCTGTACCAACCTGGACGACCTCGCCAAGGCTACGGATCAGGTGGTCGGGCGCGCGGTCGGCAGCAGTCCTTACCTAGTCCTCAAGAGGCCGGACCGCGACCACCGACGATGAGAACTGCCGAGAGGCATTTGCGCACGTCAGGTCTGCCGAGCCCAGGTAGGCGCAGGTCACCAACTTGATCTCGTAATGCGCGTGTCGCCGTCACAGATGAGCCGACCGGCGTGGGACGGGCCGAGTGTGTGCGGCACCCTGAGCCAGGTTGCCGCCAGGGCCATCTGGCGAGTTCTGATCGCCAGGGTGCGCGACGGTGGCCCGGCGACCTCGGGCGACGCTTACCAAGCCCTCCGCCGTCAGTAGCGCCACGGCGCGGTGAGCGGTTCCTACCGAAACGCCTTGCGCCGCAGCCAGTTCGGCAACCGGAGGGAGTTGGTCGCCGGGTCGAAGCTGACCAGTGGCGATCTGCTCGCGTAGCTCAGCCGCTTTCACTTGGTACGGGCTGCTCGACACAGTGCCTTGAGTTGGCGCTACAGGGCGCGGCGGCATCCGAGCAGCTAGCGTCCCAGCCGCACGCTGGTCCGATTCCGATAGCCAGGCGGCGTATACCCTGAGCGTCGTTGTCCCGCCGCCGCCATGACCGAGCCGGCCGGCAACGGTCCGCACGTCTACGCCAGCGTTGATCAGCTCGGTTGCCGAGTAGTGGCGCAGGGCGTGAATGTGGCTGGTGATGCCGAGCCGGGTAGCGAGCCGGCCGTACCGCTGGGTGATGGTGTCGGGGCGGTAGCCGCGGCTGTTGTCCGGCTCGGGAGAGAAGACGTAGTCGGCGGGGTCGGCGTCCGCGTCGAGCTGGGCCAGGCGGTCGAGGTACCGGCCGTGCAGCTCGCGCAGCACTTCGATCGTCTCCGGGTCGAGCGCCACCCGCCGTTGTTGGTGCGTTTTGGTGTCCTTCTCGCGCAGCGCGCCGTGCTCGTCCAGGTAGGAGCTGTGCCGCAGCGTCAGCACGCTGGCCGCCAGATCGAGGTGGTGCCAGCGCAGCGCGCACAGCTCGCCGCGTCGGGCGCCGGTGGTCATGGCGAGCCAGACCAGCGCACCCCAGTCAGGGTCGCGCCACGCCTCGTTGATGATGCGCGCGGCGTCGGCCGGGTTCGGCGGCTGCGGGTCGGGATGCGGCGGCGCGGGCGGCTCGGCCTGCCCGGCGGGGTTGACGGCGATCCAGCGCCACCGAACGGCGCGGCTGAGGGCACCACTGAGGATCCAGTGGATCTGCCGCACCGACGAGGCGCTGAGCGGCTTGCAGACGTGCGGCCGGCACCTCGCCGTGCAGGGGTGCTCGCCCTCCAGGCGGTGTTTCACGTACGCCTTGCCGCCGCACCAGTCGCGGCAGCGGCGCAGGCTCGCGTAGAACGACTCCAACGTCTCGGCATCGAGCCTGCCGACCGGCAGCTTGCCGAGCACCGGCCGGATGTGCTTGTTGAGCTTGTTCTCGTAGCCCATGCGGGTGGTCGGCTCGATCTCGGCGACCTCAAGCCACCGGTCAAGAAGTTGGTTCAGCGTTGCCCGAGTACGCGGGTTGCGCCGTTCGTCGACCTGGGCCAGCAGGCGGGTACGCGCCTTCTCGGCGTCCTTCGCTGCGGTGCGGCCCGCCGGGATGGTCTCGGAAAGGTAGTGCCGCTTGCCGCTGATCGGATCCTCGCCCGCGTAGACCTTCACGCGGAGTGACCCACTGGGCAGGACTGCGATCTCTCCCCGGTGCCGCTTCCTGCGGCTGTTCGACGTCACCACGCGGCAAACCTAGCTCGTTCGCACCACGCGCCGCACCACGCGGCTTGATCGGCTGGGAGAAAGTGCTGTGCGCCCGGCAGGATTCGAACCTGCGGCCTTGGGATTAGAAGAACTTGCGCCCTTAACGCTGTAGCGACGTGCGTAAACGCAGGTCGCAGACGACCGAGTCTCAGCGAATACTCTGCTCTCTGCTACAGCGCTATTCGGCCACGTGTACCTCGGCGTCGGGTCGGCGGACGAACATCCCGCGGCCCTGCCACGTCTCGATCAGACCAGACTCCTCAAGGATGCGCATCGCGAACTTGACCGGCGTGGCGCTCGCGCCGTACTGCTCGGCGAGCTGGGCGATGGTGGGCAGGCGCTCGCCGGGCTTGAGCTGCCCGGTCTCGATCGCCGTGCGGATGTCTTTGATGATCTCCCGGTAGACGGGGGGTCGGGGCATGGTGGACTCCGGTCTCGTTGGCACCTCCGAGCCTGCCACCGATCGTGACGCAGTGTGTGTCCTGGGTTGACTTGGTGTACCAAGAGTCCTAGCGTCGGGTGGTCGCCCGGTCTCGTTGGCACGATCCGGCCGATCCGCCGGGTGGGGGACTGGCGTAGGTCCCCCCGACTGATCCCGCCCCGCCCGGCACCCACCTCCCCCGCGATGGAGGCACCATGGTCGAGCGCGAGCACATCGGCCCGCTGCCGGGCGCGCACCCGGTGGCGCACGGCCGCCCGCCGCAGCCTGACGGCGACACGATCCCCCAGCCGCCCCGCCGGCTGCCGCTCGCTACCCGCGAGGTCGTCGCCGGCTGGATCTGCGCCGCACTGGTCCTGGTCCTGCTCGCCGCCGGCATCGCCGGGCTGCTGCCGTGACCGAGTCGGCCAGGCATACCTGGTGGCGGCTGATGACCCGGCACCGGCCGGTCGACGGCGTCTGCCCGGAGTGCCGGGTGCGCCGGTGCGGTGAGCGCGCGTACGCCCGGACTGCGCTGATCGTCGCTGGACTCTGGAGTCTCGGACCACCCGCTGATCTGTAACCCCGCCGCCTGGAGGACCCGTGACCGACGTACCTGCTCCCGCCCTGACCGACGACGAGATGACCTGGCTCGCGATCACCCTCGCCGCCGACGAGCAGGCCGCACACGCGCTGCCGGCCGTCCTCGCCGACATGGACCGCGACCGGCTCGACCATCTGTCCACCGTGGCCGAGCGGCTCGCCCGGACGATTCGGCCGGTGCTGGAGATCCCCGAGGCCGGGTCGACGGCGGACCGGCTCGACCAGGTCGCGGTGAAGGCGGCCCGACTGCTCGCCTCGACCTCGAGCGCGGAGTTGGCGGCGCCCGGCGGCGACACGGTGATGGTGAGCCGGTGGCGGCTGATGGCGCTGGCTGCCGCCCTGGAGGCGCTGTCGCCCGGGGTGGTCGACCGGATGCGCTGACCCAACGCACGAAGCCGCCCCCGACCGTGCTGGTCGGGGGCGGCTTCGTGCGTTGGGTCACGACGGCCAGCGATACCGCAGTTCGTGCATGTGCCCGGCCTTGATCAGCACCTGGCACTCCACCGGCCGGCCCTCCGCCGTGGCCCACACCCGGAACGTCCTCAGCACGGGCACCTCCGTCGGCAGTGCCAGCGCGACGAACTCCTCGGTGGTCGGCGGCCGGGTCGAGATGACGTCCTCGAATGCCACCGGCTCCGCGCCCAGCTCGCCGAGCACCGCCGGCGACCCGCCCCGGATCTTCTTCCGCTCTGCAAGCGCCGTCCCCCGAGCCAGATCAACCGGGTAGAAGGTGTGCACCAGCTCCGACGGGTTGTCATCCAGGGACAGCACCTGTGCGCGGCGCACCACCGGCGAGCCCGGTGTGAGACCGAGTGCGGCGGCCACCTGGACCGGTGCCGGGACCTCGCCGACGTCGAGCAGCCGGGACGCGCCCCGCTGGCCCCGGTCCGTCGCCGCGGTGATCCAGGCGTACGGCTGGCCGGGCGCCGCCGGGGCCGCGTACTCGGCGGGGGTGATGGTCTGCTGCTGGGTGGGACGGACGTAGACGCCCCGGCCAGGCTGCCCTTCGACGTAGCCCTCGGCCTTGAGGATGGCGATGGCGTTCTGGATGGTCGCGCCGGGCGCGCTGTACTTCTGGCCCAGCTCGGCGGTGGAGGGCAGCTTCGCGCCGGCGGCCAGGTCGCCGCTCATGATGTCGGCGCGCAGGTCGGCGGCGATCTGCTGGCTGCGGGGCCGCGGGTCACGGGGAGGGGTGGGCACCGTCAGCCTGCCGATCGGACGTAGCGGATGTGACGGCCGGCGCGCATGGTGTTGGCGTCGTGCTGGTAGGGCTTGCCGGCGTGGTCGAGCAGGATGCGGGTCAGCGACAGCACGGGATCTGCGCTAGCCACGCCGAGGGCGTTCCGCTCGTCGGCGGCGAGGAAGGCGCGCGCGGGCCCGGCGGTGATGTCCTCGCGGATCTCGGTCGGGGTGTAGCCCATCTCGCCGACGAACCGCGCGGTGCCGCCGGGGATCTTGGAGGGGTCTGCCAGCGCGGTGAGTGAGGCGATGCTGCCGGGCCAGTACGAGGTGGCGATCTCGATGGGCCTGTCGTTGGCGAGGATGAGCCTCCGTCGGACCACGATCGGCGTGTCGGCCGGCACACCGAGCCAGACGGCGATGTTCACCGGGGCAGGGATGGTCTCGGCTGCGAGGATGCGCTGGGTGCTGAGCTGGCCTGCGTCCTCGGCCTCGACCGTCCAGCCGCCGGCTGTCGGTTGGATGTACTGGTCGGAGGTGGTGGTCCACCTCGGCTGTCCCATGATTCGGCTCCCCCTTGGCTCGTCCTGGCCTGCGGCTGACCTTACTGCCTGATCGCGCAACTTCCCTGACGACTCGACTCTACGCATCCTTGCCGCCTCATGCGATAGGCAGTACGGTGGCCGGCATGAAGCACATCGCCGAATGGTGGGACCGCGATCCCTGGCTGGTCATCTCGGTGGCCGGCATCGCGGCGATCCTCGCCGTAGTCGTCCTCGCCGGAGTCGCCCGCCTGGTCGTCAAGAGCATTCGTGCCGTGCGCGGGGCCGCGCCGAACCTCAAGCTGCTCATCGGCCAGGCGGTCGTCCAAGCGGGCGTTACCTGGGCGGTGGTCACTGGCACCTACGACTTCTGCGTGAAGTTCTTCGAGCTCCCCGAGTGGGAGGCGCAGGCCTTCGCGGTCTTTTTGGAGGCCGCGACCTGGGTCACGGTCGGGATGATCTACGACCACGGCAAGGGCAAGGACAAGGACGGCAAGCCGAACACCGGGTTCGGCCCGGCCGGCCCGTTCTTCTTCCTCTTCTCCGTCCTCGGTGGCGTCCTAGCGGTCATCGCCGGTGCCAAGTTCGGGGCCATGGTCGGCCGAGCCGTGATCGTCGTGTTCGGCACCTGCCTGTGGTACCTGGCGCTGCTCCGGGTCACGCGCCGCTCCACCACGCCGAGCCGGTTCCGCTGGACGCCCCGCGCGCTGCTGATCGCCATCGGCGCGATCGCGCCCGCTGACCAGGACGTCCGCGACGAGCACCAGGAGTGGCAGATCCGCCGGATGGCCCGGGCGATGCGGTGGGCGAACGGCTCGTGGCCGTGGTCGTGGCTCGGTCGGCGAGCCCTCACCGGCCGCGCGGAGCAGACCCAGGAGACCGTGATCGAGGCGGCTCGCCGCCGGTACGCGGTGGCGCACGTGGTGGTCTCGTCCGTGCAGCCCGACTCCGAAGTGATGCGCCGCATCATCGAGGACGTCAAGCGGGACCCGGACGAGCCGGTGAGCCTCGAACTGCGCACGGAGCTGGACGAGATCCGGCTCGCCACCCGGATGGCAACGATGAAGCTGCGCGCCCAGGTGGACCAGATCCGGGCGACCGACGACGCCACCCGGATGGTCCACGGCGTACGGATGCCGGCCGCCATCGCGGACCAAATCCCGGACCAGATCCCGCAGGAGTGGCTGGACCGATTCCGGTCCAACTCGGCGGACCAGATCCGGACCACTCCGGTGGACCAGCCGGCCAGTCCGGACCGGACCAGCACGGTGGACCAGACCGAGACGCGCGACCTGGTCCACGCCCGGACCAACCCGGCCCCGGCGGACCAGCCCGCGACCAGCGGGTCTGTGCCCGCCACCCGGACCACTCCAGCGCAGCGGACCACCGCCCGCGTGGACCGCGCCCGGCCGATCAGCCCGGCCGCCGGAGGCGAGATCCCGCCCCGGATTCAGACCATGGTCAGCGCCCTCAAACGGGCGTACCGGGGCGAGGTCCCGGCCCGGTCCGAGGTGATGAAGAAGCTCGGCTGGACGTCGGCTGGCGACGCCGGCACGGCCATCCGACTGGTCCGCGAAGAGCGGGCCGCGAAGACCGAGAAGAAGGAGAGCTGACCATGCCGAAGCCGACCACGCACCGCCGCCTGGAGCGGGACCTGATCGCCGCCAAGGGCGACCCGCAGCGGCACACCCAGGTGCGCGACGAGATTCGGGACGCCGGCCTGCCGCACCTCGCGGACGAGCTGGACCGCATCGCCGCCACCGACCCGAACCAGGAGAGCTGACGCATGCGTTTCCGCGTGATGAGCGAGCAGACCAGGACCGCCCGGTTCCGGCTGCGTCACCGCCGCGCCGTGCTGGCCGAGGTGCGCCGCCGGTACCCGAACGAGCCGGACGCGCACGCCGCCGCCGGTCAGCGCCTGGCCGAGGCGCGGGCGCTGCTGCCCTGGTGGAAGCGCATCGGCATCTGACCCCACCGCAAGCCGCGGGGCCGGCCCCAACCTCCAAGCCGGACCGGCCCCGCACTCACTCCCGAAGGAGAGCACCCATCATGGCAAGCCCGAAGATCCTGATCACCGGCACCGTGCCGGACGACTCGCCGGCCACGGCCCTCGCCGGCCGCACGGTCACCCTGCCCGCCGCCAACCTCGGCCAGGTCGCCCAGCGGGTCACCGAGGCCACCCGCGCCCGCGTCCGCCCGCACATCACGACGGCCGGACGATGACCCGCCACCCGTCGCGGGTGCACCGCGGCTCCGCAGGCGACGTGAACACCGGCCGGGTCATCGCCGTCGCCCTGGCCCTGGCCCTGCTCGCCGGCCTGCTCGCCGCCGCCCTCGGGACGGCAGCCCGATGACCCTCACCAACGGCGCGAAGGTCACCTTCCGTAACTCTCCACCCTCCAGTGGAGAGTCCGAGGGTGCCCCCGCTGAGCGCGAAACGGCCCGGGAACACTCCACTCTCCACCCGGAGGGCATCACCTTCCGTGATCGGCTGGTCGGCTGGCTTGGCGCGTCGCGGGCGTACTGGGTGCCGCCGAACCTGCTCACCCAACCGCCCGCGTCGGTCGCCGAGTTGGCCGCGTACGCCCACCACGCCGGGTGGACGAAGCGCACCTACGGGCCGGTCCGCGGCCTCGGGGTCGCCTGGCACCGGGCGGTCAGCCTGCCCATCACCGCCGTCTGCCGGTACGTCGAGTGGATCGCCCAGCGTCCGCTGCGGGCCGGGGCTGTCTTCGGGGTGTGGAAGTTGTTCATCCTCACCGGCCCCGGCCCGCAGATCGCCGACCACATCATCCGACCCGCCCTCGCCCTCGCGGCGTGGGTGCTCCTCTGAGAAAGGACAACACCATGATGAAGCCGCTCTCCTGGATCGGGTTCGCCATCGCCGTCATCGGCGGCGCCGGCCTCGTCGGTGTCGGCCTCGCCGCCGCCGTGCAGATCATCGCCGTGCTGGCCGCGCTGATCATCATCGGCATCGACATCGCCAAGGACGGACAGCCCGACCAGTACGCCGTGATCGGCGCGTTCGTGCTGCCGTCGCTCATCGTCGGCATCAACGGGGCGTTCCCCGACTGGCTCAGCGACAAGCTCGCGGACCTGTGGGGTTGGGCTGAGGACAACATGGGCGACTGGGTGGGCACGACCACGGTCGGCCTGGCCCTCGCCGCCGTGGTCGTCAGCTTCCTGGTGTCGACGCGGGCGCAGGGCCTGTCGTCGCGGAAGGGCCGGTAGCCGCCGTGGAGATCCTGTTCTGGATCTGGGTGCTGACCTGGATGTTCAAGACCGCCGCCACCGACGTCCTCCACGCCGCGAAGGGCACCCCGAACCCCCGCTACGAACTGAAGAAGCAGAAGGCGATCGCCGCCGGCAAGCCGGTGACGGGGCAGGCCCGGTACGGCACCCGGGAGTGGGCGGCCGACCTGTACTCCGACGCCCTGGTGGCGCACACCGAGCGGCGCCGGGCCAAGGCGGCGGCCCCGAAGCCGGTCGACGACATGGTCGATGTGGCGCGGGAGCCGAGGCTGTCGCCCAGCTCGGTGGTGCACGACGGTACGTCGACCTCCCGGGCGACCGCCGGGAAGTGGGCGTGGTCATGCAGGCGTCTGGGCTGCCCCGGAAAGGGCTTCGACTACGACTCCGAGGCTGCGGCGAAGGCGGGTGCTGCGGCGCACCGATGCTCGGACACCGACGCCATGCCGGGCGAGGGCGTGCAGATCGTCGGCCCGGGTCAGGCCGGCAACCAGTCCACCCCGGAGCCGGCTCCCGCGCCGACGCCGGAACCCACCGGCGAGCAGCCGAAGCTCGCCACCGTCATTCCAATGTTCCCCACCGCGAAGGAGATCGTCATGCCCAACGTCAACGGTGAAGTGACCGGTCTCGACCCGGCCATCTCGTACACCACGGCTCTGGCCCAGTTCGCCGGCGAGCACGGTGCCGCCGGCAACGAGGGCTACATCGGGTTCCTCACCAAGTCGAAGGTGAAGGGGCAGGGCCTCCAGTCCGCCCACGACATGCAGGAGGCGTTCGCCAACGCCCAGGCCGCCGCCAAGCGGCACGCCGAGGAACTGGGGAAGCAGAAGACCGTGCAGGAGGCGTACGACCAGAACCCCGACGCCGGGGACAAGGACATGATGCTCAACGGCCGGTAGCCCCGACTACCGCCGTGCGGCGCAGGCTTCCGGGTCTGCGCCGTGCGGTGGAAGCCGGGACACCCCGAAGGAGATGAGATGAGCACGACTGCCGAGGTGTCCGAGCTGGCCGCCGACACGACACCGCCGCCACCGGTCCACCCGTCTGTGCTGGTCGACGGACCGTCCGGGCTGGGAGCGCAAGCCGCCCCGTGGGCTGCGATGGGTGCCCTCGTTGTCGCGGCCGGCGCGTGCCGGATCGCCGCGAACGTCACCGGCGCCGAACAGGAGACCGCGCTGACCGTCGCCGGGGTGGCGTTCACGGCCGCCGTGATCACTGCGTGGGCGACCCGCCGGCGGATCACCGACCGCAGGATGCGGCACCGGTTCGTGGCCGCCCTGTACCTCGCCGCAGGGTGGCTGAGCACCGTCACCGCGACGGGTCTGACCCTCGGGGCGGTCGCCACCCTCACGATCTTCGGCTGCGGCCTGTCGCTGTTGTGGTGGCGGGAGCACCGCATCGGACCCGGCCTGCCGCCAGGGGTGCACGTCCAGGGCGACGACATGTTCGCCGCCCGGTGGGCGACCAACCTGGGTGGGCAGGGCCGGGCGTTCGCCGGGTCAACCCTGACCCGCCCGCAGATCATCAAGGCCGGCTACCGGTACACGCTGCGTCTCGTCCCGGGCGTGCACACCGCGTCGCAGGCACGAGCCGCCACCGAGACACTGCGGTCCGGGCTCGGATTGATGCCCGGCCAGGAAGTCATCGTTGAGGAACACCCCACCCTGCCCGCCCCGAACGCGTTGCTGACCATCGTCACCAGGCCGCAGGTGAAGGAACCGAAGGTGTGGCCCGGCCCGGCGGACGGCTTCGACGCCACCACCGGCCGCGTTAACCTCGGCCCGTTCGTCGACGGCGAGGGCACCGCCCAGTGGACGGTGTACCGGCAGGACGGCATCTTCGGCGGCTACCTTCAGGGCGGCCCCGGCTCCGGTAAGTCCCGCATGATCGAGCAGATCGCCATGTCATGCGCCGGGTCAACGTCGCACCCGACGGTCATCTTCTACGGAGACGGGCAGAACGGTGACAGCTCACCGATGCTGGTCGAGCACGCCGACTTCGCGGCCACCTCGTTCGAGGCGATCTACAACATGCTCCAGGCCGCCGTTCGCGTCATGAAGATCAACGGGGCGGAGAACCGCGCCAACCGGCAGGTCGGGTTCACACCGACCGACGCCCGCCCGGGCACCCTGGTCATCGTCGATGAGTGCCACAAGCCGCTGTCGGCGGCCGAGAACCCGCTGCTGGCCGCCGCCACGCAGGTGGCCATGACCACGATCGCCCGGGAGGGCCGGAAGGTAGGCGTGGCGCTGATCCTCGCGTCGCAGTCGCCGACCCTCGACGCGTTCGGTGGCGCCGGGAACCTCGCCGACACCCTGCGGTCGAGTGTCCTCCAGGGCAACGGGGTGATCCTCAAGTCGAAGTCGGCCAACGTCAAGCAGGTGTTCGGGGTCGACGTCGACCCCCGGCAGTTCCCGAAGCTGCCCGGGTACGCGTTCCTGTCCGACCCGGAGGAGGGCGCCCGGTCGGCCCCGTTCCGCGGCTACTGGGTGACCGACCAGTTGGCCAAGGTGTGGCCGTCCCGCCTCGTGTGGCGGGAGCTGTCGACCCGGCAGGCGAACATCGCCGGACGCCTGTACGCCAACCGGAAGGTGCAGGCGGCGGAGCAGTTGGAGCAGGACCGGCGGCTGCTGGAGATGGCCGACAGCGGGGTGATCGACTTCGACGCGATGGTGGACGCGGCCGTAGACGCGTCGGCAACTGGCGACGTGCTCGACTTCGGCGACAGCATGCCGGCGGTGCGGCGGGTCGACCGGTTCTGGATGCCGGAGGAATCCACGGCGGCGGGGTTCTCGCCGGGGCAGCAGAAGGTGCTCGACGCGATCGCTGCCGGCAACGCCCAGCCGAAGGCGATCCGAGAGGCCACCGGGTACTCGGAGTCGCAGGTGTACAACCTGCTCGACGAGCTGAAGGACGTGGCGGCGGTGCGTCGGCTGGGGCACGGCCGATACGAGGTCGTTGGCCAGGCCGCTTGACCCCAAGACGCACGAGAGCGCCCCCGCCGGCCGGAGCCGAGCGGGGGCGTCGACGTTCGGCTGTTCGGTCACGGTTCGCCAGCGTTCGATGCGCACCGTGCGTGCCAATCAGGCGGGGTGGGCAGCGGAAAGATGGATGCGAGATCACGAGCACGGCTCGTACCCTCGGAGGCTCGATCACCAGCCCCGGAGGTGACGCCGCGCATGCCACCCGTCCCGGTCATCGCACCCGCCGCCAACCCTGTGCCCGCGCCCGACACCCCCTGCAACGTCGCCGAATGCTCCCGAGTCGCGGCGGTGACCCGGCAGGTGGCCCGGGGCGGGATCATTTTCGACGAGCGGTGGCTCGGCGGCGAGAACGTCGACCTGTGCCGGGCGCATGACCGGCGGGCCCTGGCGATGACCGGCGCCGAGGACTACATCGACACATAATGCGCGCCCCCGCCTGACCCCAGACACACGACGGCCCCGCCCTCCACCAGGGAGAGCGGGGCGCTGTCGCGTCCGGGACACCTCAGCCCGGGCACCGCCGCTACGGTGCCCCGATGACCCGCCGCACCCTTATCCCCGCCGCCCTCGTCCTGGCCGCCGCGCTCGCCGGCTGCTCCAGCGACCCCGAACCGGCCGCCGCCCCGCCGTCGAGCGCCCCGGCCGCCCGCACCGTCGCCGGAACCCTCATGCTCGACGACCCGGACGGCTACTCGTGGACTGCGACCACCGGATGCCGCGGCAAGGGTGGCTACGACGACGTCAGCCCCGGCGCACAGATCGTCGTGACCGACTCGGCCGGCGCCACCATCGGGCTCGGGAAGCTGGGCGACGGGATCCTGGAGACTGGCCCGGGCGCGACCGTCCCCGACGGCTGCAAGTTCACCTTCACCATTCCCGCAGTGCCGACCGGGAAGGGCTTCTACGGCGTAGAGATATCCAAGCGCGGCAAGGTGCAGTACCCGGAGGCGCAGATGTTCGGAGCTCTGGCGTTGACCCTGGGCTGACCGCGACACGACGAAGCGGCCCCACCTCGGCGAGGTGGGGCCGCTGCATGTTTGGTCGGCACCGGCCGGCCCGGAACCGTCGGCACCGCGGCGACGAGCTTACCGGCGGCGTGCCAACAGCCCCCGCACGGTGGCCGGCGAGTAGACCCGACCGCGGGCGACCACCGCCACGATCAGCGGGGCGAGCACGGCGACCAGGCCGAGGATCGCCGTCTGCTGCGCGTCGGTGACGGGCAGCCCGTACGCGACTCCCAGCGCGATCGACGCGGTCACGCCGGCGGTGATGCCGCCGACGGTGAACAGCGGCTCCCGCGCGGTGCTCGCCGGCACAGGGGTCGGGGCGGGGTTGGACATCGTCATCAGGTGGTCCTTCCGTACTGGAGCAGGGCGAGGATCAGCGCACCGACCGACACCAGGGCGGCGAGGGTCGGCAGGGGCCAGCGGGCACGCTCCAGCGATCGGAGACGCTGCTCGTGGTCGTCGGCCTTGCTGGACAGGTCCTTGATGTCCCCGGCCAGGATCTGCACGTTGGTGTTCAGTGCGACCAGCAGGTCGTAGATCTCCTTCAGGCCGATCTCCACTACCAGTGGTGAGGTGCCGAGGCGGTGCTGTTCGGAGTTGGGCACGGTCACTCCCTCAGCCGCGCGGCCAGCTCGTCGGCGACCTGCCGGGCGACGTCGTCCGGCAGGGCCGCGGCGATCGCACCCGGGGTGAGGACCGTCAGCAGCTCGGCGGCCACGGCGCGCTCGTCGACGGGATCCCGGCCAGCTGCGGCCACCGCGGCGGTCGCGGCCCGGGTCAGCACCCGGTACGCCTCGTCGGTGCCGGCACCGTTGAGCAGGTCCCACGTCCACGTCTTGCGGGCGGTCGCGGTGGCGATCCGATCCACGTCGGCGTCGGTCAGCATCTCGTCCTCCATGCTCGCCACGCCCCACGGCGCGGTGCTGTCGTCGTAGTCGGGGTGCCCCGACAGGTGCCCGTGCTCGGTGTGCGGGTTGGGGCCGGTGTACGGCCGCCACACCCAGCCGGCGGACGCCGAGGCGATCTGCCGGCGGTAGATGATGTAGATCAGCCGGCGGCGCAGGTCCGGATCGCGCCGGATCCGGTCCAGCTCGGCGTACAGCTCGTCGCCGGCGGCGGTGTCGAGGTCCCGGTCGACGTCCAGGGCGCGGACCTCATCGCGCCGGTCGGCGTCCTGGCGCTCGGCCCGGCCGGACTCGTCCGGGTTGTGGCCGGACACGCCGGCCGCGTGCGCCTGGTCGCCGATCCAGCCGTCCGAGGCGCGGTCCCGCCGTGGCCACCGCCGGTCGAACTCGTCGCGCAGCGACCGGAGGTTCGGCACGAGCACGGGGGCGGTCACGGCACCACCGCCACGGCGTCGACCAGGAGCGCGAACGCCTCCTCGTCGGAGTCGACCTGCGCGCCGTGGTCGATGGTCTCGAACCACACGGCGTCGGTCAGCGGCCACTCCTCGTTGATCTGCTCGGGCGCCCGGTACTTGTGCACCCACTGGATGTGCCACTCGGCGAAGACGCCGTTGTCGAGGACCATGAGGTGCCGGTCTTCGTCGGCGTCCCAGTCCCACCGGCGGTCGGCCGGGTCGCCTACTGCATGCCACATCTGCCTGCTCCTCTCACTGGTTCCGGACGAAGTCGACCGACATGCAGGCCTGGCCGGTGCCGGTAGCGTCGGAGCTGAGCGAGCCGCCGGAGCCCTGCCAGGCCCACAGCTCGACGTAGTCGCCGATGCCGAGGTTGACCAGCACCGACCGCATCGGCAGCCGCGTTGACGACGAGTTGGTAGTGGCGTCGATCGCGAGGGCGGTACCGGGCACCTGGGCTCCGTTGACCGCCCACACCGCGTGCCGGATCCCGGACGCGTTGCTGGCGAACGAAAAGCCGCCGCCGACCCGGTACCAGCCGGCGTAGCGGGCCGTGTACCGGGACAGGTTGACGCTGGTGGAGTGCCCGCCGACGCCGTCGGGGTCGTCGTCGAGGTCCTCGGTCTGGAAGGTCACCGGAACGTAGGTCGAGGCGGGGAAGGACTGGGCGCTGCTCTGCCGCAGCATCGCCGCCGGCTTGTTCCGCAGCCACGACAGCGCGGCGTCGACGTCCTGGGCGAGCTCCTGCAGGTGTTCCCAGATCCGGGCGTGGCCAGTGGACCCCGGGTAGGTGAGGCCTTGGCTGGTCTCTGGCATGGCTATCCTCTCCGCCAGTTGATCGTGAGGGTGAAGGCCGCGCTCCACGAGCCTCGGCCGGCGAACCGCACGTACGGGCTGCCGCCGGCAGTGTGGAAGGCGAGGCCTCCCGCGTCGCCGTCGACCATGGCCTGCGCCCACGAGTCGGGGATGGTGAACCCGGTGGTGCTCGACCCGACGGCGAGGCTGGGTCCAGCGGTGCTGGACGTCAGGGTCGGCACGCCGCCGGGCCGTTTCGACTGGGTCATCAGCCGCATCGTGGTGGACTGGGCGGCGTACGTGCCGCCGGAGAGCCGCTGGACGCGGATCCGCGCGCTGGTCACCGTCGCCCCGGCCAACGACCTCGGCTTGGTGCCGTAGAAGACGGCACCGGTGTGGTTGCCCTGCCCGCCGTACTCGCCCTGGTAGACGTCGTCGTTGTCGGTGCGCCAGCCGGAGTAGATCGGCCGCCACGACCGGGTCTCCACCGGCGGGACGACTAGGGACCCGGTGGTCACGAGCGGCTTGGGCGGCGGCGGGGCCTGGTTCTCGTCGCCCACTGCCGGCGGCGGCGGGGCTGCCGCGAACGCCCGGGCGGTGGCGAACCACTGCGCGCCGACCCGCGTCACCAGGATGACATCGCCGGCGGCCACCGCGAGATCGCGGGCGACCTGCACCGTGGTGGTGATGCCGTTGACGTCGGCGGTGCACGTGGTGCCGCTCTTAGCGGTCAGCGCGGTCGCGAGGATGCTGCTCACACCAGGCTCCTCACCGTGAGCCGCTGCGGCCCGCTGGCCGGGGTGTACGGCAGCCGCAGGCCCTCGACCGTGCACGCCAGGGCGACGTAGTCGTCGGTGGTGACGGTGACGGTGTCGCCGTCCTGGAGGCCGGGATGCGGCACCATTTCGACGTCGAACTCGCGGCCTGTGCCCCGCTTGAGCCGGGCCAGGACGGTCTGCGCCGCCGAGGACGCCTGCGCCACGGTGGTCAGCAACGGTGAGCTGTAGAAGTACGGCACAGGCAGCGGGTTGAAGGGCCCGTCGAGGGCCTTCGGGCCGGTGTAGTCGTAGGCGACGCCCTGGACCTGAGTGCCGTCCGCTGCCGTGCCCCTGGCGACCACCGCGTTGACCGCGCCCTCGCGGGTGCTGGAGCCAGTCGCCTTGATGACCGTGCCGCCGCGCCGGTCGGTCAGAGCCAGCACCGGTGTGGTGCTGGTGGCCATCGGCGCGACATGCAGGTAGCCGTCGGCGGTCACCGAGGCGTCGGCCGCCCACGCGTCGAGCAGCTCGCCGACGGCGGAGAGCCGGTCCTCGTCGTAGTTGATGCCGGACGGGACGGCCCGGTCAACCAGCGCCGGGTCGGCGACCACGGTGAGCGCCGGCTCGACCAGGCCGCGCAGCGTGCTCAGCAGCGTACCGGTGGGCTGGTACGGCGAGACGAGACGTGCCTCGTCGACCAGCGACAGCAGGCCACCGGCCTGCACGGACACCGAGTCGCCGTCAGCGTCGCTGGACTGGATGACGAACCAGCCGCGCTGGATCCACTCGACCCGGCCGACGCCGAGTCCGACGCCGAGCTGCACGCGCAGCCGCTGCCCGTTCGCGGCGAGCGGATGGTCGGCGGTGGTCGGGGACCAGGACACGCCGCGGTCGAGCTGGGGCACGGTGAGGGTGACCCGCTCGGGCACGCGCAGGGACCTGTCGACCTCCTCAGCGCCCGTCTCCACCGGCACGTCGTCGGCGAGCAGCTCGTCGCCCAGCCACGACTCCACCCGCAGGTAGAGGCGGTAACTGCGGGTCAGCACCGACTGTGCCTCGGTCGACAGCTCGATCATCCGAAGTCTCCCTGCGCGAGGTCGAGCAGGGTCGGGTAGTCGTCGGCGATGTCCTGCAGGGTGAGGCCGGTGTAGTAGTTGGCGATGTCCTGGAGGGTGTAGCCCTGCGCCTCCAGAGCCGGCGCCCAACCCTCCACCTGGGCTGCGGCGAGGACGATGACGCGGCGCGGGTCGGATCCGTCTTGGCTCCAGCGTCGCTCGGTGAGCCGGAGCACTGCGGCGTACGAGTCGACTCCGTCGTAGCCGCCGGGCTGGCGGATCTGCACGACGCCCTCGGTGGCGTCGGCGACCAGGTCGACGACGTTGTCCCGGGCGGCGGTGGTGTCAACGAACAGCTCGACGTCGCCCTGCCACATGCCCAGGTCGCCGGCCACCACGACGTTGCGTCCGCCGACCACGAACACGCTGGCCTGCCGCTCGTACGTCTTGTCGGGCCAGGACAGGATGACGACCTCGGCCGAGCTGCCGTTGATGGCGTCGGTGATCGCCACCTTCCCACCGGGCAGGGCGTAGGTGGCCGGGACGGTCGTGTACTCGCCGGCTCCGTTGACGACGGCGAGGTAGGACACGGGCACGCCGAACGGCAACTCGGCGTCGACGCGCAGGAACGAGGTGTCCGTGACGGCGGTGGCCTCACCCGCCCGCACAGGGGTGCGGTCGCCGCCGGCCACCCGGAACAGCTCGACGGAGTCGCCGAGGGCCAGGCCGGTGACTGAGACGAGGACACGGGGCGGCCAGGTGTCCTGGCTGGTCGCGCTGATCGCTACCGCCACGGCTACCGCGTCCCGACCTTCTGCCGCCAGGCCGTGCGCTGCTCCGACTCGGCGATGCGCCGGTCGACGGTGCGGTAGAGCAGCGTGCCGTCGAGGTAGACGCTGTTGGTCAGCGCGATCTCAGTGCGGCGGGGGCCGCCGGTGCGGGCGGTGGTGTCGCCGGCGGCGGATGCCCACGCGCCGCCGTTGGTGGCCGCCGAGCCCTTCACCTGGGTCCCGACGCCGGGGATGTAGTGGTCGCCGGTGCGGTTGTTCACCCGCACGGTGATGGTGACCGTCTTGCCCTGGAGGTTCCGTACCTTCTTCTGGAACGTCTCTACCTTGGACATCGCTGCCGAGGTGTTGGCGTTGATGCTGGTAGTGACGTTCTTGGGGATCTTGAGCAGCCTTGCGGCCAGCGCCTGGGCCTGCCCCGCCGTGTACCCGGCCTTCTCTGCCATGGCGATCAAGCGCTGCCGGTTGGTGGCGTACGCGGTGCTGGCCTGCTGGGCGCTGATCTTGGACTTGTCCCCGGCGTCGGCCTCCTGGTTGAACGCGTCGGCCATGTTGAGCAGGGCCGTCTTGTTCGCGTCCGACCGCTGCCGGTTGGTCAGCTTCGCGGTGGCGTTCTCAGCGATCGCCTGGCTGGCCTGCCGGGTCGCGTCGCGGGACGCGATCTGCGCGCGGGCGAGGCCGATGGTGCCGTTGACCAGCTCGTCCGAGCGCTCCTTGACCCGGGTGATGCCGAGGGCGGCGGCGTTCGAGTCGGTGGCGAGGGCCTGAAAGCCGCTGGCCAGGTTAAACGTGCTGGTCTTCGCGGTGTCCTGGCTGGCGGCCATGGAGTCGAGCATCTGCTTGCCGCCGGGGATCTTGTTGACGAAGAACTCGAACGCCTCAACCAAGAAGTTGAGCACCTTCCCGGTGTTCTCGATTGAGCTCGACACCAGGAAGAACACGCCCTTGAGGGCGAGGGCCATCGACGCGCCGTTGTCGGAGAGGTCGGCGAAGAACTTCCCGACAGCCGCCCCGATGCTCTCGACGCCCTGGCCGATGACGGCGATGATCGGCCCGGCCTTGGTGACCGCCTTGGTGATGCCGTCGAGAGCGAGGCTTGCGGCCTTCCCCAGGGAGCGTGTCAGCGGGGCGACCCAGTTCGCGGACACGTCGAAGATCCGCTTCAGGTTGGCGCGCATCCCCCGGAAGGCACCCTCGGCCTCCTTGATCGCGCCGAGGGTCGCCGGCACGAACCGCTTCGCGGCATCCTGGAGCCCGGACCCCACCCGCTCACTCAGGTCGTCGAGGGCCCCGGCGACCCGGGCATCCTTGCGGGCGATCATGACGCCGCCGAGGATGCCGCCCACCCCGGCGCCGCCGACGATCGCGCCGGCGATGGCCGGGGCAGCGGCGACCGCGGCGGCGGCGAGGACCGCAGCGAGGGCAACCTGCACGTACGGGCCGGCCGCGCTGACCGCCTTGGAGAGGCTGCCGCCGATCTGTCCGCCCAGCGAGGCCAGCTTCCCGATGCCAGCCCCGACGCCGCGCACGAACCTCTTCCCGGCGCTGTCGCCGCTGTTGGCCCACTTGCTGGCCGCGCCGCTGATCTTCGACAGGCCGCGGCCCCACTGGCCGGCGATCTGCTGTGCGGCGGCGACGGTCTTCTTGCCCTGCCCGTCGACGTCCTTCCAACTCCGCTCGACCTGCTTGAGGTTGCGGGCGACCGACTGCACCCCGGGGCCGGTCTTGTCCCGGAGTACGGCATCGACCTCGACATCGCGGTCAGCCACGGCGGATCACCTCCAGGGCCTCATCGACGGCATCCACACACGCCGCACGCCACTGGTCGACCTCGGTCGCCGGGCGGCTGAAAAACCCCGGCTCGACCTGCTGGAAATGCCACTGGCCGTCACCGCGCCGACCCCACGACGGGTGCGCCGCACGACCCTGGTCGATGCGGCGCAGATCCACGCGCGGCTGCTTGTCCGGGTGGCCCCGCCGGCGGCCCTTGAGCCGCACACCGGCCGCCCGGCCCTGCAACTTCACGCTCGCGGTGATGGACAGCTTCGACACCCACTTGCCGAAGCCGCCGCTCGACGGCAGCGCGACCAGGGCCCGCCGGCGGATCAGCCTCCGAATCTGGGGCACCGGCTTACGCACGGCCTTCGCGAGGGCGTTGGTGACCACCTTGCGCTGCTCGAAGCGGCGCAGGTCACGGATCAGATCGTCAATCGAGCCCATCGCCATCACCCCCTCGCAGCGCGGCGCCGGGCCGCATCCTCTTCTTCCAGCAGGTCCGTGAGCGTGGCCAGGTCCCGCGGGTGCCACTCGGTGAGGCCAGCCGGCCCCGTCAGCGGTTGACCGGTGCGCCAGGCGAGGGCGACGAGGCCAGCGCGGACGGAGCCGGCTGGCCAGGGTCCACGTCACCTGCCGTCCCCTCGTCGGCGTCGGGTGGGTCGATGACCTCGACGCAGTCGCGGTCGAAATCCGGCCACGAAAGGGTGATCTGCTGGCGGCGGGTCAGAGCCGACCAGGCCAGCCACCGGTACGCCAGGTGCATCCGGGTGTCGATCTGCCCGATGGGGCACCCGAAGTCCTGGATCTCCCAGCGGGCGACGTCGCGCTGGTCGGCGACCACGTCGTACGTGGTCCCGTCGTCCATCTCGACGCGAAGCTCAATGAGCATCGACGGCATCAGCAGGTCTCCGATCAGGTTGAGAGGCCGAACACGGGCAGCCCGACAACGGGCAGTTCCAGTTCCTGGGTGAGCCAGTTGCCCTGCTCGCCGCCAAACTCCGGCATCAGGGCGAGCACAGTGAAGGTGGCGGTGGCCTGCCCGGTGCCGGCCTTGGGCTGAAGGGTCACCTCGATCTGGGTGCCGGCGGCGTCGCGCAGCGCCTTCGCGAGACCACCCGCGACGTTGATCTGGAGTCCGCTGATCTCGAACGTCCACACAGTGGAATCGACGTCCTGGACGACGCCGTCGGGCACGAGGGTCCGCTGGGTCTGGATCGGCGTGTCCGGTACCAGCCGGGCCTTGGTGAGCTGGTTGGCGTACTCGACGTCGTCGACGGTGACGACGGCGTTGCGGAACACGTGGGCGCCGGCGGCTGCGGGCATGGTCACTCACCCCTCATGGTGATCTGTAGGGCGTACTGGTCGGCGGGGCCGGCGGTCAGGACCACCGGCTCTAGGCGGTCGACGAACCCGACCGGCAGCAGCGCGTCGACGAGCTCCTCGTGGTGGGCGTCGATCCAGTCGCTGGCGGCCCGCTCGTCCTGCGGCAGCAGCACCAGCACCCGCCACGTCGCGGTGAAGGCGAGCCCGTCGGCGCGGTCGAGGGCGGACAGCAGCGGCCATCCGTCGCCGGGCCGGGGCGTGATCGGCCGGTACGCGTAGCCCTTCACACCGGGGGCGGTGGACAGGGCTGCCTCGATGTCGTTGCGGGCACCGGCGAGGCTCATCGGCTGCTCCTGGTGAAGGCGGGCGAGGCGGTGATCGACACCTCGTGCAGCAGGGCGCGGCGGACCACGTGCACGCCGGGCCGCGCCGGGTCGGGGGCGGTGTCGGTGACGTCGAGGCCGGGAGACAGCCCGGACAACGTGCCGTCGCCGGCCTGCGCGAGCACCCGGTCGCCGGCCGGGCCGCGGTCGATCCGGAACAGGCCGGCGAGGCCTGCGGGGTGCTCGGTCAGCTCAACGGCCCATCCGGCCGCAGCGGAGCGGACGTGGTCGCGGAGCAGCCGGACGCGGCCCGGGTCGGACCACTCGATGCTGCCGGGTTCGACGCGCCAGCGGCGGCGGCCGATGAGGGCGTCCGGGCCGTACGGCACGACGAGGTCGGCGAGCGTGCGGGCCGCGAAGTCGACGGTAATCATCCGACCACCATCCGGCGGTGCGGTGCCTCGAAGCGGCGGACCTCCGGGTCACGCCCGGGCAGCGTGGCGCTACCCGTCTCCGCGTCGCCCTGGAGCACCGCGAGCGGCAGCTGCCGCATGGCCAGGTTCCGGACGACACGGCGGAACAGGGCCTGGCGGAGGTCGGCGGGGTAGATGGCGCTCACGCGGCAGACGGACCGCTGTGCGGCGGCCTCGGCGTCAAGCGCGTCTTGCAGGTCCTCGGTCTCCCACGAGGCCGCGCCCTCCCGCATGTAGTCGGCGACGTCGTCGACGGTCGGCATGCCGCCGGCGGTGGTGGCCGCGGTGGCGTACGCGGCGAAGTCGATCGCGTCGTCGGCGGTGGCCACCTGGGCGACGTGCCGGCCGGCGACGGTGACGGTGTGCGCGGCCTGGTAGCGGCCGGTCGCGGTCGTGGTGACCGCCGGGGTGATGGTGGTGCTGTCGGGGAGGGTGACCACCACGGTCGGCATCTCGGTCGCGTCGACCTCGATGAGCCAGCGCCCGCCAACCGGCAGCAGCGCGGCCGTGCTGGTGTGAGCCTGCATGGTGGTCACCCCTCTCCGTTACTTGTCGCCCGCCGGCCGGGCCGGCGTCTTGGCGTGCTCGGCCGGCGACACCACCCGCGGCTTCTCGCCCGGCCTGCCCGAGCCGACCTGCGGGGCGCCGGTGAACGGCGACACGGTCTTGCCGGTGGCCACCAGTTCCTGCCGCTGCCCCTCGGACAGCCCGAACGACGGCTCCACCGGACGGCCCGGGAGCCGGCCGGCGGCGGCCAGCCGGCGCTGCACGTCCGTCGGCACCTCGGCCCCGGCGAAGTCGATCGGCTTCCCGTGGACCAGGGCGTCGACGAGCGCGTCGACGTACCGGGGCTCCGGGCCTCCCGAGGTCGGCTCCTGGACGTCCTTGTCTGCCAGCTCGGCGCGGAGCCGGTCCACCTCGGCCTCCAGCTCCGCCACCCGCGCCATGTCCCCGCTGGGGGTCTCCGACGGGGTGGAATCGGTCTGCGTCTGCTCAGCCGCCGGGGTGCTCTTCGCCCCGGCCGGCCGCGATCCTGCCTGCGCCATCTGCGCCTCCTGGTCCTCGTCTCGATCGGTGCCGGCCGGATCAGGCGACCGGGTCGTAGGTGATCTCGCGGACGCCCGCGAGGTCGGACACGGCGGTCGCCCTGTAGCCCCAGATCGCCACGTCGATGCTCTTGACCTGGTACTCGAAGCTGAGCCGGTTCGGCGCGCTGGCCCAGCCGTGGACGCTCTCGCTGTCGAACAGGTAGCTCGACGCGACCACGGCGCCCGAGGCCGCGAGGGCCCACGCCGGGAAGGCCGTGATGCCGTTCAGGTCGAGCGCCGCCCACCGGGCCCGCGCCTGACCGGTGGAGTTGGACGGGCCGATTGCCGGGTACAGCCGCCGGCCCGCGTCGTCGACGGCCGCCACCAGCGCCTTGTACAGGTCGACCTGGGTGAAGAGGTTGTCCATGGTGAACCCGCCCCGGACGAACTGAAGCAGGGCCAGGGCGCTGGTGATCTCGCCGTCGAGGACGCCGTCCTTCACCCCGGCGGTCAGGCTGATCCCGGTCGGGCTGACCGCGTCCAGCGCCGCCACGGCCGCCGCTTCCAGGGCTTCGTACCAGCCCTTCTCCATCTGCCTCCAGATGAGTCCGCTGACCTGCGGGTTGCCGCCCTGGTCCCACACCTCCCGGGTGATCTCGGCCTTGCCGGAGATCGCGGTGGGGGTCACCGTCTGCGTGGTCACGGTGAATGTTCCCGGGGTCGGCTCGACGCCCTCCGTGTGGTTGGCGACCAAGCCCGACGCGGAGTTGAACTTCGGGAAGACGAACGGCGTGATGTCGGTCAGGGTGCCCTTGTTGATGGCCTCCCAGATCGGGTAGTGGTACGACCGCTGGTCGACGTACAGGTCCGGCCGCTGGCGGGTCGGGTTGAGGCCGGCAGTGTCGGCCCGGTCGGTGTCGAACTGGCCGAGCCGGCCGATGTCGAACCGCTCCCGCACGGCCGCCAGCGCCCGGTCGTACGCGGCCTGGTCCCCGTCGCGCAGCCCCGCGATCAGGTCGCTGGAGAAGTCGTGCGAACCCCGCTGGATGTTGCCTCGGGTGTCGAACCGGTACGGCGCGGACTCATGCACCTCGGTCGAGGCGGTGAGCCGGGTCGGGTCGACGGTCGGCCGCTGCTCGGCCGGCCCCTCGGCGACGGCGGCGGGCGGCTGCGCCGGTGCCGGGGCGGCGTGCTGGCCGAGCAGCGCGGCCAGGCCGCCGGGGTGGGACAGCAGCGCGGTGACCTGCTCGGCGGTGAAGGTAAGGCCTGCCGGCTGCGGCTGCCCGGCGGGCGGGGTCGCGGCCGGGGTAGTGGTGCTCAATTCGGCGCCGGTGACCGGGGTGGCCGCCGGGGGCGGGGTGGGGGCGGTGCACGCCACGCCCTCCGCGTGGACCTGCCCGCAGCGGTTGCACGGCATGGTGATTCCTCCCTCTCGCGCCGCGCGAACCTTCGTCACGCGGGCGTCATCAAACGCGGGCAGCGGGGTCGACGAGGTCTCGCGCCAGGTGGCGCGCTTCACGTCGTAGACCTGGTCTTTCTCGTTCCACTCGACGTCCCCGGACTTCGCGTCGAGGCTGAAGTCCACGCCGACGCTAAGGCCGTCGTACAGGCCTTCCTTGGCGTCGTAGAGCAGCTGGTCCCGCTCCACCTTCGCCGGGGATCCCTCGGGGCCGTCGAGCACCCGCAGCTTCACCACCGGGCCCCGCCGGGTCTCCTCGACCGAGGCAGTCACCCCGACCGGGACGTAGTGGTCCTTCAGGTGCTTGATCCGGCCGACGTCGGCGTACTGGAGGCTGCCGGGCAGGAACCGGAAGGCCAGCCCGTACTTGCGGGCGATCTTGTTGTACGGCACGGCCAGGCCGGTGATGGTGCGCGACTCGACATCGACCTTCGCCGGCTCGACCCCGTCAGCGAAGTCGAGCCCTCCGAAGACCATCGCCGCGCCTGCACCGGCCCCCTCGGTGGTCGCGGCGGCGAAGGTGGACCGGGTCGGGGCCCCGGACTCCAGCACCTGGGCGAGCAGTTCGTCGAGCGACAGCGCGGGGCCCTGCGACTGCTTGGCGCCCGCCGGAGCCGGGGCCGGTGTGATGGCGGCCGGCAGGGGCGGCTTCCGTTCGGCGTCCCGGATCTCCTCCACGGTGGTGGCCCCCATCTGCTGCTGCTTCTCGTACACGTCCCAGCGGGTACGCGGGTCCGCCCGCATGTAGTCGTCCAGGTCGAACCGAACCAGGTGCCCCCGCCGGGTTACGTCGCCCATCGACAGCCGGTCGGTGATCGCCCGCATGTAGGGCGACAGCACGTCGTTGACCCGGTCCTGCCGCCGGTCGGTCGCGTTCTGGTAGGTGCGGCTGGTGGTGCTGATTCCGAGGTCTTCGGGGTCGAGACCCAGGGCGTTGGCGAGCTCCAGGCTTGCCCGCCGCTGGAGCTCCTCCAGTTGCAGGTCAGCCGGCGACGGTGTGTCGACGGTGTTGTACTTCAGCGCCGCCGGCACGTAGCCGGTCGCTCGCCGCCGCCGGGCGTCGACCCACTTCCGCAGGATCGCCTCGACCTCGTCGTCGTCGACCGGGTCCGCCATCTCGTTCGGCGTGAAGTAGTCCGACGGCCGAGGGTCCTCGGCGTACATCGCCGCAGCCCTGTCGAGCAGGATCGCCCGCCGGATCGGCCGTGAAGCAGCCTTCAGCAGGCCGGGGTTCGGCGAGTCGAAGCGGATGATCTTCGACGCCGGGACCTCCCTGCCGTCGACATACACCACCGCGCCCCGGGGCTCCTCGCCGGAGGGCAGCGGAGCAGGCCGGGGCTCGGCCGGAGGGCGCAGCGACACCGACGTGGTCGACAAGTGCCGGGCGGACGTCGGGTAGCCCTGGCCGTCCTGCTTCACGACGAGCCACCAGGAGATGCCCTCGAAGAGCAGGTCCTCGACGGTCTGCGCGATCGTCACGACGTTCGCCACGTCGGGGTCGATTTGCTCCAACAGCGGCGACCGCTCCGGCCGCCAGTCCGGCCGGTACTGCACCAGGGGCAGGGTGGCGATCGAGGCGATGAGGTTCCGCCCCCGCAGCACCGCCGAGACCGACAGGGCCTCGTCGCGGGTTACCCGGCCCGGGTTCCGCCGCATCATCGTCTCGATGACCTGATCGAGCGGGCGGGCAACCTCGTCCGCATCCGGGCCGGTGTCGGCGGACAGCATGGTGGCCGGCACCGACGGGATAGCCACCAAATCCCGCAACGCCGACCACCACCCCCGCATGCTCACATGCGTATCATTGCATATGGGAGCGATTTTCATTACCAGCCACCAGGCCAAACGGAACGGCCGTCGTTACGGCACGATCAGCCGCGGCTTGCCCACCCCCCGGGGCAACGTCCGGGCCAGGTGCACCGCGCCCGCCGCCGCGTACACCGCGTCGACGTGCCCCTCGCCCCGCCGGCTGAAGACCCACATGTCGCCCCGCTTCAGCCGCTCGGCCGCCCCGACCTGCTCGTCCAGCAGCGGGTCAGCCGAGTGCGCCAGGGTCTTCGCGGCGACCTCCTTGTCGAGGCCCATGCAGACCGCCGCCAGCTCGCCCCGGATCTCCTCCACCTTCACGCCCTGCGGCGGCCAGTCTTTCCGGCCGGTCGTCGCCCGCCGATCCGCCAAGTCAGCGGCCAACGCCGCCGACGGGCCCGCCGGCAACCAGCCGAAGGCCTTCGGCCGCAACCGCTTGATCAGCCCCGGCAGTTCCCGCCGCACCGCACCGGTGCAGCCCGGCCCAGACCAGTCCTTCACGAAGTCGACCCTCACCCGGTCGTCGTCGAGCACCGCCGCCGCGTACAGCGTCGCGTGCTGCTGGTCCGGAGCCACGTCGAGGCACATCGCCACCCGGGCCCGGACCTCGTCCAGCCCGCCGACGTCTTCGCACCGCTTCCACGCCCCGGGGTCGATCGCCGGGTTCAACACCTTGACCCGGATACACATGTGCTCGGTCTTGAAGCCGGTGAGCGCCGCACCGCCCCGGGCCACAGCCCGTCGCGCGGTCGCCAGCAGCTTCCGCGTGTTCTTGCGGACCCCGAGGTTCGGGTTCGCCTGGGCGAGCGCCGCCAGGTCAAGCGGATCGGACTCCTCCGGCGCCGACCACTCCGCCAGCATCAGGTCGCCGGCCTCGCCGCTCTCGATGGCCGCCAGCGCCGTCTCACGCAAGTCGTTGAGCACCACGCTCTTATCGCTGCCCGCGTTCGACAGGGCGAAGACCTGCGACCCGTCCACCGCCGAGGTCGCCGGCTCAGCCGCATCCCAGGCCGAGTAGTCGTGATGCTGGCGCAACTCGTCGGCGATGAACCGGCCGACGGACAGAGACCTACCGCCTTCCTCGTTCGCCGCCGCGATCTTGTACCGGCAGGCATCCGGGTCGTCCGCGTCGTCCGGGGTGACGGCATCCGACGGCACCACCACCAACTCCTGCTCCCCGTTGGTCTTCCGCACCCCGCTACGCTTCGGGATCTCGCCAGCCAGCTCTGCGATGGAGCGGGCCAGTTTGACCGCCTTCTTCCACGACTCCTTCGCGTAGTCGAGCTTCGTGCTGGTGCCGAGCACCATGGCGATCCGCGCCACGTACAGCCAGTACAAGGCGAGCACCACCAGCAGCTCGGTCTTCCCGTTCTGCCGGGCCACCAGGATCAGCACGATGCTGAACCGCGGCGACCCGTCCGGCAGCAGCTCGCCGGCGTGAATCGCCGCCCACCGTTGCCACGGATCCAGCGGGTGCCGCAGCACCACCTCGGCGAACTCATCGACGTCGAAGCCGTACGACGTCTCCGGAGTCAGGGCACACCCACACCCGCAGGGACCCGGCGGGCCGGTCACCAACGGCGGGGTGAACAGCCTCGGGATCGTGCTACCCCTGACGCTGTCGACGTCGCTCTCGGAGCTCGTCGAGCTTGGACGCGACGGGGCTAACAGTGCCGCCACCAGTACCTCCCTTCGCACCACGACCCGCCGCCGGCATGCCGAGCGCGGTCAACACCGACAGCAGCTTCGGCCCCAGGTCCGACGCCACTGAATGCGCCGACAGCGCCGTTTCGATCTTCGCCAGGTGCTCCTCGGCGTTCGGATCGCTGGACTCCCGCACCGCCTGGCGCAGCGCCCGCAACGGCTTGTCGTACTTCGCCAGCGGCACCGCCTCGTCGATCAGCGCGGCGTACCGCTGGGCCAATGCCTTCGCGGCACCATCCTCCGGTCGCAGCTCGGCTGCCCGCAGCGCCGCAGCCACCGCCCTCGTCATCGGACCCCGAACCGTCGTCACTCTCAGCTCCCTATCAACTACAGACGCTCATCGCGCTCACCCCGCACCACCCCAGGGAGAGAGAACGGACACGTACATCGGGGTGTCCGGGCCCCCTGGTTGGGAAAAAACGGACATCATGACGCGGGCCACGGATTGCTGCACGCCTCGTTGGGTGTCTCGTGCTGAACGTGGCCGATCGCGAGGTTGAACAGCACTCGCTGGCCGCAGTGCTGGCACCTGCCGGTGGCGAGCGGCGCCTGGTAGGTCACGACCTTGATCTGTGCGATCTCCGCGCAGTGGTCGCATTCGTCGGGTGCGTACGGGTGCACGATCATCTCGTAGCCGGTGGCGCTGTTGCAGTGCTGCACGGTGCCGGGCTCGGGTCCGCCTGTCATCTGGCCTGTGCTCAGGTCAACCACGTACATCTGAGGCTGCGGGCTAGTCACCATCGGGTCACGCTCCTGCCTTGCGGGTCGGGTGTCTTGGTCGGGTCGCCGATGTGGAGGTTGCAGCTGCCACACGCGGCGACGATGTAGCGCGGGTCGTCGCCGGTGACACCGCGGCCGAGGGTGTGGTGGGCGTGGCCAGCAGCGGGTCCGGTGAGATCGGCGACGCCGGTGCAGCTGTGCTGGCCGGGCACGCGGTCGCACCATCCGTCGGCGTGTGCACGGCAGCGGCACCCGTCGCGGAGCAGCACCAGGGCGCGGATGCGACGCCACGCCCTGGTGCTGCCTCCCTGCCAGTTGCCCACCGGTCAGAGCTCCACCCTGGTGCGGGTGGCCGGCTTGCGCGGGGCGATCTGGTCGGCGGTGGCACGCAGGATGGTGCCGGCCAGCTCGGGCTCCACGGTGCAGGCCACCACCTCGACGGGGGCGGGGTCGCTGTCCTGGCGCTGGCTGGGGTGAACGTCGTGCTTGACGACGGTGACGGTGTACCAGGGCTGGGTCATCGGTTGCGTCTCCTGATCAGGTTGGCGAGCAGGGCTGCTCGTAGTGGGCGGGTGCGAAGGCGGCGGATGACCAGCGGCACTGCGTACCGGATCACCGCCGCCCGCACGATCGGGTCGGTCATGGGCTGGCGCGGCGGTGCGGGGTCACGAGGCTCCTCAGGCCGCCTGGAGGGACCAGGCGGCGGCCAGGGCGTGGAGGTGGTGCGGGGTCACAGTGCTCCTCAGGCGGCGAGGGTGTGGTGGGTGGCGGGCAGGCCGGCGGCCTGGGCGATGACGGCGGCGGCCAGGCCCGGCGGGACGGCGTTGCCGACCTGGAGGAACTGGTTGGTCTTGGTGCCGTGCCACGGGTAGTCGGCGGGGAAGGACTGGAGGATCGCGGCCTCGGTGACGGCCACTCGGCGGGTGTCGTCGCCGTTGGTCCACTGGCACAGGTCGGCGCGGCCGATCGCCCAGCGCAGGTTGCCGGGCCGGGAGCAGTAGATGGTTCCGGCGGGCTCGTCGAGCCCTCGCACGGTGGCGTTGTCTTGGGCGCCGTTGACGAGCTTGGTCCGTCCGGCCTTGCTGGTAATCGTGGCCGCCGGCTGGCCGGAGGTGCGGATGCCGCGGTTGGCCGGGTCGCCGCTGGTGCCGTAGTTGCTGACCGCCGTGGTGTCGGTGTCCCAGCCAAGCGCCTCGGCCATGGACACCCACGGGCGGCGGGCGCCGAACAGCGCGTTGTCGGGTGGGCGTTGCTCGTGTGTGGACGGCGGCATGGCGGCGGGCCGGACCCGGGAGGCGATGAGGATGGCGCGCTGCCGGGTCTGCGGCACCCCGTAGTCGGCAGCGTTGAGCACACCCACCCACACCGAGTAGCCCCAGCCGCGGAGCACGTCGCCGATGTGGCGCCACAGGTCGAGCACGGGCGGTACCTGCTCCAGGCACACCCAGTCGGGGCGGAGGTCGCGGATCCAGCGGACGGGTTGGGCGGCGTGGTGGGAGCGGGGGTCGGCCCATCCGTCGCCGGGCTCGTTGCTGCCGGCGGCGTAGGCGTTGACGAGGGCGTGGACGCGGGGCTTGTCCTGTTCGCCGGTGCGCTTGCCGGCCATGGACCAGGCCTGGCAGGGCGGGGAGGCGATGAGGCCGGTGACGCGGCCGGTAAACGGGGCGGTGGGGTAGGTGGCGATGTCGCAGCGGATGCGGGGGTGGCCGGCGCGGACGGCGGTGACGCAGGCGTCGTGCCAGATCTCCAGGCCGACGGTGGTGAGGCCGAGCTGGCGGGCGGCTTCGTCCCAACCGCCGGCTCCGGCGTACAGGTCGAGGATCACGCGGACGCTCCGGGCAGCTCGTCGGGCCATGGCCTGTAGTCGTCCAAGCCCGCGTCCGGGTTGCAGGTGCAGAACGTCGACCCGCGTGCCTCGCCGCACTTGCAGCGGGGGCAGTCGCAGGAGCCGATGCCGTCGCCCTGGCCCCGGTACGGGTCGGGGTGTCCGCACACGTCGCAGATCACGTCAGCCCTCCCGCGCGACGTTGGCCGGGTTGCTGTCCGGGCTCATGTCGTCGGCGGCCGTGCCGGCGAGCACGGCGGCCTGGTGCTGCTCGGCGTCGTGCCGGATCTGCGCCAGGGTGGCGGCCGGCTCGTCCTGGCGGCCGGTGTCGTACCCGGCGTCCCCGGCGGCGATCACGGCCCGGCGGATCTCGGCCATCAGCGGCCAGATGCCGACCGGCACCGGTACGCCGAGCTGGTCGAGCCAGGCGCGGACGTCCCGGCCGATGACGGGGATGCCGGCGGCGTCGATCCAGCGGGTGGCGAGGTCCGGCTGGTCCTGCGCGCGGTCCTGGCCGGAACCGGGGGACGGCGTGGTGGCGTGGGGCGGGGCGTCGTAGGTGCGGAGGGCGTCTGCCAGGTCCATGAGTGCGCGGCGGCTGAGCCGGGTGGAGTCGGTGACTGTCCGGGCGGTGGTGATGACGGTGTCGGCGGCGGCGAGGTCGTCGCGGAGGCTCTCGGCGATTCGGCGGGCTTCGCCGTGCTCCCGGCGGGCCTGGTCGCGCTCGGCGGTCATGGCGGCCAGGCGGGCGTGGAGGGCGGTGAGAGCTTCGGCGGCGGCGTCGATGCGGTCGCCGAAGCTGCCGGGTCCGCTGACACCGGCCCGGTTCAGGGCGGCCGACACGTGGTCCAACTCGGTGAAGGCTTGGTCCCGCTCGGCGGTGAGCTCCCGGAGCGCCCGGTCCTGGCTGCGGCCCTCGGCGTCGGCGCGGCGGAGCTGGATGCGGAGGTCGTCGCGCTCCATCTCGATGCGGTCGGCGGCGGTCGGCTCCGGGGCGAAGATGCCGGCGGTCACCGCGGTGCGGAGGTCAGCGGGGCGAAGCGGTGTGCGGTCGGCGTACGGGCTGGCGGTCATGGCGGTCCTTCCGGGTCAGGCGGGCTGGCGGGTGGCGGGCTGGGTGCGTCGGGTGCTGCGGCGGCGGGTGGCCTGCTCGTCGAGCGTCTTGCCGTGGCGGGTGGCGCAGCCGACGCAGACCTTCAGCCGCCACCAGGTGGTGTTGCCTAGTTCGCCGTTGGGTGGGAGGGAGGCGAGGAGGTACCGCTCGCCGGGGCGGATGGCGGTGCGGCAGCGGGTTCCGGTGTCGGCTTCGCAGCAGTGGCTCTTGCGGGCGGTGCGGACGGTGCGGATCTCAGCCACGGCGGCGTGTCTCCTCGATCTCGTGGCGGACGGCGTGGGTCAGGCGGCGGGCCAGGTGACGGCGGTGAGGGCGGCCCGCTGGGCGGCGGGCATCGGGGCGGGCGGGTGGCCGAGGTGGTCGAGGCCGGCGGCGCGCAGCCACAGGGCGTCGACCTGGTTGTCGTCGGCCAGCTCCCGGCCGAGGCGCTTGTAGAGGGCGACGGCCATCTCGGGCTTGCCGGCGTTGCCGCGGCCGGTGGCGTACTTCTTCAAGCTCGCGGGGGTGATGAGGGCGTACGGGGTGCCGAGGCGCAGCAGGTAGGCGCGGACGGCGCCGTGGACCATGCCGGTGATGCCGGCGGCCTTGGCGTGGGTGGGCAGGTCTTCGATGACGACCAGGTCGATGTCGCGGCCGTCGACGGCGCGGGCGGCTTCGCCGACGATGGCGAGGAGGCGGGCGTCGCCGGTGGCCTTGGTGGTGACGGTGTAGGTGGTGCCGTCGCACCACGCAATTCCGGTGGCGGTCATTGAGAGGTCGAGTCCGATTACGCGGGGGGTGGTCATTGCGCTCCGATCAGGTCGTCGATGGTGAGCTGTTTCGGGCCGGTGCATCGGTGGTCGGCGTGGGTTGGTCCGGTGAGGGTGCGGGCGGCGATTCGGGGGGCGTCTCGGGTGACGAGGTGGCCGTTTCTGAGTCGGGTGTAGGTGGTGCGTCCTTGCAGGAGTGCGGCGATTTCGGCGGCCTGGTCGGGCAGGGGTACGAGGTCGACGCGGACTCGGATGCCTTCGTCGTGGGCGGTGATGATCGGGAGTCGGCAGCGGGGGCAGGTGGCCAGGGCGGCGGGGGTGGAGATGAAGTGGGTCATGGGTCGCCGCGCAGGTTTCTCGGTTTCTGCGGTTTTTCCCGGCCACCCTGGGGTGCTCCCCCCACGGCTTCACTACGCTCCGTGTTCGCTTCGTAATTTGCGCGCGCGCGTAGGGCTGGAAAAAACCTGAGAAACCGAGAAACCTCGCGGATCATGAGGCGTCCTCCGCCTCAGATGTCCGCATCTGCCACTGCTTGGTACCGTTCGCGGTCTCGCCGACACACCGGACGGTCAGCCCGCGGGCCCAGCGGCCGTCCCGGTTGCGCAGCCACCACCCGAGGGACTTGGCGATACCCGTTGGACCCTTCGCGTTGCGGGCCGCCTTCTCCGCCAGGTCGGCCGGCAGCGCGTCGAGCGGCAGCATCCCCGACTGGGTGAGGCCGCCCATGTCGACCATTCCGAGCAGTTCCTTCGCGGTCCATATCCGGTCGCGGAAGAGCCCGTTCACGGCGTGCAGGAATTCGGACCACTCGTCGTCGTCGGTGCCGGTATCCACGCGAGTGGACGGGTGATCGAATCCGCCGGCAATTCCGGCGTGGCCAAGGATTCCCTCGACGGCGCGCACCCACCGGGCGTATCCGTCGGACGCCTTTTCCGCCGGCAGCGGGCGGCCGGCGACAACCCATGAGCGGACGATGACGAGTAGCGCGTGGAGCAGTTCCCCGCGCCTTTCCTTCGTCCAGCTCGCCAGGTCGGCGATGGCGAATCCGGTGCGAAGTTCGGGGTTCGGGCGGCCGGGGTCGATGACGGTGCGGATGGTGCGGCGGGGCATGTCGCCGCCGATGGCGATGTTGTTGCCGGTGACGGTCCAGATCCGGTCGTTGGTGGCCCGCGTCCAGGCGGTTGAGCCGAGCGGCCGGTCGTCCCACTGCTCGGTGGTGAGCAGGCCGGCCATGGTGGACGATTTGAGGGCACCGGAGACGTTGTCGAGGACGACGACGGGGCCGGTGGTGATGGTGAGGATCGAGGTGACCTGCTTGCGCAGCTCGGCATCGTCGTCGGGCGCCTCGGCACGGAACACCCCGCCGTGGATGAACCGGGCCAGGTTGGCGAGCAGGGTCTTGCCGGAGCCGGGCTGCCGGGCCTCGATGGCGTGGAGCTTGTACGGCGGCCGGAACAGGGCCCGCAGCAGCGGGGTGATCAGCATGCCGAGGTAGTTGGCCCGGTAGTGGTCCGAGATGAACGGGAACCCGGCGATCATCTCGATGAGCAGCGCGACCGCGGCGGCGAGGTCGGCAGCGGTGGGCTTCTCGGGCACCTCGGGCACGATGAGGCCAGGCTCGGGCAGGTACAGCAGTCGGGTGTCCGGGTCGTATCCGGGGGTGGCGAGGATGGTGCCGTCGGGCCGGAACACCGGCGAGTGGATGACACCGCGCAGGGTCCGCAGGTTGGGCAGCATGTCGGGCACGTCGAGGGCGGTGCGCGCCGCCGACCGGGGGAACAGGGCGGGCTGCGGCTCCCAGTCCTCGCCCTTCTTCACCAGGCGGAACACGCCGTAGGTGTAGGTGATGCGGGAAGCGAGGGTGGAGTCGGTGACGGGGCGGATCTGCGCGGGCCCGTCGTTGTCGTCGTCTTCCTGGCTGAGCGGCTGGTAGCCCTCCTCGCCTTCGCGGGGGGTGTGGACGACGAGGCCGTCGCGGCGGAACAAGCCGGCGAGCTTGCCGCGGCCGGCTTCTTCGCGGATCCAGTCGGCGGCGACCGCCGTGTTCGTCACCTCAACCTCGGGCGTCCAGATCCGCAGCGGCGGGGGCGGGGCGGCGGCGGCAACCTGCTCGGCGGTGGTTCCGAGGATCTCGGCGAGGGCGGCCCGGTGTTCGGCGCCCGGGTCGGGCAGCGGGGTGCCGTAGCCGGCGTCGGCCAGGGCGCGGGCGGCAGCGTGGTGGTCACCGCCGTGGCGCAGCGCCGCGTACGCGCCCAGCTTCGAGTACGACTCGCCGCCCTCCAGCGGAAGTGCGCTGGTGGTGAAGACGTACAGCCGGTCGGTGCCGAGCGCGTTGGTCGACGCCGAGGTGCCGGTGCGCTTGCCCGGCCGGGTCCAGTAGGTGACGTCGTCCTGGCGGTAGTGCTCACTCCAGCCGGCCGGCTCCAGGATGTCGGCCCACCCGGTGCGCTGGGCGTAGTCGTCGCCGGGGCTGACGTAGCCGGCGGGCCGGTCCACGGGCGTAAGCCCAGGTGAGGACGGGGTAGGAATATTATTCGCGGCCTGCGGCGGGGCGATGCGCTGCACGGCGGCGTCGAGGGCGTCGACCAGCTCGCCGAACCGGTACCGGCGGGGGCCGGCGTCGACGATGCGGCAGGGCCGGTGCAGGCCCTCCTTGCGGTTGATGGTGCCGGGGACGCGGAGCACGCGGGCGAGGTCGCCGACGCCGCGCCCGTAGTACCAGCCGAGGCTCGTGGTGGCGTGCTCGATGACGGCCTGCCAGTCCTTGGCGAGCCGGCGGGCCTGGTCGAGGTTGTCGCCGGTGACGAGGTACGGCTGGTCGAGCAGCCAGATCGGGTACATGCCCCCGCCGGAGTGGATCCACAGCGTGGGGGCGGGCAGGCCGGTGGCGGCGACGACCTGGCGGACGGCGGCCTCGTCGGGCGGCAGTTCCCGGGTGATGTGGTGGTGTCCGCGGGTGCACTCCGGCCGGCAGATGTGGGTGTGCTGCTTGGTGCAGTCGGCGGGGCACAGGTCGTGGGCGTGGCCGGGGCCGGCGATGTCGAGGTCGGCCCAGAGGGCGGGCAGGGCGGCCGAGTCGGCGGCCGAGCCGCGCTTCCCGGGTGCCAGCGGCTCAGTGAGGCTGGTGACGCGGACGTAGATACCTTCGCGGCCGGCCCGGTCGAGGTGGCCGATGTAGTCGACGGCCTGGTCGAGCTGACCGACGGGGAAGGTGCGGCCCGACCAGTCGTCGGTGGAGCAGACGTGGAGGTGCCCCGGGGAGTCCCCGTGGAGGATGGCCAGCCAGGAACGCACGGCGGCGGGCTGGTATCCGGGTGGCGCGATGGTGGTCAAGAGCGTCTCCACGATCGTCATGGGGTGTTCGTGTGCTGGGCGGGGGTCGGCCCCGCCCGCCGGGCGTGCATGGGCGGGGCCGACGGGTGTGTCAGTACGCGGGCTGGGTGCCGCTGGCGGCGAGGACGGCCCGCCGCTGGTCGTCGGTGAGGACGGCCCACATAGCCGGGTCGACGCCGGGCGGCGGGCCACCGACCACCGCGGCGGCCGGGTTGGCCGGCGCGACCGGGGCCGGCGCGACTGCCGGCTGCTGCACCGGCAGGGGGATCTGGTGCTGCACCGGGGCTGCCGCCGGCGTGTACGCGGGCTGGGCGGGCGGCTGACCGGTCGGCCCGGTGATGCCGCCGAAGCTGACCGCCGGCGGCACGTACTGCGCGGTGTACAGCTTCGGCGGGTTGACATCCGCGCTCTCCGGCTGGCCGTCGCCGACGTACTGCACGGTGAGGACGCCGCCGGTGTGGATGCCGTTGGCGCCGGACGCCCGGACGGCGTCGCGGATGACCTTGGTCAGTTCGCGGCCCTTGATGTACAGGTCGCGCTCGCCGTCGTCGTCGGGCTTCTGCGGGTCGCGCAGGCTGGTGGCCAGCCGGACGATGACCTGCATCTTCGGGCTGCCGTCCTTCCAGACCTCGGGCAGCTTGGTGCGGAAGTTGGTCTGCTGGGTGGCCCGGGGTTCGGCGACGACGGTCCCCGAGACGACGGTGCCGATCTGGTCGAACTTGGCGGTCGGCGCGCCGGAGCCCATGAGCAAGCTGTTGGGGTCGGTGGTCACTGGATCTCCTGGGGTGTAGGGGCGATGAGCCCGTCGGTGGCGCGCCCGACGATGGCGTCGAGCGGCTTGTCTCCCGGGCAGCCGTCCCAGTTGGAGGGCTGGCCGGGGCGGTTGAAGGGGCACCACTTGCAGGTGTCCCGGTGAGGGCTGGCGGGCACGGCGGCGATGAGCGCCGGGGCCGCGGCGACGTTGAGGTCGTCGACGAGCTGGACGGTGGCGTAGTACCGGTCGATGGCCAGGTAGGCGATGTCCGGGTTGAACTCCTCGGTCCACTCCTCGGAGTCGTCGTAGTTGTGGGAGCGGGCCAGCAGGACCAGTCGGACGAAGCGCACCGGCCGCCCTTTGCGCTCGTGGCCGAGGCCGTACAGGTGGCCCTGGATGCGGTACTCCGCAGAGACCTGCTCGGCGGTCGGCTTGCCCAGCCGTTTACCGCGGCGCAGCTTCTCCAGGGCGGTCTTCCCGACGTGCTTCCAGTCGACGACCATCCCGAAGTCGGTGTCGAAGGCGTCGCCGTTGCCCTCGATCGGGTCGACGCCGTCGAGACCGGGGTCAACGGTGAGCCGGTCCTCGGCCAGCCACCGCTCCCGGCCCAACTGGGTGTTCCAGAACGCGACGACGTCTTCCATGGAGGCGTGGACGGCGGTGCCCTGGAACGGCGCCCACGTCGGGTCGGTGATCGGCCGCCGGGGCGCGCCGGCCAACTTCCGGGCCATCTGCTGCTGGCACGGGGTGCCCAGCTCGGACGGGCCGAGGGCTTTCTGCATTGACCGCGGCCGGGACCGCTCGAAGTCGATGAGGACCTGGCGCAGCTCCCGCACCGTGCTGGGCGGCGGCCCGGCCGGCCGGGCGGGCACCGGCGCGACCAGGCCGTCCACCGTGGTGCCCGGCTGTGGGTCGGTGTCGCCGCAGCAGCGGGCGAGCCAGCCGCCGTCTCCGTCGGAGCGGATCTCGTCGAACTCCTCGACGCGCGCCCCACAGCCGGAGCAGGCACCCCGGTAGGTGGCGGAGATCCACGGGCCGATCCGGGCCACCCGGTCGTCGACGGGTGCCGGTCGGCAGTGCGCGCACTGGGCGACGAGCAGGTCGGTGACCGTGCAGCGGGGCTCGACGGCCGGGGCCGGCTGGCCGCCTTGCAGGGAGGCGATCAGCGCGGCCAGCTCGGCGTCGGAGACGGCGGCGGTCATGCCGGGAGTCCTCTCGGGGAGGCGATAACGACGACCCGCTGGGCGGCCCGGGTGATCGCGGTGTACAGCCAGCGCTGGCCGGCGAGGTGGGCGGCGGCGCCGGCGGCGTCTGGGGTGCAGCCGGCGCGTTGGGCTTCGTCGGCGGCGGCGCGGGCGAAGATGTGCGACTCGTCGACGACGAGCACTCGGTCCCACTGGGAGCCCTGGCTCTTGTGGCAGGTGATGGCCTGGGCGAACGTGCAGGCGGCGATGTTGCCGCGGCCCTCCCGCTTGGCGAGCTTCTCGCCTTCCTGGCCGGTGAACCCGGCGAGCCAGGTGGTGAGGGTGCGATGGGTGCCGCTGTCGTCTTCGACGAGGAGGCGGACCCGGTCGGTGTCGGCGGGCAGCGGCTGCTGGTCGAGGACGCTGCGGACGATGAACTGCTGGCCGTTGAAGATGTCGGCCTCGGTGGAGTTGGCGAGGCCGATGATGCGGTCGCCGGGCTGCGGCACGGGCCCGTGCAGGCCCTGGAGGGTGCGCAGCAGGTGGATGGCCTTCCACCGGGTTTTGTTGGTGCCGACGAGGACCTGGTCGAACTCGGCGACGTGTTGGCGGGTGACCGCCGGGACTCGGCCGGAGTCGCCGTCGAGGCCGGCCATGCCGAGGGTCCGGTCCCCGGGCGGCGACTTGCGGACCGACGTGGCGAGCCGGGTGACCGGGGAGTCGAGGGCGGACCGGTGGATTTCGGTGAGCAGGTGGTCCGGGTCGGCGTTGATGAAGTAGCCGCCGCCGTCGACCGGGGGCAGCTGCGCCGGGTCGCCGAGGCACAGGATTTTGCAGCCGAAGGAGAGCAGGTCGGCGGCGATGCGGTGCCCGACCATCGACACCTCGTCGAGGACGAGCAGCGGCGCGCCGAGGAGCAGGGAGTCCTCGCGGAGGATGAAGTCGGGGGTGTGGAGCTTCTCCTCCTCCACCGCGATGGCCCGGGCGAGGATCTCCCGCTCGTCGGGGTCGGTCTCGATGTCGAGCAGGGCCTGGAGCTGCTCCAGCTTCTTCCGCACCTTTTCCACAGGCTGGTAGATGAGGCTGTGGATGGTCTGCGCCCCGTCGCAGCCCTTGCTGCGCAGCACGTAGGCGGCTTTGCCGGTGAACGCGGCGAACAGGGCGGTGACGCCGAGCTGGTCGACGATGTGCCGGGCGAGGGTGGTCTTGCCGGTGCCGGCGTAGCCGAACAGCCGGAACACCTGGCTGTCGCCGGACCGGAACCAGTCAGTGATCTTGTCGATGGCCTCGACCTGCTGCGGGGCGAACTCGACGGTCGTGGCGGTCATCGGGCGTCCGCCTCGGGGAAGCATGCCGGCTCGGTGCACGCCTGGGCGCCGAGGTGGTCGGCCCACGACGCCGTCAGCTCGCGGCACTCCCCGTCGTCCCGGGAGCAGGCCGCGAAGACGATCTGCTCGTTGCGGCCCGGGTAGCCGGGGATCGGCGCGGGCCGGGTGTCACGCTCGGGCCGGTGCGCGACCATGCCGCGCTCCGAGGGCAGCCGGACAGCGACGGACGCGCCGCCGGACAGCATCTGGCGGGGCAACCGCGGCGGGCTGGTGGTGGTCGTCATGCCTCGTCCTTCGGGGTGTGGGGGCCGTCGGTGGTCTTGCCGTTGCCGGCCTCGTCGGAGATCGGGTGGTGCGACTCGTCGGCGACGGAGGCGGCCCAGCGGGCGAGCGGCCCGGCCGCCGGGGCGGTGAGGTTGGCGCGCAGCCCGGCGACGACGGCCGGCGTGGTCCAGGCGTTGGTGCTGGGGATGTCGCGGACGTCGAGCAGGCCGGTGGCGTCGGCGGGCCCGGCGTGGACCGGGTCGGCGGTGCGGGTGACGAGCTGCTGGGCGGCGGGGCTGAGCCGCCAGTCGTCGCCGACGGGCTGGACCGTCTCCGGCCGGTGCAGGCCGGTGTAGGCGCGGGTCACCGGCCCTCCGCCTCGGCGTCGACCTGGTCGAGGGCGATCCGCATGCTGGCGGCCTGCTGCTCGACGTCGGCGAGGGCGTCCTCCAGCCGGGAGGTCCGGGTCTTCTCGGCGTCCAGGGCGGCGCGGAGCCGGGTCAGCTCGGCCTGCGCCTCGTCCCACTGGGAGACGTGCGGTGGGGTGCGGCCGGCGGCCCGCCAGGTCTCGTCGGCGTAGTTGGTGCAGGGGTGGCAGGAGCCGCACAGCTGGGCCAGCTTGGCGAGCAGGGCGGGCACGGCGGTCCGGGCGGCGGCGATGAAGTTGGCGTCGGCGACCAGCACCGAGCCGGACACGGGGTCACCGATCAGCGTCGACCAGACGAGCCCGTCGGGGTGGGCGGTCCACGGGCCGGGGGTGGCGGCGTCGGTGAGCTTGCGGATGGCGTCGAGGGCGAGCGGGGCGGACGTGGTCGGCGCGGTGGTCGTGGTCATCGGGCTTCTCCCGGGGTGTCGAAGTCGGCGGGGCCGCCGAGGTGGATGTCGCGGAGGGTGTGCAGCCCCCACCGGGGCATCGGCGGCTCGCCGGCCGCGTCGGTGGTGAGTGCGGCGGCGACCAGGCGGTGGTGGAGTTGGTCGCGTTCGTCGGTGACCTGCTGGAGCGCGACGGCCAGGCGGCACGTCTCGGCCCGGTACGTCTGGATGCGCTCGCCCTGGCGCAGGCACCGGATGGCGAGGCTGGCGTTGAGCCGCTCGACCAGGCCGAGGGCGCGGGTGAGTCCGGCGACGATGAGCAATAGCGCGGCGACGGCGACGGCCAGGACGACGGTGAGGATGCTGATCACGCGGCACCCCGCCGGGTCTTGCCGCTGCCGATCCGGTCCCGAACCTGCGGTGCCGGGGTGGCCGGTTCGACCAGGCCGAGGATCTCGGCGACGTCGTCCAGGCCCCGCTTGCGCAGGAACCGAAGGGCGTCGGCCTGGCGCTGCTCCCGGTAAATCCGGTCGGCCTCGGCGGCGGACACGCGGGCGGTGTTGACGCCGCCGTCGATGCGGTCGATCTGGCTCATGCCGCACCCCGCCCCAGGGCGATGACCGTCAGACGCCGGGCCGGGACCGTGAGGTCGCGCACTCGCCGCCGGGCCGGCCCGGTCTGCTCCGGCACGTCCAGCGTCGGGTCGTACGCCACCAGCGACCCGCGACCGGCGTGCTTCGCCGCGTACATGGCCACGTCGGCGCGGCGCAGCGTCTCCGGCAGGTCGCCGGGGATGACCGGCGTGATCCCGACCGTGCCGGTGACCGTCACCTCCCGGCCGCCGCCGACCGGGGCACGCCACAGCCGGTCCGGGCCGCCGGGCAGCGAGCCGATCACGACCAGCTCGTCACCGCCGAGCCGGGCCACGATGCCGTGAACGCGGAGCTGCTGGGCGACGGTGGTGAGGACGGCGTCGCCGGCGGCGTGGCCGAGGGTGTCGTTGACTGCCTTGAAGCCGTCCAGGTCGACCAGGGCGAGCCGGTCGCCGGGGCGGATCCGCCACCACGCGTCGACCAGGCCGGCCCGGTTGAGGACGCCGGTGAGCGGGTCGGTGCGGGCCTGGCGGCGCTCCTCGGCGAGCTGCGTCTCCAGGTGGGCGACGCGTGCCTCCAGGTAGGCGATCCGGCCGGCGGGGGCGTAGTCCGGTCTGCCGGTACGACTGCCGGAGCCGGTGCCCGGCATCGGCCCCATCGGCTGCACCGGGGGCAGGTCCGGGGCCGTCACCGGGCCACCTCGGCCTGCTGCGCCTCCAGCTCGGCCACCCGGGCCCGCAGCGACTCCAGCTCGGACGGCTCGGCCGGCAGGTACGTGTCGGCCTCCACCCGGAGCGCGCCGATCGCGGCCCGGACCTGGTAGACCCTGTCCCCGCCGGGGAACTTGCTGGTGTGGGTGGTCGCGCCGAAGGCCTCGGCGATCCGGTCGGCCAGGTCGGTGGCGGTCAGGTCCGTGTTGCCGGGGTACGCGACGGTGAAGTCCAGATGGACCTTGTCCGGCTGCCGGTCGGTGCCGGCGAGGGTGGCGATCCGGTCGGCGGCCTTACGCAGGTCGGCGGCGAGGGACAGCCAGTAGTCCGGCTCGGCCGGCTCGGCCGGGGCGGGGTCCGCGTCGGCGGCGGCCTCGGCGGCCATCTCGGCCTCGACCCGCTCGGTCTGCGCCAGGAGACGCGCCGCCTCAGCCGCCACGTCCTCCAGGTCGTGGCCGAGCGGCCACATGCACTGCTCGACGCCGGCCGCGTCGGACTCGGCCAGGTACCAGCCGTGCCGCGCCTGCCGCCATGACAGAGCGATCAGGGTGGTGCCGGTGGTGGCGGGACGCAGGGTCAGGTCGATGGCGTCGCCGGCGTTCTCGACGTGGTACACGGGCAGGCCGGCCTCGACGAGCGCGGCGCGGATGGCCGCCACGCCCTCAGGGCTCAGGTCGAGCTCCGGTAGGGTCTGGTGTTGCATCTGGACTCCTCGTGTGTGCGTGTGGTCCGGGTGTGTTGAGCCCCTGCCGTGGCATCGGTGGGGGCTCGCGCCGTGTCAGGCGGCCTTGCGGCGCTTGCGCGGCAGGCGGGCGATCCGGGTCATGTGCGCCTTGCGCCGGCTCTCGGCCAGGCGCTGGACCGTCACCTCGTCGAGGTCCGGGTACTCGGCTCGGACCTCGCGGATCCAGCGGTCGGCGGCGGCCTTGCGGGCCGGCTCGGTGGCGGCCTGGCGGTCGGGGGTGCGGCCCCACCGCACGTGCGCCCCGATCCGGCCGGCGACGGAGCGGTTCATCTCTCCTCCGTGGTGGTGGTCGTCGTGGTGAACAGCCGCTCGTACGACACAGCCGGTAGCGCTGTGCGGACGGCGGCGATGAAGTCCGCCGACGGGCCGTTGTGGCCGTTGCGGATCTTGCTGAGGGCAGGCGGGCTGATGCCCAGGAACGCGGCCCTTGCTGCGTCGGTGACGAGGCCAAGGGGGGTGGTGATGCGGTCGAACTCCTCGATGAGGAAGACGACCCGGGGGCGGGCTGTCGAGTGCGCGTCTTGTGTTTCGAGCACGAAACAGACGCTAGCGCTGTGGCCTCTCGAAAGCAACGCTGACCGGGTCATCCGTTCGGGTGAGTTTCGCGCGCGAAACTTAAAGATAGAG
Source organism: Micromonospora sp. NPDC002296 (assembly GCF_040296145.1). NCBI lineage: Bacteria > Bacillati > Actinomycetota > Actinomycetes > Micromonosporales > Micromonosporaceae > Micromonospora > Micromonospora sp. NPDC002296. The sequence continues at coordinate 45,783 of NZ_JBEOWQ010000018.1, forward strand.
TTGCGTGCATGACCGAACCGATAGACGGACAGGTGGGCCGACATCGGCCGTTAGGTAGCGCCGTTGCTCGCTTTCGCGTACGAAATGGCCTAGGGTTCGTGCACGTGAGCACCACGTGGGGACCTGAGGCCGGTGCCGAATTCCGCCGCTACGTGCTCCAGCACGCGGTCAACGCCGGCACCGGGATTGAGACTGTCGCCGACCTCTCCCGGGCCACTGGCATCAAGCCGGGTGTCTTCTCCAAGTGGTTCTCGGGGACCGAGCAGCCCAGCGTCCGCAGTCTTGAGCGGCTGGCGCCGGCCATCGCGGCGCCGCTGCGCGAGCTCCTGGTGCTCGCCTGCCGCGTTCGGGCCGAGGACCTGGGCATGGACGCCACGCCCGAGCCGCCCCCGCTGATCGGCCACCCGCTCGCACGGGAACTGGCCACGCTCCTGGCTGAGACGTCCCCCTTGCCGCCGATTGAGCGGCAGTCCATCGAGGCGTTCCTCGATCAGTACCTAGAGCCGTATCGGCGATCGGCCCGGTTGAGGTCGCGGAGCAGGCGCAACACCGCCTGACCCGCCGCAGGGATCACCCGATCGGCCGAGATTGTTGCGCGTGGGAATCCCATGTGGACTATTCCCTTTCGGGAGAGAAAGATCATAGTTAGGGTTCCGTAGATCGACGCACCCCTAATAGCACACCTGTTCGTATCAACCCCCTCGGGGAGGGCCAGCATGAACACCGCAACGGGGCAGTCCCATCGACGGGACCCCGGCGCTCGCACGCCCACCAGCATCGACGGCGACACCGGTCAGCTCCAGCTCCCCACCGCCTCGGCGGCCGGCACCTACAGCACCGGCACCCCGCCACCGTGGACCCTGTCCGGGCTTCTCGCCGTGACCCTGTGCGTGGCCACCGTCTTCACGATCGCCACGGTCGTGCTCACGGTCATCGAGGAGACACGCAACTCCGCCGCCGTCACCGGCACCACGATGCTGCTGCTGATCGTCGGCGGCGGTATCAGCTGGATCATCGTCTCCATCGTCGTCCTGCGTGACTGGGTCACCCGGGGCAACCAGGCGCTCGGCAGCATGGGCGAGACCCTCAACTCCCGGCAGACGGAGCTCTACCGCCGCCAGGACCACCTGGCGCACCGCATCACCGACCTCGCCAACCGGCAGGCTGAGCAGATGCGGCTCCTCCGCGACGTCGCCGCCGACATGGCCGCAGTACGCCGGGAGATCGCCGACGTCATCGGCGTCGCAGACGCGGACGCCGAGCTGCAACTGCGCCAGGCCGTCAACGGCCAGCGCCAGCCGACCGGCCTCTACGTCGTACCGCCAGAGCCGTCAACCTAGGTCACCCTGAGAGCTAGAAGCGGTCCGCCTGGGAGACCCGGCGGGCCGCTCTGTGTGCCCGCTCCACCTGCGCCGACCGGCCGTACCGGCGGGGCATCTCCGACGACGACCAGCCGAACAGCGCCATCGCGTCGCCCTCGCTGCCGCCGGCGTCCGCCCACAGGTGCGCTGCCAGGTGCCGCAACTTGTGCGGATGGATGCGCGGGATTCCGGCCTCCCGGCACCGCCGCTCCAGCAGCCGGTAGGCGCCCGAGGTCGTGAGCGCGCCGCCGAGCTGGCCGAGCCAGAGCGGCTCCATCTTGGTGTCCTTGTGGCGGGCTCGGACGCGCAGGTAGCGGTCGATGGCTTGGCCGGTCTTCGCGCCGAAGGGGATGGTGCGGATCTTGTCGCCTTTGCCGTGGAGGGTGACGTGGTCGTGCCGCATGTCGAGGTCGTCGAGCCGGATGCCGACCATCTCCGACACCCGCGGCGAGCCGGCCTCGCACCAGAGCCGGATCATGGCGGTGTCTCGCCGGTCGCCGAACTCCTTGCCGGAGCACGCCTTCAGGAGCGCGGCGATCTGGTCGTCGGGCACGATGGGCACCGGCTTGCTGGTCACCTTCGGCTCGGCGATCCGCGTCATGGGGGAGCGGTCGATGATCTCCTCGGCCTCGCACCATCGGTAGAACGCGCGCAGGTTGCGGAACTTTTTGTGGACCGTGGCGGAGGCGTTGACGGTGGCAGCGGCGATGAGGAACTCCTCCAGGTCCTCGCGGCCGAGGTCGACGACAGGCCCGCCGGGGCGGAACTCGGCGAGCTGCTGGAGGGTGATGAGGTAGCTCTTGACGGTGTCGGGAGAGGTGCGCTTGGTGCGGTGGTACCGCTCGTACGAGGCGATGACCAGCTCGTTCGGGTCCATGAGGTGCGGCTACCTCCGGTGCTACAGCGCTAAGGTTTTCCTGGCAGAATACTCATGCCAGCTATCGCTGTAGCTAGTCCATTCGGTTCGCGCTGAGCGTGTTTTGCCTGGTGGTGCGCCCGGCAGGATTCGAACCTGCGGCCTTGGGATTAGAAGTCCCCTGCTCTATCCGCTGAGCTACGGGCGCGCGTCGTGGGTGTCGCGCCAAGAGGGTACCGCCGCACCTGCCGGGGCGGGTGCGACGGGGCGGGCCGTCGGCGCCCGCCCAGCGTCGCATGATCCGCCTGCGTGGGGCACCCCAGTTTGGCCCCGGTCAGCTCGGCGCGGTCGTCTCCGTGCCCTGCCCGGCCCTGCCCCGTCGTTGCTCGGCCGCCGTGCCCGCTCCCCGCTCGGCCGGCTCACGGCTGGCGGGCACCGAGGGGGTGGGGCCGGCGCCGAGGAACGCCTCCGCCCACCGGCCCACCTCGGCGAAGACCTTCTCGCGTACGGCGGGGCCGGAGAGGGTCAGGTCGTGCATGCCACCGTCGAAGCGGGCCAGGGTCACGTGTCGGCCGAGGCGGGGCGCCCAGCGGACCATGTGCTCCACGTCCAGGACGGCGTCGGCGAGCGCCGCCGAGTCGTGCCATTTCGTGCCCCGGAAACTGCGGGTGGAGCAGGCCAGCAGCACCGGCACCTGGATGTCGAGGCCGGCGCGGAGCTGCCGCTGGCCGGCGCGGACGGCAGCCAGCCAGCCGGCCCGGACCGGGAACCCGGCGAGCGGCTTCCACGCCAGGTCGTACGTCCACTCGCCGCGTCGCTCGGTGTGCAGGCTCTCGCCGTACACGTTGCCGACGCCGGCGGGGACGACGCGGTGCGGCGCCCGACGGGCCAGGCGGGAGACGGCGGCCGCGAGGGGTCTGCGCACCAACCAGGGGGCGTTGATGTCGAAGAAGGGGCTGTTGAGGACGAGCCCGTCGACGATGCCGGCGTCGCGGCGGGCGTGCGCCCAGAGCGAGATGATCAGGCCGCCGGTGGAGTGGCCCATGGTGAGCAGGGTGTCGTGGCCGTCGTCGTCACGGATGATCTTTGCGGCGGCGTCCAGCTCGGGGAAGTAGTCGCCGAGGTCGCGGCAGAAGTTCGGCGTCTGGTGCGGCAGCAGGCTGCGACCATATTTGCGCAGATCGAGGGCGTAGAAGTCCCAGCCCCGCTCGGCGTAGAAGTCGGCCACGTGGGTCTGGAAGAAGTAGTCGACGTAGCCGTGCACGTACAGCACGGCCCGGCCGGTGGGGCGGTCGGCCCGTCGGCGGACCAGGGTCGCGACGACCGGTCCCTCGTCGTCGGTGCCCAGGTCGATCGTCTGCCGCTCGTACGGCGGCCCCAGCACGTCCGGTTCCACGACCGCGACGGTACGCCGGGAACCTACCCGGCGGTAGCCCCGAAGCGGGAAGGTGGGGCGAAGCCCACCCTCCCGCCGGTCCTGCTCAGGTCCTGCTCAGGCCGTCTCGGCGTCGACCCGGAGCGCGTCGACGTCGAGGTCCACCTCGTCCGGGCTCGCCGCAACCTGACCGGTGTCGCGCAGGTGCTTGTTGTGCCGGGGCTCCTGCTTGGTCTTGGAATCGTTGAGCCGGCGACGCAGGTCGTCCCGCACGTCGTTGAGCGCGGCGTGCAGGTCCTCCTCCGACGAGGTGGTGACGATCTTCTGTCGGCCGGCGATCCAGCACTCCAGGGTGACCTTCTGCCCCCGGGCCTCCCGATCCTTCACCGACACCTCCAGCTCGGTGGCGTCGGCGTGGAAGCCGGCCAGCCGGGCGTCGAGGGTGGCGAACTGCGTGGCGATCCAGTTCCGGTCGCCCTGGGAGAACCCGGCACCGACCCGCAGACACTCACCCACGGTCGCGGGGTTCGCCACGGCGCTCATCGGCGGGCCTCGCCCTCGGTGCGGACGGAACCGGTCGTACGGAGTCGGCAGAGAGTCATCTTCCGTGGCCCTTCTGATCGGACGGCATGCCGCCTACTGTCAGCCGGCGCGCCGTCGGTGGTGCTCGCTTGATCAAAGCTGTACCCAGCCACGGTCCGTCCGGAAACACCCTCCGACTGTCCTGTGGCGGGTGCCATGCCCCGCCGTCCGCGCGGACAGTCGGCGACGGGCCGCCGGCCGAGGCGTTGACTCCACCGGGGGACGTAGCACATTGGGACCTTGATCAGGTCGTTGTCCACAGGCCGCCCCGTTGTCCACAGGTGGCGACCGGTCGATGGCGACGGGGGGGCCGGGACGGCCAGGCTCGGCGGTGAGTCGACTCGCCATGGCAAGTCCCGGTTCTCCCCTGGAGGGACGATGTTTGACACCCACGTAACGATTGTCGGAAACGTCTTAACCGCCCCCGAGTGGCGGCGCACCACCCAGAGCAACACGCTGGTGGCCAACTTCAAGGTCGCCTCCACCGCACGCCGGCTCGACCGGGACAGCGGCCGGTGGGTCGACGGCAACAGCCTTCGGGTACGCGTCAACTGCTGGCGCAAGCTGGCCGAGGGGGTCGCCTCCTCGGTGATGGTCGGCGACCCGGTCGTGGTGGCCGGCCGCCTCTACACCCGGGACTGGACCGACGAGGCCGGCAACCACCGCACCCTCTACGAGATGGAGGCGGTCGCGGTCGGGCACGACCTGGCCCGGGGGCGGGGGCGGTTCCTGCGCAACCGGCCGAGCATGGCCACCAGCATCGTCGAGGACGCCGAGGCGGAGACCCGGGTGCACGGGGAGCCGACCGAGCGGGTCTCGCGGGGACAGGCGCCCGCCTCGCCGGCCGACCGTCCCGTCGACGAGGACTTCGAGCCGGGCGGCTTCGACCAGGCCCGGGGTTCGTTCGACGCCCCACACGTCGGGCGGGACCCGGCCGGCGGCCCCGGCTTCGAGGACCTGGCGGGAGATCCCTTCGACGACCGGGCCGACCCCGCCGCCGACGACGAGCTGACGGAGTTGGGCGGGTACGGCGGGGACAGCGGGGACGACCTGGCCCCGTTGCCTGACGGCGAGGCACCCTCCGGCGATGTCGCCGGGGTCGGTGAGGTCGGCCTGTCGGCCCAGGGCGGTCACGACGACCCGGAACCGCCCGGCGGCGAGCCGGACGGGGTGACACCCGACCGCCGGGGCCGGCGGGGCCGTGGACGGATTCCGGTGTCCGCCTGACGATCGGCCGAGGCGCTCGGCGGGCTGGCACGGGGCGCTCGGGCGGGCTGGCACGGGGCAGGCCGTCGAGCGTCGTCCGACCCGATCCGCCGCCGCGGAGAGGCCCGCCCCGGTGCCGGTTCTCCCACGGGGGAAGGAGACGGCACCGGGGCGGGCGGTCGGCGGCTATCCGCGCGCCCGTGCCCAGGAGAGGAAGCGGTCGGTGAGGTTGATTGGGGGTGAGTCGGGGTTGAGCCGGGTCAGGTGTTCGGCCGCCTCCAGCTTCAGGGCGGCGAGGTAGATCAGCAGGCCGAGGCGGTTGCCCCGGTACTCGACCAGCAGGGAGAGTCGGGCCTCGCCGCAGGGCCAGGGGTGGCCGCAGCGGCAGCACAGCCAGACCGGGCGGACGGGCAGGTGGGGAGGGGAGCCGCGAGTCATCAGCGCACCCGCAGGGCGACGGCTCGCGCCTCGTCTTCGGAGAGGGGCATGAACCAGAGGAAGCGTCGCACGATCTGCGGCGGCGTCGGGCCGTCCGGGTGGCCGCGCAGGTCCCGGACCGCCTGGCCGAGCAGCAACGTGAAGCACGAGAGCAGCGCGCCGCGCAGGTGCCGGTCCAGCGGCAGTCCCCGCCAGGTCGAACAGGGGAACTCCTCGCCGCACGCCTCGCACCGCCAGCCGGGCCCGGCGGCGCAGTGGTCGGCCAGGTCCAGTTCGCGCACGTCCATCACCGCCACCCGCCGTTCCCGCGCAGCGCCTCGCCCAGCGTCCGGAACTCGCCGACCCGCTCCCGGAGGACCCGGGTCGCCACGTCGTTACGCGGCACCCGCAGCGGCGGGATCATCGGCCCGACAAGGGGAGGGTCGTACCGCGTCGGCTTCGGCTGCCGGTCCGGCCTCGGCTGTTGCTCCGGCTTCGCCGCGCGATGCGCCCGGCACGCCTGACACGCGCAGTGCCGGCCCCGCCGGCTCCGGTGACGTCCTCCTCGGTACGACATGGCCCTCCCTGTCCGTCGAGTTTGGAAGGGGGCCGCCGCTCGGTACGGGGGAAGACCGGGGCGGCCCCCGAAGCGGGCGCAACCGCCGGGTTTGGAGTCCTCCACCGGCCGCGCCGTCCTGGGTTCCACCCTGGATGACGGCCCTCTACCCTCGGAACAGTTACCAACCGATCGCGGAACGTGTGGGCCGGTCGCGGGCTGGCGTGGTACGCGTAGGCGCAGGATGGAAAGGTGTGGAATTCGTGGGAATCTCGCCGTCGGAGTACCTGATCCGAGAGCTTCGGCGTCGCCGGACAGCCTCCGGCCTGACACAGGCGCAACTCGGAGAGCGTGTCTTCTGCTCGGACTCCCAGGTGAGCGCGATCGAAACGGGGTCGAAGCCGCCGACTCTGCCCTACCTTGAGTCGGTCGACGAAGCGCTGAGCACCGGCGGGTACTTTGTGACGCTCTGGGACGAGCTTGTCAAGGGCGAAGCCTCCCCCGTCTGGCTGCGCGAGTGGATCGAGATCGAGCGCGAGGCGACGGCATTCCGCTGGTATGAGCACTCGTTCGTGCCGGGTCTCCTGCAAACCGAGGCTTACGTGCGGGCCACGTTCAAAGCATCGCGGGTTCCTACCTCGGAGCTTGATCAGCGCATTACGGCACGGTTGGACCGCCAAGCTGTGCTGAGCCGGGACCCTGCGCCTCAGGTCTTTGCCGTGCTTGACGAGATGGTCATTCGCCGGGCCTGTGGCGGGCCTGATGTGATGCGCGAGCAGCTAGAACACCTGATCAGCTCCGCCGAGCAGCCACACATTCAGTTGCACATCGTGCCCGCCTTGCTCGGGATGTACTCGGGCCTCGCGGGAGCGTTCATCCTTGCCGACCTACCGGACGGCACCCGAGCCGGGTACGTGGACAACCAGCTCTGCGCGCAGATCGTCGACCAGCCCGAGGAGATTGCTAGCCTTGGACTGTCATGGGAGGCGGTCCGTGGGGGAGCGCTGCCGCTCGGGCCGACTATTGACTTGCTCAAGGAAGCGGCGAAGACATGGACATGACCGGTGCCCAGTGGCGGAAGCCGTCGAAATCGTCAACCAACGGCGGGGCTTGCGTAGAGGTCTCCGACAACCTCGTGGCGGCGGTCTACGTCCGCGACACGAAGGACGACGGGGCCGGGCCGGTCCTGGCGTTCTCCCGCGAATCCTGGGGAGCGTTCGTCGCCCAGCTCGCCGAGCGGGCCTGACCGGCGGAAACTCGACCCCCGTACCGGCGACCGAGCGCACCGGACCTGCTGCGCTGTTAGCGTTCGGGCTGTGCGCGGGGTAATCAGGCTCGATCATTGTGTGATCGCGGTGAGCGACTGGGACAGGTCGGCGGCCTTCTACCGGGACGTGCTCGGTGCCGAGGTCGTCGGGCATCCCGGCGGCCGGGTCGCGTACCGGTTCGGCGACCAGCAGCTCAATGTCCACGGCCCCGGCCTGGACGTCGGGGCGCTGGTCGCTCGTCCTCCTGTCGCCCCCGGCGGTAGCGACCTCTGTTTCTCCTGGCCCGGGACGGTGGACGAGATCCTCGACCATCTGCGGCGGCACGGCGTCGCTGTGGAGACCGGGCCGGTCGACCGGGACGGCGGGCGCGGCCCCGGCAGAAGCGTCTACTTCCGTGATCCCGACGGATCTCTGCTGGAGTTGATCAGCTACCGCTGCCCTTTGGACCTGATGTCGTAAACGACTTGCCGGGGCGATGTCGCAGACGACTCAGCTCCAAAGGCATCCTGCGGAGGGGGCCCGCCTCCGGCAGGGTGCCCCGGCGGCCTCGTCGCGGCTCTCGCCGACCTTGCTCACAGCCTCCGGCTACCGCGGCGGCTAGGCTGGCCGGCCGGAGGTGGTGGCAGGTGCGGCAGTCGGTCGCCGTGGCTAACGCGGCAGGTCTGGTGGCGGGGTACGCCCTTGACTCCCTCCTCGGCGACCCCCGGCGGTGGCATCCCGTGGCCGGCTTCGGCCGGGCGGCCGGGGCGCTGGAACAGCGCGTGTACCGGCCGGACCGTACCGCCGGGGTGGTGTTCACCGCGCTCGCCGTCGGGGTGCCGGTGCTGGTCGGCGCGGCGGCGACGGTGGCCACCCGGCACCGGCCGGTCGGCCGGGCCGTGCTGATGGCCGCCGCGACCTGGACCGTGCTCGGCGGGCGCACGCTGCGCCACGAGGCGAGGGTGATGGGCCGGGCGCTGCGCGGCGGGGACCTGCCGGCGGCCCGCCGCCGCCTGGGGCACCTATGCGGGCGGGACCCGTCGACGCTCGACGAGCCGGAGCTGGCCCGCGCCACCGTCGAGTCGGTCGCCGAGAACACCTCCGACGCGGTGGTGGCGCCGCTGCTGTGGGGGGCGGTCGCCGGCCTGCCCGGCCTGCTCGGCTACCGCGCGGCCAACACGCTCGACGCGATGGTCGGCCACCGGTCGCCCCGGTACGCCCGGTTCGGCACCCCGGCGGCCCGCCTCGACGACGTGCTCAATCTCGCCCCGGCGCGGCTGACCGGGCTGTTCACCATCGCGGTGGCCCCGGCGGCGTACGGGGACCGGGGCCGGGCGTGGCGGGTCTGGCTGCGGGACCGCCACGACCACCCCAGCCCGAACGCCGGACAGTGCGAGGCGGCGATGGCCGGGGCGCTCGGCGTGCGGCTCGGCGGGCGCAACGTCTACTTCGGGCGGTCGGAGGTGCGCCCGTACCTGGGCGACGGGCCCCGCCCGGAGGCGCGGCACCTGAAGCGGGCGGCGAGGATCTCCGGCGCGGTAGGTCTGGTCGCGCTCGGCGTGGCCGCCGCGTACCCGGTCACCGTGGGTCGGCTGGCCGGCGTCTTGGCGCGGGCGGGCCGGCGGGCCGTGGCCGCCCCGGTACGCGGGACGGGGGCGGGCCGGTGAGCGGGGGGCTGCTGGTCGCGGGGACCACCTCCGACGCGGGCAAGAGCGTGCTCACCGCCGGCATCTGCCGCTGGCTGCACCGGCGCGGGGTGCGGGTCGCGCCGTTCAAGGCGCAGAACATGTCGAACAACTCGGCGGTGGTGGTCGGCCCGGACGGCCGGGGCGGCGAGATCGGCCGGGCCCAGGCGATGCAGGCGGCGGCCAGCGGGATCGCCCCCGACCTGCGGTTCAATCCGGTGCTGCTCAAGCCGGGCAGCGACCGGTCCAGCCAGGTGGTGCTGCTCGGCGAGGCCGTCGACACGGTCACCGCCGGCAACTACCACGCCCTGCGGCCCCGGCTCGCCGAGGCGGCGTTCGCCGCGCTCGCCGAGCTGCGCGAGGCGTACGAGGTGGTGGTCTGCGAGGGGGCCGGCAGCCCGGCGGAGATCAACCTGCGGGCCGGCGACTACGTGAACATGGGGCTGGCCCGGCACGCCGACCTGCCCACGATCGTGGTCGGGGACATCGACCGGGGCGGGGTGTTCGCCTCGATGTTCGGCACGGTCGCCCTGCTCGACCCGGCCGACCAGGCGCTGATCGCCGGCTTCGTGATCAACAAGTTCCGGGGCGACCTCGGCCTGCTCCAGCCGGGGCTGGACATGCTGCACCGGGTCACCGGCCGCCCCACGTACGGGGTGCTGCCCTGGCACCTCGACCTGTGGCTCGACGCCGAGGACTCCCTCGCGTACGGCCGGGTGCTCGGCCGGCCGGCGGCCCCGCGCGGCACCGACTGGCTCGACGTGGCGGTCGTCCGGCTGCCCCGGATCAGCAACGCCACCGACGTCGAGGCGCTGGCCACCGAGCCCGGCGTCCGGGTCCGGCTGACCGTGGAGCCCGCCGAGCTGGCCGCCGCCGACCTGGTCGTGCTCCCGGGCTCCAAGTCCACCGTGGCCGACCTGGCCTGGCTGCGCGAGACCGGGCTGGCCGACGCCGTGCTCGCCCACGCGGCGGCCGGCAAGCCGCTGCTGGGCATCTGCGGCGGCTTCCAGATGCTCGGCCGGGCCGTGCACGACGCGGTGGAGAGCCGCGCCGGCAGCGTCCCGGGGCTGGGTCTGCTGCCCGTCGAGGTCACCTTCGAGAAGCGCAAGACCGTCCGGGTCTCGGCCGGCACCGCCGCCGCCGACCCGGGCGTCCCGGTTCGGGGGTACGAGATCCATTACGGGTACGTCTCGTCGGCCGACCCGGCGCTGTCGCCCCTGCTGACGTACGCGGACGGTGCCGGCGAGGGGGCGGTGCTCGGCGCGGTGTGCGGCACCCACTGGCACGGGGCCTTCGAGTCCGACGCGTTCCGCCGCCGGTTCCTCACCGAGGCGGCCCGGATCGCCGGCCGTACCGGCTTCCGGGTCGCCCCGGACAACGCGTTCGCCGCCGCCCGCGAGCGGTCCCTGGACCTGCTCGGCGACCTGGTCGAGGAGCACCTGGACACCGACGCCCTGTGGCGGCTGATCGAGTCCGGCCCGCCCGCCGCTCTCCCGTTCGTCCCACCCGGCGCGCCCGGCTGACCGACCCGCCCGTCGACAGTGACGTGTCGCACATAGCCGGACAGTCGCAGGTTGGCCACCCCGCGTCGATCAAGGGTTCGGCGGAGCGCCGTGACGGGCGGGCGCGCTCGCTAGGCTGCGCCGATGATCTTCAATCGCAGGGGGAAGCTGGCGGACCGGATCGCCGCCGTCGAGGCGGCCGTACGCGGGCGCGACGGCACCGCCATGACCAGGGCCGTGCCGAGGGTCTGGGAGGTGGCGCAGCAGGCGTCCGTCGCGGAACTGGACGCGGTCCTGCCCCGGTGCGTGGCGCTGCTGCCGCAGCTCGGCCCGGGGGCCGGGGGTCAGTTCTCCGTCCTCTGCGGCGCGCTGGTCGAGCTGGGCGCCCGCCCCGACCCGCTGGTCGCCCCGGTGGCCGACGGGTTCGCCGCCGCCCTCGACGGCGCGCACCGGTTCCGGTCCGGCTGGCAGCGGGTACGCGGCGACGAAGCGCTGCCCGACCCCGAGGACCCCGGCACCATGGACGCGGCGCTCGGTGTGCTGACCGAGGCGTACGGCGACGAGCAGCACGCCTTCGACGCGGTCCAGGGCTGGTACGCGGCCGGCACCTGGGCCATGCCCGCGATCACCCTGTTGCAGCAGTCCGCCGCCGTGCGGGCCACGTTCCCACACCGGGAGCGGCTGCTCGCGGTCGGGGCGGAGCTGGCCGGCGAGCGGCCCGACCTGGAATGCGTCCTCGGACTGCTGCGGGTGCTCGACGGCGAGCGGCTGCTCGTGCTGCACCGGGCGACGGGCCGGGGATGGCGGGTCACCATCGACGGCGTCGCCGACAACTTCCAGCTGCACACCCTGTTGGCGGGGGCGCTCGCCGGGTCGGCCGAGCGTGGGCTGATCGAGGGGCTGACCGTCGACCCGTCCTGGGTCGAGGTGGCCACCGACGCCCCCGAGGACCGGTTCGGCGGCACGGTGGTCGGCAGCTTCAACCTGGTCGACGGGCACGGCAAGTGGATCTGGAACGAGGGCGCGCCGGCGGACATCCCGCTCTTCGACGACGCCCGCGTCGTGGTCCTGGACCCGCCGCCGTACCAGCGGAGCTGGAACAACATCCGGCGGTTCCCGCTGATGTCCGCGGCGCTGACCGTGGAGGAGACGCTCGCTGCGACCGAGGCGGCCGACTGGCTGGCCCGGGTGGCCGAGCCCGCCTGACCGCCGCCTTTCGCGGGCCGGATCAGTAACGGATGTCGGCGGGGCGGTCGGACATCGGCAGTCCCGCCTCCCGCCAGGCCTGCACCCCGCCGACCATGTCGGTGGCGCGGTGCAGGCCGAGCGTCCGCAGGCTGGCCACGGCCAGGCTGGAGCTGTAGCCCTGCCGGCACACCAGCACGATCTCCCGGTCGTACCCGGTGGCCTCGGGAACGTGCCAGTCGCTGGCCGGGTCCAGCCGCCACTCCAGCACCGTCCGGTCGATGACGACCGCGCCGGGCAGCTCGCCCTGTTCCCGGCGCTGCGCCTCGGTTCGGGTGTCGACGAGCAGCGCGCCGAGGCGTACCGCCTCGACGGTCTCGTGCGGGGTCAGCCGGCGGACCCCTGCGCGGGCCTGTTCCAGCAGGGCGTCGACGCCCGGGCTCATCACGTTGTGGCGCACGGCACGAGCATGCCCGCCGCCCGGGTGGCCCGTGCGGTGAAACGGCCTCGGTTCGACCGGACGGCGTACCCGCCGTGGGCGGGGCGCCCCGGACCGCTAGCGTCGGGCCCGTGGTGGTTGCGGTCGTCGAGACGTACGCCGAACTGGGCCGGCGGGTGCTGGCCGGGCCGGCGCGGTTGGGGCGTACCCGACTGGTGGCGGTCGACGGGCGCAGCGGCGCGGGGAAGAGCGTCTTCGCCGCGCGCCTCGCGGACGCCCTCGCCGCGCTGCCCGGCGGCGGGCGACCGCCGGTGGTGCACACCGACGACCTGCTCGACGGCTGGGACGACCAGCTCACCTTCTGGCCCCGGCTGGAGGCGCGGGTGCTCGCGCCGCTGCGCGCCGGCCGGCCGGGCGGGTACCAGCGGTACAGCTGGGTACGCCGGTCCTTCCTGCCCCGCGAGGTGCCGGTGCCGCCCGCCCCCGTGGTGCTCGTCGAGGGGGTCAGCTCGGCGCGGGCCGCGGTCCGGCCCGAGCTGGCGCTGTCGGTCCTGGTCGTCGCGCCCGACGAGCTGCGGCTGACCCGGGCGGTGGCCCGGGACGGGCCGGGGATCCTGCCGGAGCTGCGCCGCTGGCACGCCGGCGAGCGGGCGCACTTCGCCGCCGACGCCACGGCCGACGCGGTGGACCTGATCGTCGACGGCGCCCCGGCGGTGCCGCACGATCCCGACCGGGAGTACGTCCGCCTGCCGGCCGGGGGCGGTCGGCGGAGGTAAGGCCGGCATACGATGCCGGTCATGACATCACCGATCATGTCCGACGCCGAGGTGCGGGCCGCCGTCGAGCGGGAACTGCCCGGCGTCCGCGCAGACCTGGAACGACTCGTCCGTATTCCCGGCGTCGCCTTCGAGGGCTTCGACCACTCGCACCTGGAACGCTCGGCCGAAGCCGTGGCGGAGCTGCTGCGCGGCTGCGGCCTCGACGTGCGGATCGTGCGCTCGGGCGGGCAGCCGGCGGTGATCGGGACGAGGGCCGCCCCGCCCGGCGCGCCGACCGTGCTGCTCTACGCCCATCACGACGTGCAGCCGGTCGGCGACCTGTCGCTGTGGGAGTCCGACCCGTTCGAGCCCGTCGAGCGCGACGGCCGCCTGTACGGGCGGGGCGCCGCCGACGACAAGGCGGGAATCATGGCGCACGTCGCGGCGTTGCGCGCGTTCGGCGACCGGCTCCCGGTCGGCGTGGTGCTGTTCATCGAGGGCGAGGAGGAGTACGGCTCGGACTCGCTGGAGCGGCTGCTCGCCGAGCACCGCGACGAGCTCGCCTCGGACGTGATCGTGATCGCCGACTCCGGTAACTGGGACATCGGCGTGCCGGCGCTGACCACCTCGCTGCGCGGCATCGTCAACTGCTTCGTCGAGGTCCGCACCCTGGACCACGCCGTGCACAGCGGCATGTTCGGCGGCGCGGTGCCGGACGCGCTGACCGCGCTGGCCCGGCTGCTGGCCACCCTGCACGACGACGCCGGTGACGTGGCCGTCGTCGGGTTGACCGGGCGCGAGGGCGCGACCGTCGACTACCCGCAGGACCGGTTCCGGGCCGAGGCCGGGCTGGCCGAGGGGGTGTCGTTCATCGGCACCGGTCGGCTCACCGACCGGCTGTGGACCAAGCCGGCGCTCGCCGTGCTCGGCATCGACGCGCCGGCCACCGGTGGGGCCCCGAACGCCCTGGTCCCGGCGGCAAAGGCCAAGCTGAGCGTACGGCTGGCACCGGGCGGCGACCCGAAGCGGGCGTACGAGGCGCTGAAGGAGCACCTCGCGAAGCACGCGCCGTGGGGTGCCCAGGTGACGGTGACGTTCGAGCACGACGGCGATCCGTGCGTCATCGACGCGTCCGGGCCGATGTTCGACGCGGCGCGGGACGCCTTCCGGACCGCCTGGGACGGCACCGAGCCGGTGGACATCGGCATCGGCGGCTCGATCCCGTTCATCGCCACCTTCCAGGAGATGTTCCCGCAGGCCGCGATCCTGGTGACCGGCGTCGAGGACCCGCAATCCCGGGCGCACGGGCCGAACGAGAGCCTGCACCTCGGCGAGTTCGCCCGGGTCTGCGGGGCCGAGGCGTTGCTGCTGGCCAAGGTGGCCGCTGCCGGCACGAACCGGAGTTAGGTGACGAAACGGTAACGCCCCGGTTCGGCGCGGTGGTTCTCGGCGTGTCGGGAGCTGGGCTGTTATAGCGTTTCGAACATGAGTACGAACGAGGTGATGGCCCGGCTCGAGGCCGCCGTCAGCGCTCTGGGGGACATCGACGTCTCCGCGTGGCCCGAGGACACGCTCAAGGAACGGATCGGTGATCTCTCCACCGCCCTGGTCGCGCTCGACGCGGTGCTCTCCCGGGTCGCCGACGAGGTGCGCGCCCGTGGCCTGCGCATCGAGGAGCCCGTTCCGGCCTGATCAAGGTCGTCGCCGGGCTGGTCTGGGGGGAGCGGCCCGGCGTCGGGGGGCGGCTGGGCGGCCGGAAGCGGCAACTTCCGGCCGCCGCCGCGTATCCCCAGCGGTGTCGGGGGTGGCTGGCAGGATGGGAGCGTGCGGTTCCTCGACCTGGCGGCCACCTCCGCCGCCGTGGGTGCCACCAGCGGCCGGCGGGCCAAGGTGGACCTGCTCGCCGCCGCCCTGAGGGCGCTCGACCCGGCCGAGGTCCCGGCGGGGGCGGGCTGGCTCGCCGGCGAGTTGCGACAACGCCAGACCGGTGTCGGCTGGGCCGGCCTGCGCGACCTGCCTCCGCCGGCCGCCGAGCCGACCCTGACCGTCGTCGCGGTCGACGCCGCCGTCGACGAGATCGCGGCGGTGCGCGGCCCCGGCTCCCAGGCCCGGCGCCGGGCGTTGCTCGACGCGCTCTTCGCCGCGGCCACCGCCGACGAGCAGCGCATGCTGCGCGGGTTGTTCAGCGGCGAGCTGCGCCAGGGCGCCCAGGCCGGGCTGCTCGCCGACGCGGTCGCCCGAGCAGCCGACGTGCCGATCGGCGCCGTCCGCCGGGCCCTGCTGCTCGCCGGTGACCTGCGCGCGGTCGCGGTGGCCGCCCTGCGCGGCGGTGCCGTGGCGCTGGCCGACTTCGGGCTCCAGGTCGGCCGCCCGCTCGCCCCGATGCTGGCGCAGAGCGCCCCCTCGGTCGACGAGGCGCTGGCCGCGACCGGCGTCCCCGCCGTGGTCGACGTGAAGCTCGACGGCATCCGCATCCAGGTGCACCGCGCCGGCTCCGACATCGCCGTCTTCACCCGCAGCCTGGACGAGATCACCGCCCGGGTGCCCGAGGTGGTCGCCGCCGTCCGGGCGCTGCCCGCCCGGCAGTTGGTGCTCGACGGCGAGGCGATCGGGCTGGACGCCACCGGCCGGCCGCTGCCGTTCCAGCAGACGTCCAGCCGGGCCGCCCGCCGCACCACGCCGAGCAACACCGGCCCCGTCCCGGTCGCGCCGGCGGTCCTCGCCGCCGCCGGGACCACCGGCGAGGCGGTGCTGACGCCGTACTTCTTCGACCTGCTGCACCTCGACGGGGAGGATCTGGTCGACCGGCCCGGCCGGGAGCGGTGGGCGGCGCTGGCCGGGGCCGTCGACCCGACGTTGCTGGTCGGGCGGGTGGAGGTCGACGGCCCGGAGGCGGCCGGGACGGCCTTCGCCGCCGCCCTGGACGCCGGCCAGGAGGGGGTGGTGGTCAAGTCCCTCGACGCCCCCTACGACGCCGGGCGGCGCGGCGCGGCCTGGGTGAAGGTGAAACCCCGGCACACCCTCGACCTGGTGGTGCTCGCGGTGGAATGGGGCAGCGGCCGGCGCAGCGGGTGGCTGTCGAACCTGCACCTCGGCGCGCGGGACCCGGGCAGCGGCGAGTTCGTCATGCTCGGCAAGACGTTCAAAGGGCTCACCGACGAGGTGCTGCGCTGGCAGACCGAGCGGTTCCTCGCCCTCGCCGTGGAGCGGGGCGACTGGGTGGTCCGCGTCCGCCCCGAGCAGGTCGTGGAGATCGCCTTCGACGGCGTGCAGGCCAGCTCCCGCTACCCGGGCGGGATGGCGCTGCGCTTCGCCCGTGTGGTCCGTTACCGCAGCGACAAGACCGCCGCCGAGGCGGACACGATCGACTCGGTCCGGGCCATCCACGCCGGCCGCCGCCCCTGACCGACCCCGGGGCCACCCCGTCGACCGGGCGCTGTCGGGCGACGGAGGCCCCGGGGCGGCGGCGTCGGGGTTCAGCCCATCGACAGGGACCGGGCGTAGTTGACCTGGTTGTTGACGTGCATGACCTGGCCCTGGTCGGTGACGGGGATGCGGGCCACGTACTGCCGGGACCCGCTGGTGACCGTGACCTGCACGGTGCCGTGGTGCCGGGTCTCCTTGATCAGCAGGAAGAGCAGGCTGAAGATGGTGAGGCAGAAGAACCCGAGGACGGCGCAGACGATCGCCCAGGGGGCGATCTTCTCCTCCCTCTGCCAGTAGTCGGCGACGTGCCACTGCGCCCCGGCCAGGGGCAGCACGCCCGCGGGCGTACGGATCTCCGGCGGCGTGACCATGATCTCGCCGATCTGCACCGCCACGGCGGACGGCGTCGCGTACTGCGGGCCGCCCGGGGCCGCGGTCGTCGGTGCCATCACGGGCGGGTGTGGCCCCGGCCGGCCGGCGACCGGCGGCGCGGAGTAGGGGTCCGGCGGTGCCGAGTACGGGTTCGGCGGCGCCGAGTACGGGTCCAGCGGCGCGGAGTACGGGTCCGGTGATGCCGAGTACGGGTTTGCCGGCGCGGAGTACGGGTTCGGTGGTGCCGAGTACTGAGCCGGAGGCACCGAGTACGGGTCCGGAGGCACCGAGTACGGGTTCGGCGGTGCGGAGTGCTGGGCGGGCGGCGGCGAGTGCGGGGCTGCCGGGACCTGGTCGCCCGACGCGGCGGTGAACGGTCGGGTGGCGGGCAACGCGGCCGGCGGGGGAGCGGCGAACGGGTCGGCCGTGGCCGGGAACCCTGCCGGTGGGGTCGAGTACGTCGTCGCCCGGGGCGTGACCGCCCAGGGATCGGTCGACGGGTGTGTCGCCGTCACCGGCTCCGACGGGTGGCCCGGGGGCGGCGGCTCCGGGGGCGGGGGTGGCGTGGGATCAGGGGTCACCGTGACCCCCCACGGGAGTTGATCACCCGCGGACACTACAACGTTCTGCCGGGTCGCGGGCCCGCCGACCGTACGGTAGCCGGTCGGACATCACTCCGAATCGTCGACATCGCGTCGTCCCGCGCTCGCGGGCCGGTGCTGTCGACAACACCGGGTCGCCCGCTCCAGCAGGCGTCAGGCCGGGGTGGTGGGCGTGGGCTCGGCGGCGCGGTCGAGCGGCTTGCGCGGCTCGTCCAGCCCAGCCATCCGGCGGGCCTCCCGCCGGGCCACCCAGCCGTAGCCGAAGAGCGTCATGACGGCGAACAGCCACCACTGCACCACGTACCCGAGGTTCTGCCAGTTGTTGGTGTGCCCGATCGGCACCGCCCGGAACAGCGGGTCGGCGGCCGGCGTCTGCTCGTCCAGCAGGACGTACGCGCCGTGCACCGGGTACGGCAGCTTGCCGGCCAGCCGGGGGACGGCGATCCGGCGGGTCTCCAGCCGGCCCGCGCGCCGGTCGACGGCCCCGCCGCCGCTCTCGGTCGGGTGCACCCGACCCACCACGGTCACCTCGCCCTGGGGCACCGGGGGAAGCTGCGGCTGGGCCATGGCCCCACCGGGCGCAGGCGGCACCCAGCCCTGGTCGACGAGCACGGCCGTACCGTCGGCGAGGATCAGCGGGGTGACCACCTCGAAGCCGACCCGGTTGTCGACCGTCCGGCCGCGCACCAGCACGATGTTCGCAGTGTCGTACCGGCCGGTCGCGGTCACCCGGGTCCAGGTGGCCTCGTCGGCGGGGGCCGGGCCGACGGTGCCGGCGCCCCCGCTCGGCTCGGGCACGGCGTCCCGCAGCGGCGTCGGGGCCATCCGCTCGCCGGCGTCGATCCGCTCGTTGATCGCCGTCCGGCCCTGGTACCGGTCCATCTGCCAGTTGCCGAGCATCACCATCACGGCCGCAGCGACCATGGTCAGTGCGAGGATGCCCAGCCAGCGTGGCGTCAGGAGGAACCGGTACACGGGTCGAGGCTACCCGTATGACGGCCACCACTGGTCCGCGGCAGCCCATCACGCCCGCGGCAGCCCACCCGGGCGCGGCCCGCCCGCCGCCGGGTCAGCCGACTATCGCGTCGGATGGTGGGGTGAACTGGCGGGTGGGTTGGCCCTTGAGGGCGTCGCGGAGGGTCTGGGCGACCGCGTTGACCGGGATCTGGGACTGGCCGTCGCCCACCGCGTTGAACGGGTTGTCCGGGTCGGCGATGAAGCTCGCCGCCGCCAGTTCCGGGGTGTATCCGACGAACCAGGCCGCCCGGGTGCTGTCCGTGGTGCCGGTCTTGCCGGCCACCGGCCGCCCCACGGTGCCCCGCACGCTGTCCGCCGTCGACCAGCCCCCGCAGCCGCCCTTCGCCGGGGTGTCCCCGGTCGGGCAGCGGGCGGCGTCGGTGGCGGCCCGGGCGGCGTCCGCGTTGACCACCTGCCGGCAGCGCGGCTTGGCGACCTCCCGCGTGATCCCGCCGACCGTGGTGTACGTCGTCGGGTTGCCGTCCCGGTTGCTGATCGACTGCACCGGCATCGCCTCGCAGTACCGGCCGTCCGCGGCTATCGCGGCGTAGGCGTTCGACATCTCCAGCGGCGTGGCGTCGGAGACGCCCAGGGTGAACGCGCCCCACTTCTTCGCCTTGCCGGGCGAAGCCTGCTCCCGGTCGACGTCGGTGCGCCAACGCAGCCCGAGCTGCTCGGCGAGCCGGACCGCCGCGTCCGCCCCGACCTTCTCCTCCAGTTGGACGAAGTACGTGTTCACCGACTTGCCGAAGCCGGACCACATGGTCTGTCGACCCGTCATGGCGCCGCTGGCGTTGGACGGCGCCCAGCCGTCATAGATCGCCGACTGGTACCTGTACGGCGAGTCGTACGCGGTGGACAGCGGCATGCCGGCGTTGAGCGCGGCCAGCATCGGGAACATCTTGAACGTCGAACCGGCCTGGTACCCGGGCAGGTCGCCGCCGCCGAGCAGCGGGGCCACCGTGTTCGGGTAGTTAGCCTTCACCTTCGGGCCGGCCTCCGGGTTCGAGCTGACCCCGTTCTCGCTGACGTCCAGCGAGTAGTTCCGGTTCACCGCCATCGCCTTCACCCGCCCGGTCCCCGGCTCGGCGAGCACGATGCCGTTGGCGAACGGGCTGCCGGTGCTGTCCTTGGCCCCGACGTTGTTCTCGGCCGCCGCCTGCATCTTCGGGTCGATGCTGAGCACGATCCGGTAGCCGCCCCGGCGCAGCTTGTCCATCCGTTCCAGCCGGTTCGCGCCGAACGCCGGCTGCGCGCTCCACCAGTTCTTCAGGTAGTCGCAGGCGAAGCCCCAGCTGTTGTACTTCTCGGGCAGCGAGGCGCAGTCGTTCGGCGGGTCGGTCAGCTGTAGCCGGATCGGCTCGGCCTTCGCCGCCGTCGCGGCGTTCGACGAGAGGTAACCGAGCTGGGTCATCCGGTCGAGCACGTAGTTGCGCCGCCCGGTGGCGTCCTTCTGGTCGGAGGTGACGGGGTCGTACTCCGACGGGGACTTGACCAGTCCGGCGAGGGTGGCCGCCTCGGCCTGGGTGAGGGTGGCCGGCGTCTTGGAGAAGAAGATCTGCGCGGCGGCGTAGATGCCGTACGCCCGGTGACCGAAGTACGCGGAGTTCAGGTAGCGCTCCAGGATCTCCTCCTTGCTCAGCTCCTTCTCCACGTCCAGGGCCATCCGCATCTCCTTGACCTTGCGCAGGCTGGTCTGCTGGGTGGCCTCCTGGACCTCCTTCGGGGTCCGGGCGCTGTCGCGCAGGGCCATCCGGACGAACTGCATGGTCAGGGTCGACGCGCCCTGGGACACCCCGCCGGAGCGGGAGTTGGCCACGAAGGCCCGGGCCACGCCCTTCGGGTCGACGCCGTGGTGCTGGTAGAAGCGGCTGTCCTCGGCGGCCACGATGGCCTGCTGGATGTTCGGGGACATGTCCGACAGCTTGGTGTAGCGCCGGTACTCCTCGTAGAACATCGTCAGCACGGTCCTGCCGTCGGGCGCGTACAGGTAGGAGGTCTCGGCGGGCAGCGCGGTGCGCAGGATGTCCGTCTTCTGTTCCACGGCGTGCGCGGTGGCCTTGGCGCCGAGCCCGGTGAGGGCGGCCAGCGGATAGAGGGCCCCGGCGATCACGATGCCCGCGATCAGCCCGGCACGTAGGAGAGGGACGAGACGACCAGCGCCAGCAAGGGGTCGGTTGCTCACAGGGTCAAGCTATGACATTTCCGATTCGGAAATGAGAAAAACTCATAAACGGGAAGGCGGGCCGGCGGGTGGTGACGCGGCCCACCCCGGGATGCGCTGTCCCGCACGGCGGCTTCCCGGCAGGATCGCGGACATGCGTGCTCAGCCGGCTTCGACGACCCCCACCCGGGATGAGCCGGACCTCGGCCACCACGGGGACGCCGAGGTCGGCGACGGCCTGGTCGACCTCGCGGTCAACGTGCGGCGGGCCCCGATGCCGGACTGGCTGGCCGAGCCGATCATCGCCGCGCTGGGCGACCTGGCCGCGTACCCGGACAACCGGGTCGCGCGCGCGGCCGTCGCCGGCCGGCACGGGCGTCCCCCGGAGGAGGTACTGCTCACCGCCGGGGCGGCCGAGGGGTTCGTGCTGCTCGCCAGGGCCCTGACCGGGGTGCGCCGGCCGGTGGTCGTGCATCCCCAGTTCACCGAGCCGGAGGCCGCGCTGCGGGCCGCCGGGCACGACGTCGAGCGGGTGCTGCTCGATCCCGCCGAGGACTTCCGGCTCGACCCCGCCCGGGTGCCGGACGACGCCGACCTCGTCATGATCGGCAACCCGACCAACCCGACCTCCGTGCTGCACCCGGCCGCCGACCTCGCCGCGCTGGCCCGCCCCGGTCGCGTCCTCGTCGTCGACGAGGCGTTCGCCGACACCACCGCCGCCCCCGGCGTGCCGGGGGAGCCGGAGTCCCTGGCCGCCCGCCGGGACCTGCCCGGCCTGGTCGTGGTGCGCAGCCTCACCAAGACCTGGGGGCTCGCCGGGCTGCGGATCGGCTACCTGCTCGGCGACGCCGCCCTGCTGGCCCGGCTGGCCGCGGCGCAGCCGCTCTGGGCGGTCTCCACCCCGGCGCTCGCCGCCGCCACCGCCTGCGCGTCCCCGGCCGCCGTCGCGGCCGAGCGCGCGATCGCCGCCGGGCTGACCGCCGACCGCGACCACCTGGCCGCCCGCCTGTCGGCCCTGCCCGGGGTACGCGTCGCGGGCCGCCCGGCCAGCGCGTTCGTGCTGGTCCACCTGCCCGGCGCGGCCGGGGTGCGGCAGCGCCTGCGCGAGCGCGGCTGGGCGGTACGCCGGGGCGACACCTTCCCCGGCCTCGGCCCCGACTGGCTGCGGGTGGCCGTGCGCGACCGGGCCACCATCGACGCGTTCACCGAGGTACTGGCGGAGATCCTGGAGGCATGATGCTCGAGTCCACGATCGCGGCGATCCGGCCGCTCGACGAGCCGGCGATGGTCGCCGCCGGGGAGCTGCACGGCCGGCTGACCAAGCCGGCCGGCTCGCTCGGTGCCCTGGAGGAACTCTCCGTCCGGCTCGCCGGCCTGGCCGCCGCCTGCCCCCCGCCGCTGCCCGAGCCGGCCGCCGTGGCGATCTTCGCGGGCGACCACGGTGTGCACGCCCAGGGGGTGACCCCCTGGCCGCAGGAGGTCACCGCGCAGATGATCGGCAACTTCCTGGCCGGCGGGGCGGTGGTCAACGCGTTCGCCCGGCAGGCTGGCGCCTCGGTCACCGTGATCGACGTCGGCGTGGCCACCCCGCTGCCGCCCGCCCCGCCGGCCGGCGTCGCGCCCCCCTGCGGCGGGGCGAACTCCGCCGCGCCCCGGCTCGTGGCGGCGAACGTGCGCCCCGGCACCCGGGACCTCGCCGTCACCGCGGCGCTGACCCGTGACGAGGCCCGCGCCGCCGTGGAGACCGGCATCCGGATCGCCCGCGAGCTGATCGATGCCGGGGCGGGCATCCTGCTCACCGGGGACATGGGCATCGGCAACACCACCCCGGCCGCCGCGCTGGTCGCCGCGTTCACCGGCGTCGACCCGGCCGAGGTGACGGGCCGGGGCACCGGGGTGGACGACCCGACGTACGCCCGGAAGATCGGCGTGGTCCGGGCGGCGCTGGCCCGGCACGCCCCCGATCCGGCCGACCCGCTCGGCGTGCTCGCCGCCGTCGGAGGGCTG
Source organism: Micromonospora sp. NPDC002296 (assembly GCF_040296145.1). Lineage (NCBI taxonomy): Bacteria > Bacillati > Actinomycetota > Actinomycetes > Micromonosporales > Micromonosporaceae > Micromonospora > Micromonospora sp. NPDC002296. The sequence goes on from NZ_JBEOWQ010000018.1 coordinate 68,540, forward strand.
GAGCACGCCGCCCTGGCCGGGCTGATCCTCGGTGCCGCCGCCCGCCGGGTGCCGGTGCTGCTCGACGGGGTGATCGCGGTCAGCGCCGCGCTCGTCGCCGCCGCGTTCGCCCCGGACGCCGTGGGCGCGATGGTCGCCGGGCACCGCTCGGCCGAGCCGGGCGCCACGGCCGCGCTGCGCCACCTCGGGCTCGATCCGCTGATCGACCTCGGGCTGCGCCTCGGCGAGGGAACCGGCGCGCTGCTCGCCCTGCCGGTGGTCACCGGCGCGGTCCGGGTGCTGCACGAGGTGGCCACCTTCGACTCTGCCGGGGTGGCCGAGAAATGAGCAGCCCGTACCCGCTCGGGCTGCGGCTGGCCGGCCGGCGGGTGGTCGTGGTGGGCGGGGGAGTGGTGGCCACCCGGCGGATGCCTGCGCTGCTCGACGCGGGCGCGGACGTCCTGCTGGTCTCGCCTGAGCTGACCCCGGCCCTGCGCGCACATGTCGACGCCGGCCGGCTGCGCTGGGAGCCGCGCCGCTTCGCCCCCGGCGACCTGGACGGCGCCTGGCTGGTCCAGGCCGCGATCGACGACCCGGTTGCCGCGGCGGCGGTCAGCGAGGCCGCCGCCGAGCGCCGGATCTTCTGCGTCCGCGCCGACGACCGGGTCGCCGCCACCGCCTGGACCCCCGCCGTCACCCGGCACGGCCCGGTCACCGTCGCCGTCCTCGGCGGCGGCGATCCCCTTCGGGCCATGTCGGTCCGCGACGCCGTCCGCGTCCTGCTGAGCGCCGGCCGGTCCCCCGGGGCGACGGCCCCGGTGGCGCAGGGGGCCCCTGCCGGTGCCCCTCGGCGGGGCGGGGCGGTCGAGGGGGGCGGGCCGGCCGCTGGACGGGTGGCGCTGGTCGGGGCCGGGCCGGGCGACCCGGAGCTGATCACCGTGAAGGGGTGGCGGCTGTTGACCGAGGCCGACGTGGTGGTCGCCGACCGGCTGGTGCCCGGGCTGCTGCTGGACGAGCTCCGTTCCGACGTCGAGCTGGTGGACGCCTCGAAGATCCCGTACGGGCCGTCCCGGGCCCAGGAGGAGATCAACCGCATCATCGTCGACCGGGCGCTGGCCGGCGCGTTCGTGGTCCGGCTCAAGGGCGGCGACCCGTACGTCTTCGGTCGGGGCGGCGAGGAGCTGCTGGCCTGCGCGGCGGCCGGGGTGCCGGTGACCGTGGTCCCCGGGGTGACCAGCTCGATCGCCGCCCCCGCGGCGGCCGGCATCCCGGTCACCCACCGTGCGGTGGCGCACGAGTTCACCGTGGTCTCCGGGCACGTCGCGCCCGACTCGCCGGCCTCCCTGGTGCGCTGGGAGGCCCTCGCCGGGCTGCGCGGCACGCTGGTGATCCTGATGGGCCTGAAGAACCTGGCCGCGATCACCGAGGCCCTGATCGCCCACGGCCGGCCCGCGCGGACCCCGGCCGCCGTCGTGCAGGAGGGAACGACCGGCGGCCAGCGGAGCCTCCGGTCGACGCTCGGCGCGGTGGCCGCCGACGTGGTCGCGGCGGGGCTCCGGCCGCCGGCCGTGGTGGTCGTCGGCGACGTGGTGGGCACGCTCGACGGCTGAGCCGGCCGCCGCCGGCCCCGCGTCGTCAGGACCGCCCGGTGCCCGGCTGCCGCTGTCCCCGCGTCGTCAGGCCCGGGCGGTGGCCGGGCGGCGCTGTCCCGCACACGCGACGGCGGCCGGAGACGGGTGGTCTCCGGCCGCCGTCGCGGTCAGGTCACTGCTTGAGCATGTTGTCCAGCAGCAGGGCGCAGCGGATCAGGCCGAGGTGGCTGTACGCCTGCGGGTGGTTGCCCAGCCCGCGCTCGGCCAGCGGGTCGTACTGCTCGGGGAGCAGCCCCGTCGGGCCCGCCGTGTCGACCATCTGGGTGAACAGCTCCTCCGCGTCGGTGCGCCGGCCGGTGCGCAGGTACGCCTCGATCAGCCACGCCGTGCAGATGTGGAAGCCGCCCTCGCGCCCCGGTAGGCCGTCGTCCCAGTGGTACCGGTAGACGACCGGGCCGCTGCGCAGGTCAGCCTCGATCTTCAGCACGGTGGACAGGAAGCGCGGGTCGTCGCCCGGTAGCAGCCCGGACAGGCCGATCCACAGGGACGAGGCGTCCATGTCCTCGTCGCCGTACGCGACGCTGTACGCCTCCACGTCGGCGTGCCAGCCGTGCTCCAGCACGTTGGCGCCGATCCGGTCGCGCAGGTCCACCCACTCCGCCCGGTCCTCGCCGCCGTGCTGGCGCACCACATGCAGCGCCCGGTCGACGGTCATCCAGCACATCACCTTCGAGAAGATGTGGTGCCGCGGGGGGAGGCGGGCCTCCCAGATGCCGTGGTCAGGCTCGTGCCAGCGGCGGCGGACCGCCTCGACCATGTTCTCCAGCACCCGCCACTCGTCCTCGCGGACCGAGCCCCGGGCGTCGGCGACGGCCGCGATCAGGTCGGCGATCGGCCCGAACACGTCGAGCTGGAGCTGGTGGTTGGCCAGGTTGCCGACCCGCACCGGCCGGGAGCCGGCGTACCCGGGCAGGGTGTCGATGACCGCCTCGGCGCCCAGCTCGTACCCGTCGACCGTGTAGAGCGGGTGCAGCCGCTCGGGGTGGCCGCCGGTGCGGTCGATGCAGCCGTCCACCCAGCGCAGCAGCGCCTCGGCCTCCTCGATGGAGCCGAGGTCGACCAGCGCCCGCGCGGTCATCGAGGCGTCGCGCAGCCAGCAGTACCGGTAGTCCCAGTTCCGGACGCCGCCCAGCTCCTCCGGCAGCGAGGTGGTCGCCGCGGCGAGGATCGAGCCGGTCGCCTCGTGGCAGAGCCCGCGCAGGGTCAGCGCGCTACGGGCGACCAGGTCCCGGGCGGTGGTGGGCAGCCGCAGCGAGGCCACCCAGTCCTTCCACGGCTGTTCGGCCGTGGCCTGCCGCTCGTGGACCGGCAGCCGGTGGTGCTCCAGGCTGTGCGTGGCGAAGCGCAGCTCCAGCACGACCTGCCCGCCGGCGGCGGAGAGATCCACGACGGCCTTGGCCGTCTCGTACCCGCCGTCGTTGCTGACCTGCCACTGGACCCCGGGGGAGTAGAGCGCGATCGGCTCGTTGGAGCCGAGCACCAGCAGGCCGTCGCCGACCGGCTGTAGCTGGGTGGCCACCTGGCCGAACTCGGGCCGGGGGGCGAACTCCACCCGGACCCGCCCGGAGCCGGTGAGCACCCGGACCAGGGTCGAGTCGCCGGTGACGACCGCCGGGCCGTCCGGGGTGGTCTCCCTGGCCGGCTTGTCCAGCCAGTCGGTGACCGTGAGGCCCGACCAGCGGGTCTCCACGGTCATCGTGCCGGAGCGGTAGCGCTGGCCGAGCGGGATGCCGCCGCGCTCGGGGGCGACGCTGAAGTGCCCGGCGGGGCCGCCGCCGACCAGGTCGGCGAAGATCGCCGCCGAGTCCGGCTTGGGGTGGCAGAGCCAGGTGACCTTGGCTTCGGGGGTGAGCAGGGCGACGGTCCGCCCGTTGGCGAGCATGGAGTGCCGCTCGATCGGCACGGCCCGCTCGCCGAAGAGCCAGTGCCGCCGGGTCTCCAGCAGCAGGCCGAGCGCGCGGGCGGCCTCGATCGGCTCGGCGACCCGGTAGTCGGCCTTCGTCTCCCCGATACCGATCTTGATGCCCATGTCGGGGCCGTGCAGGTTGCCGAAGGCGTTCTCATCGGTGACGTCGTCGCCGATGAACAGCACCGCGCTGGCCGAGAGCTGGGTGCGGAGCTGATCGACGGCGGTGCCCTTGTGGGTCGCCACCACCGACAGCTCGATGACCTCCTTGCCCTGGGTGACGGTGACGCCGTCCCAGGTGGCGGGGCCCTTGCGGACGGCGTCGACGGCGGCGGCGGCCACCTGCGGGTCGATCCCGCGGGTGTGCACCGCGACGCTGGCCGGCTTGCGCTCCAGCCGGACCCCGGGGTGGGCGGAGGCGATCTCACGCAGCGCGTCGCGCAGCCGGGTGCGCACGGCCACCAGCTCGGGGGAGAGCCGCTCGACGAAGCCGATGTCGAACTCGGAGCCGTGGCTGCCGACGAGGTGCACCTCGCTGGGCAGCCGGGACAGCGCGGCCAGGTCGCGCAGCGCCCGGCCGGAGACCACCGCGACGGTGGTCTGCGGCAGGGCGGCGAGCGCCCGGACGGCGGCGACGGACTCGGGCAGTGGCACGGCCTTGCTCGGGTCCTCAACGATCGGCGCGAGGGTGCCGTCGTAGTCGCAGGCGACCAGGAGCTGGGGGACCCGGGCTATCCGGCCGATTGCGGCCCTAAGCTCCGGATCCAGCACCTCCGCGGCCGAGACCGCTCCGTCGTGGACGGACGTGTTCACGCAGCCTCCGAATCAGGCACACCGAGCTCGGTGAGGAACGACTTCGCCCAGTGCCCCACGTCGTGGGTACGCAGGTGCCGCTGCATGACACGCATGCGTCGGCGGGCCTCGGGCTTCTCCACGTGCACGGCCTTGAGCAACGCGTCCTTGACGGCGTCGGGGTCGTGCGGGTTGCACAAAAACGCCTGGCGCAGCTCGGTGGCGGCGCCGGCGAACTCACTGAGCACGAGCGCGCCGCCCTGGTCGGCGCGCGATGCGACGTACTCCTTAGCCACCAGATTCATTCCGTCTCGAAGGGGGGTCACCATCATCACGTCGGCGGCCACGTACATGGCCGCCAGTTCACTGCGACTGTACGACTGGTGCAGGTAATGCACCGCAGGCACGCCGACCCTGCCAAATTCGCCATTAATTCGGCCAACTTCACGTTCGACCTTGACCCGTAGCGCCTGGTAGTGCTCCACCCGCTCGCGACTCGGGGTGGCGACCTGCACCATAACCGCCTCCGGAACTGTCAACTTTCCGTCAGCAAGAAGTTCGCGGAAGGCCTTGAGTCGAAGCTCGATGCCCTTCGTGTAGTCCAGACGGTCGACGCCCAGGATGATCGTCTTCGGGTTGCCCAACTCCTCGCGGATCTGCTTCGCCCGGGCCTGGATCGCCGGGTCCTCGGCCAGCCGCTCCATCTCCTTCGTCTCGATGGAGATGGGGAAGGCGCCCGCCTTCACCTGCCGACCGTCGACCTGGATCATCTGCCCCTCGTAGCGCAGCCCGAGCAGGTGCCGGGCCAGCCGGACGAAGTTCTGCGCGGCCAGCCGCTGCTGGAAGCCGACCAGGTCCGCCCCGAGCAGCCCGCGCAGGATCTCGGCGCGGAACGGCATCTGCATGAACAGCTCGATCGGCGGGAACGGGATGTGCAGGAAGAAGCCGATCCGCAGGTCGGGGCGCAGCTCGCGGAGCATCGCCGGCACCAGCTGGAGCTGGTAGTCCTGCACCCAGACCGTCGCGCCCTCGGCCGCGACCTCCGCCGCGGCCTCCGCGAACCGCGCATTGACCAGCCGGTACGCCTCGCGCCAGCGGCGCTTGTACGCCGGGGTCTCCACCGCGTCGTGGTAGAGCGGCCAGATCGTCGCGTTCGACTGGCCCTCGTAGTAGCGCTCCAACTCGTCGGCGCTCAGCGGCACCGGGTGCAGCCGGATCCCCTCCAGGTCGAACGGCTCCGGGGCGGCGCCCGTGCCGCCGGCCCAGCCCACCCACGTGCCCTGGTGCTCCGCGAGGACGGGGTGCAGCGCGGTGACCAGGCCGCCGGGGCTGCGGCGCCACTGCCGCCCCTCCGGGGTGTTCACCTCGTCGACCGGTAGTCGGTTCGCTACTACGACAAAGGAACTACGGACGGTCACGTTCGGCCACCTCCGGGTGCTGGCGGGTCCACCGCGATGAGCGTACTGAGCGTAGCTGCGGCGTCTGGTGCCCCGTGCCGGAGTTACCTACCCGTCCCACGACCGCCGAACCGTGAAGGTGATCACGCAGGTCAGGCCCGGTCAGGGGCCGTGCCCGACCGACGTGGCGACCACCGTTGCGGGCAGTGCGGCTCGCCGGCGTACTGCTGGGGCGGGGTGATGTGGGCGGAGCGGGTCGTACCTGTCAGGATTGAGGATGGCCTGCGTTGTGGCCGGCCCCGGCCGGCGGCGGCGAGCGGCACCCGGAGCCGCGCCGCGCCCGCACCCCGCAAGCTTCCAGATCACAACCAACGGAGGTAGCCCGCACCGTGGCCCAGTACATCTACGTCCTGGAAAAGGCGCGCAAGGCGCACGGCGACAAGGTCGTGCTCGACAACGTGACGCTGAGCTTCCTGCCGGGGGCCAAGATCGGTGTGGTCGGCCCGAACGGCGCCGGTAAGTCCAGCCTCCTCAAGATCATGGCAGGGTTGGACCGGCCGAGCAACGGCGAGGCCCGGCTGATGCCCGGCTACACCGTCGGCATGCTCGCCCAGGAGCCCCCGCTCAACGAAGCCAAGACCGTCCTCGGCAACGTCGAGGAGGCGGTCGCGGAGACCAAGGCCAAGCTGGAGCGGTTCAACAAGATCGCCGAGCAGATGGCGACGGACTACTCCGACGAGCTGATGGAGGAGATGGGCAAGCTCCAGGAGGAGCTGGACCACCTCGACGCCTGGGACATCGACTCCAAGCTCGAACTGGCCATGGACGCGCTGCGCTGCCCGCCGCCGGACGCCGACGTCACCGAGCTCTCCGGTGGCGAGCGCCGCAGGGTCGCGCTCTGCAAGCTGCTGCTGGAGGCGCCCGACCTGCTGCTGCTCGACGAGCCCACCAACCACCTGGACGCGGAGAGCGTCTCCTGGCTGGAGCAGCACCTGGCCAAGTACGCCGGCACCGTCATGGCGATCACGCACGACCGGTACTTCCTGGACAAGGTGGCCGGCTGGATCCTGGAGCTGGACCGCGGCCGGGCCATCGGTTACGAGGGCAACTACTCCACCTACCTGGAGAAGAAGGCCGCCCGGCTGGCCGTCGAGGGGCGCCGCGACGCCAAGATGAAGAAGCGGCTCACCGAGGAGCTGGAGTGGGTCCGCTCCAACGCCAAGGCGCGGCAGACCAAGTCCAAGGCCCGCCTCGACCGGTACGACGAGATGGCCTCGGAGGCGGAGAAGACCCGCAAGCTCGACTTCGAGGAGATCCAGATCCCGCCGGGCCCGCGCCTGGGCAGCACGGTGATCGAGGCGCAGAGCCTGAGCAAGGGCTTCGGCGACCGGCTGCTGATCGACAACCTGTCGTTCTCGCTGCCGCGCAACGGCATCGTCGGCATCATCGGCCCGAACGGTGTCGGCAAGACCACCCTGTTCAAGACCATCGTCGGGCTGGAGCAGCCGACCGACGGCGAGGTCCGGGTCGGCCCCACCGTCTCCCTGTCGTACGTCGACCAGAACCGGCAGGGCCTCGACGGCGACAAGAGCGTCTGGGAGGTCGTCTCCGACGGCCTGGACTACCTCATGGTGGGCAAGGTCGAGATGCCGTCGCGGGCGTACATCGCGGCGTTCGGGTTCAAGGGTCCGGACCAGCAGAAGCCGACCAAGGTCCTCTCCGGCGGCGAGCGCAACCGGCTCAACCTGGCGCTGACCCTGAAGATCGGCGGGAACGTCATCCTGCTCGACGAGCCGACCAACGACCTGGACGTGGAGACCCTGTCCAGCCTGGAGAACGCGCTGCTGGAGTTCCCCGGCTGCGCCGTGGTCATCTCCCACGACCGGATGTTCCTCGACCGGGTCTCCACGCACATCCTGGCCTGGGAGGGCGACGACCAGAACCCGGCGAAGTGGTTCTGGTTCGAGGGCAACTTCGAGGCGTACGAGAAGAACAAGATCGATCGGCTCGGGGCCGACGCCGCCCGCCCGCACCGGGTGACCTACCGCAAGCTCACCCGTGACTGACAGGTTCGTCTACCACTGCACGCTGCGCTGGTCCGACCTGGACGCGTACGGGCACGTCAACAACTCGCGCTTCCTCACCCTGTACGAGGAGGCGCGGGTGGCGTTGATGTTCGCCGGTGGCCGGGCGTGGGGGGTGGGCTCGTTCGCCGAGGGGGTGGTGATCCGCCGGCACGAGGTCGACTACCTGCGCCCGGTCGACTACGCGCTGGGCCGGGCCACCGCGGAGGCCGCCCCCACCGTGCGGATCGAGCTGTGGATCGAGGAGATCCGGGCCTCCCGGTTCACCGTCGGCTACGAGTTGTACGACGGTGACGTGCTGGCCAGCACCGCCCGCTCGGTGCTGGTCCCGTTCGACCTGGTCGCCAAGCGGCCCCGGCGGATCACCGAGGAGGAGCGGGCCTTCCTGCTCGCGTACGCCCCGGGCGTCGGCGCGGCGGGGGCCCGGGCGTGAGCGGCGCCCCGGCCCGCCGGCAGGGGTCCGACCTGGCCGGCGGCGGGCACGGGCTGGTCGGGGTGGCCGACGCGGGCGCGTTCCTGGCCCGGCTGGTCCGGCTCGACCCGGCGGCGCTGGTCCGGCTGCGTCCGGCCGGCCCGGCGGACCCGCCGGAATCCGTCCCGTCGACCCCGCCCGGCGTGTCGGCGGCGCCGTCCTCCACCCCGTCCCCCGCTCCGCCCCTTGCCTCGGCGGCCGGGACGGCGCCGGTCGGCCGTACGGTCCTCTGGGCCCGGCTGCCGTGGGGTGTGCTGGCCGTCCGGACGGTGGCCGGGGCCGGTTGCGGCGACGCCACGGTCGCCGCCCGGGAACTGCTGGCCGCGCTGACGGCCGGCGGGGACGCCCTGCCGCCCCGGCGGGACGCGCAGTGGCGCTGGCCGTTGCCCCCCTCGACGAGCCGCCCCGTGGAGGTGCTGCCGGCCGGGGAGCTGTGGCGGATCGCCGAGGCGGCGGCGGGGACGCTGCGCGAGGCCGCGGCCCACGGCCTGAACGGCCGGGCGGTGGGGCAGCGGGTGCTGCGGGACGCCCTGCTGGACCACGTCGCCGTGGTGGTCACCCCGGACGACCCGCCCGGCCCGCCGGTCGAGATCGCCCAGCGGCTGGTCCAGGGACTGCTCCGGATGGGCTTCCTGGGCCGCCCCGGCGACGGTGCCGGTACCCCGGTGGGGACCCCCCTACCTTTCGCTGCCGGGAGCGCCCGTGGCGACGTTCAGGTGCGAGTGGCTGGGCGATGGGTCAGCCTGGTGGGACCATACGGAGCCGTGTGGTCGCAGAAGGTTGCTGATCTTGCCGTCATGCCGCTCGGGGCTCAGCCGAAAGTATGACCCCTGTTCATTCTTCTGGATCGGTGCTGTCGTTGGGGGGATGCTTCAACCCGGCTGTCCGGGTACCGTCCATCCTCGGATCCAACGCACCGTAGGCGAGTGGATCCGCTGGGGAGTGAGGTGCGCGAGCGATGCCGTGGTGGTCATGGCGCCCCGGTCCCGCCGGTGACGGCGAACCGGAAACTCGAAGCGGGATCACAGTGGACAGCACCGTCCGGGTCGGACCACCGGCCCAACGTCAACCGGGCGACGACTGCCCGGCCGCCGACCGTGCCGTGATCACGGACATGTCGGCGACCATCGGGCCGGTCACCCTCCGCCGGGTCTGCGACGCGCTCGACCTGCTGGACGTGCGCTACCTGGCCGACGGCGACGGCAACCTGCTGGCCATGTGGGAGCGGCACGCGGTGCTGGTCACCCTGGAGGGCCCGGAGGACGAGATCCTGGTGATGCGGGCCCGTCCACACGCGACGGTCCCGCCCGACTGGGTCGACCGGGCCTACCGGGTGGTCAACGAGTGGAACCACACCCGTCGGTTCTGCAAGGCCTACATCGGCGACCCCACCGAGCGGGGTCAACTGCCGATCTACGCGGAGCTCCAGGTGCCCCTCGGCTCGGGGGCGCACGACGCGCTCCTGGTCGAGATGCTCGACTGTGGCGCGGCGGTGGCCACCACCTTCGTGGACTGGCTGCACGACGAGGGCGCGCTGCTCTGACCCGCCGGTCAGGCCGGGCCGGCGGCCGGGTCGTCCATCGCGTTCACCATGAAGTAGGCGGCCCGTTCCAGGTAGTCCCACAGCGCGGTGGCGATCTCCGGCGGCAGGTCCAGCCGGTCGACGGCCCGGCGCATGTGGTGCAGCCAGGCGTCCCGCTCGGCCGCGCCGATCCGGTACGGGGCGTGCCGCATCCGTAGCCGGGGATGCCCCCGCTGGGCGGAGTACGTGTTGGGGCCGCCCCAGTACTGGATCAGGAACAGCGTCAGCCGGTCCGCCGCGGGGCCGAGGTCCTCCTCCGGGTACATCGGCCGCAGCAGTGGATCGGTGGCGACGCCGACGTAGAACTCGTCCACCAGCTTGCGGAAGGTGGGTTCGCCGCCGACCGCCTCGAAGAGGGTCACGGCACGCTCGGACTCACCTGCGGGATTCACCGTTCCATCCTGCCAGGTGCGTCCGCGGCCGGCGGGGGCGTACCGGCCGGGGCCGCTGCCGTCCTCGTCACACCCGGGGGGGGTCAGCCCACCGGGTGGCTGCGTCGGCTGTGCCCGCCCGGCAGGTTGTCGAGCTGCCCGTCGCCCTTGCCGTCGCCCTTGCCCGCCGGCCGGGTCCGGCGTGGCCCGGCCTCGTTCCCAGCGGCCTCCACCGCCGCGTCGATCGTGCCCCGGCTGGGCCAGCGCGCGGCGGTGAGCAGCATCAGCAGGACCCCGGCGGCGCTCCACACGCCCACCACCAGCGGGATCGAGAACCGCTCGGCGAGCAGGCCGGTGATCAGCACGGCGGCGCCCTGGATCACCTGAACCCCGGTGGCCATCACCCCGAACGCGCGGGCCCGGTAGCCGTTCGGCAGCGCCCGGACGAACAGCCCGTTGGCGACCGGGAGCAGCCCGGCGACCGCGAAGCCGCAGAGGGCGGCGAGCAGGGCCACCACCAGCGGCGGCGGGTCGAGCAGCGCCGGCACCAGGGCCAGCGGCGCGAGCACCGCCAGCGGCCGGATCAGGAGCAGCCGGCGGGCCGGGGCGACCGCCCGGCCGACCAGCAGCCCGCCCAGGATGAAGCCGATCGGGTTGGCGGCCATGATGGCGGCCTGGGACGCGCCGGTGTCCAGGCCGCCGCCGGCGCCCTCCCGGGCCCAGGCGGCGGCCAGCCCCTCGGGCACGATCGAGAAGAGCATGGAGCTGAACACCAGCAGGGCGACCGCCCGCAGCACCGGGGTGCCGAAGACGATCCGGAAGCCCTCGGCCGTCTCCCGCAGCAGGTGGCTTCGGTGCGCCGCGCTCATCGCCGGTGGCCGGTCCTGGACGCCGAAGCGGACCAGGGCCGCCGAGAGGGCGAAGGTGCCCGCGTTGATCAGCAGGGCGGCGGTCGGGTTGACCGCGGCGATGGCCGCGCCGATCAGATAGCCGATCACCTGGGCGGCCTGCCCGGTGCTGCTGTTCAGTGAGAGCCCGACCACCAGCCGGTCGCCGGTCAGGATGAGGGGCATCAGCGCGGACCGGGCGGCCTGGCTCGGCGGGTTGGCCAGGGTGGTCGCGAAGAGCAGGCAGAGGATCAGCCACGGCGGATTCCACGGGATGGCGACCAGCACCATCAGGGCCATCCGGATCAGGTCGCAGGCCACCATCACCGACCGGTAGCGGTGCCGCTCCGCCAGCGTGGCCAGCAGCGGGCCGCCGATCAGCCAGGGCAGGAAGCTGACCGCGAACGCGGCGGCCGAGTAGGCCACGGACTCTGTCTCGCGGTAGACCAGCACGGTGACCGCGGCCTTCGCGATGAAGTCGCCGATCCAGGAGAGCGCGCTCGCGGCGAAGACCGCCCTGTACTCCCGTTGGGCGAACACCTCGCGGAAGGTAGCTGGCCCTTCCTGGGAGGGTCGCTCGTCGGACACCGTGGCCTCCATCGTCCCCACGGTGGCCACTCGTGATGGCCTGCCCGGGAAACCGTCGTCAGATCTACGGCTCAGCGATACGTGATCACGCTCCGGCAGATGGCGTGCGTACCGGATTCTGCCCGATCGTCTGAGAGCTGACTAGGGTGAACGGTTTGATCGTCGCATCTCCGACTGAACGAACGGACGATACCCGAGGGGCCGCGCGGTCCGCGACCCCTCGGGTCCATGGTCAGGCAAAGTCGCAGGTCATCGACGTTCTTCGCGGTTCAGGTGGGCCCGCTCTGGCCGGTTGCCCCGCCCTCGACGGTGCGCAGCGGGAAACCCGGGTAGAGACGGGCGGCGGCGATCTTCGCCGTGATGCCGGAGTTCTCCAGCGCCTCGGCGAGCCGCCGGCGCAGCTCCCGGCCGACCGCGAACTGCCCGTCGGCGGTGGTCTTGACGACGGTACGGATCACCGCGCCGTCCATCGTCATCTGCTCGACGCCCAGCACTTCGGGGGCCTCCACGATCTCCGGGGCCAGATCGGGGTCCATCGCCACCGATGCCGCGGCGGTCCGCAGCACCGCCGTCGCCTCCTCGGTGCCGGCGAACCCGATCGGCAGGTCGACCACGACCAGCGCCCAGCCCTGGCTCTTGTTGCCCACCCGGATGATCTCGCCGTTGCGGATGTACCAGAGCACGCCCCGGCCGTCCCGGACCGTGGTGACCCGTAGCCCCACCGACTCCACCACGCCGGTGGCCTCGCCGAGGTCGACCGTGTCGCCGACGCCGTACTGGTCCTCCACCAGCATGAACAGGCCGGCGATCAGGTCCTTGACCAGGCTCTGCGCGCCGAAGCCGAGCGCCACGCCGGCGATGCCCGCGCTGGCCAGCAGCGGCGCCAGGTCGAAGCTGAACTCGCGCAGGATCATCAGCAGCGCTATGCCGAAGACGAACGCGGTGACCATGCTGCGCAGCACCGAGCCGATGGCCTCCGCCCGCTGCCGGCGGCGCTCGGGGACGAACTCGCCGGGCTCGACCGCGGCGGTCGGCACCCGCTCCCGCAGCGGGCGCAGCATGGTCGGCACCCCGTCGGCGGTGGTGCGGACCAGCCGCTTGATCATCCGGTGCAGCGCCCAGCGGGCGATGAACGCCAGCACGAGGATCACCAGCACCCGCAGCGGCTTCAGCAGGATCCAGTAGCTGCCCTCGGCGAACCACGACGACCCGGTCGTCTCGTACACCCACTCGCAGGAGGTGCTGCCCTGGCAGTCGGCGCTCGGGGTGGTTCCCGGGGCGGGACTCGGGGCAACCACGGACAGGGCGGCGATCATCAGACTGGCGGCACTCACCCTGTCTTCGTACCCCACGGCCGTCGGGCACCGGCGGGCGGACCCACCCATCCGGTCCGCCGTCACCGGCGACCGTGGCGAACCGGTCATCCTTGCACGGCCCGAAAGAGCTTCACGAGGGACCCCGGATTAGTACGTGCAATCCTGGGTCTTATCAGGGACGATTGGCGCAGCGGACGTCGGTGGTCCTGCCGGCGTCGGGCGTGGTTCCGTCGTGCGCGGGCGTGCCCGGCGCAGCCAGCGGTGGGAGCGGCTGGACCGAGAGGGTGAGTTCGATGCCTGACATACGACCCACGGTGGGCTCCGGCGCGCTGGTTCTCAACGCCACCTACGAGCCGCTGTGTGTCGTGTCGGTGCGTCGCGCCGCGATCCTCGTCCTCTCCGCCAAGGCCGTCTGCGTGGCCGACGGTGAGGGTGTGCTGCACAGCGCCCGCAACGCGCTCCCGGTGCCCTCGGTGGTCCGGCTCACCCGGTTCGTCCGGGTGCCCTACCGCACCCACGTCGGGCTCTCCCGACGGGCGATCTTCGCCCGGGACGGCTGGCGGTGCGGGTACTGCCGGGGCCCGGCGGAGACCATCGACCACGTGTTCCCGCGCAGTCGGGGCGGCCGGCACGCCTGGGAGAACGTGGTGGCCGCGTGCGCCCGGTGCAACCACACCAAGGGCGACAAGACCCCGGCGGAGCTCGGCTGGCGGCTGCACTCGCCGCCCGTCGTCCCGATGGGGACGGCCTGGCGGGTGCTCGGGCACCGCACCCCAGACCCGCGCTGGGCCGACTGGCTCGACCTGCGCGAGCCCGAGACCGAGGCGGCGGCCTGAGCGGCGCCGGGACCGGGACGGGCCGGGGCCTCACTCGTGGCGGGCCTTCACCAGGGACGCGTAGACCACCACGTTGTCGGCGTACCCGGTCTCCCCGCCGACCCACCGGCCGCCGCAGGTGATCAGGCGCAGCCTCGGCCGGGTGAAGTCGCCGTAGACCTCGCTCACCGGCAGCTGGTCCTTGTCGTAGCGGTGCACCGAGTCGACCTCGAACACCGCCACCGAGCGGTCCTCCCGGCGGATCTCGACCCGGTCGCCGGAGCGCAGCTCCTTCAGCCCGTGGAAGACCGCCGGTCCGGTCCGGGTGTCGACGTGGCCGACGATCACCGCCGGCCCGTACTGGCCGGGGGTCGGCCCCTGGTCGTACCAGGCGGCCTCCTGGGCGCGGGCGGCGTCGGGCACCCCGATGCTGCCGTCCGCGGCGATGCCGACGTCGTGCACCGGGGCGTCCAGGTCGATCGGGTCGCTGCTGATGGCGACCGGCCGGCTGGCCGGCAGCACCGGGAACTTCTTCGGCGGGGGCCGCAGCCCGGCGATGAACCGGTCCGGCAGCACGCTGTGCCCGGTCACCCGCTCGACGCCGAGCATGGCCACGATCAGCACCATCAGGGCGGCGATGACCAGCGCCGGGGCGCCGGGGCCCCGGCGGGCCAGCCGCCACCGGTCCGCGCCCGGCCCGCCCCGGCCCGGGGCGACGGCCACCGGGCGGGCGGCCGGGTCGACCGTGGCGACGCTGGCCGAGAATGCCTGCCCGGTGACCCGGACGAACCGGCCGCACCCCCGGGCCACCAGCCGGGCCGCCGCCCGGAACCGGCCGGTGCCGCGGCGCGGGTCCCGCGCCGGGTCGACACGCGTACGTCGGCGGGCCATGGCGGACCTCGTCAGGTTCGCGTCCCGGTACGCCGGCGCGCGCCGAACGCCCCGAACCCGGCCGCCACGGCCGCCGCCGCGAGGCCGCCCACGAGCAGCAGCGGGCCGGTGCCCCGGTCGTCGCCGGCCGTGCCGCCGCCCCCGGTGTTGGGCCCCTTGCTGGGCTGGGCCATGTTCAGCACGGTGAGCGTGGTGGTCGCGGTGCCGTCGTTCTTGCAGTGCAGCTCGACGGAGTACTCGCCGGGCTGCTTGTTCTCCGGGATGGTGACCGCCCCGGTCAGGAAGCCGTTGTCGGGCCGGAGCACGACCCGCCCGAACGCGTCGGACCGCACGTCCGCCTGCCGGTTGTTGTCGTTGTCGCAGCTTGCCCGGATGTTGACCCGGGTGCCGGCCTGCGCGCTGTTCGGCGTGACCTCGACGAAGGTGTTCTCCCCGGCCCGGGCCGGCGCGACCGTGGCCAGGACGAACGCCCCGACCAGGCCGAACACGGTCAACACGGCCGACAGGACGCGATGTGACGCGGTGAGCCCCCGCATGATTCCCCCCTCCCGGTGCCGGGCACCGGAATCCTCCCCCGGGTAGTCCGCCCTGCATTCCCCCTGGCCTCGGGGCAAACCCGCCGACCGGCGGCGCGGCGGGTCGGGGGCACCGACAGGGGCTCTCCGGTGCGTGGGGCGCTACCGCTAGGCGGGCGACCCGCCGTCCAGCGGGGTGACGGGGTGCCAGTCGAGGGGAGTGGACAGGACCATGGTGCTCGACGGCTGGCCGTACGGGGCGAGCCGGTCGATCACCCGCTCGAACTCGCCGATCGACCCGGTCGCGACCTTGAGCATGCTGCACGCGTCGCCGGTGATCCGGTGGATCTCCAGGATCTCCGGCCAGTGCGGCACCTCCGGGTCGTGCAGGATGCACCGGGACCCGTAGCAGGACATCCGGATCAGGGCGACCACCGAGCGGCCGGCCCGGGCCAGGTCGACGTGGGCGCGGTAGCCGGTGATCACCCCCGACTCCTCCAACCGGCGGACCCGTTCGGCCACCGCCGGCGGTGACAGGTGCACCCGCCGGGACAGCTCGCTGAACGACAACCGGGCGTCGGCCTGGAGCTCGCGCAGCAGCGCCCAGTCCATGTGGTCCACGCCTGACCTTCCTTCCCGAAACCCCGAAGGGATGTTCGCCTTTGTCGCGGCAGGTCCGAGGCTGGCAGTGCCGTCGAATCGGCATTCCGTTCGGCCCTTCCACCAGGGCACCATGACGCTACCCGGCCGACTGGATGGAGACGACAGGTGAAGCAGACGGACCTGCGGGCCCCCGCGCTGGCCGCGGCGGTCCGTCCGGCGACCCCGCAGCAGCGGGCGGCCCGGGCTGCCCGCAACGGCGGCGAACCCACGCTGGAGTTCGCCGAGCGGGTGCCCTACGACGCGTACGTGCACGCCAGCACCCTGCACCGGTTGCAGCAGCCGCTCAGCGACGACCCGGGCGAGATGTCCTTCCTGATGGTCAGCCAGATCATGGAGCTGTACTTCGGGCTGACCTGCCACGAGCTGCGCGAGGCGCAGAGCTGCCTGCGCGCCGACCGGGTCTGGGACGCGCTGGTCCCGCTGCGCCGCGCGGCCATGCACCTGGAGGGGCTCAACGCGGCCTGGAAGGGGCTGCGCTGGATGACGCCGGCGGACTTCAACCGGTTCCGCAACCTGCTCGGCGAGGGCTCCGGCTTCCAGTCGGCGATGTACCGGCACCTGGAGTTCCTGCTCGGCCTGCGCGATCCGGCCCTGATCCGGCCGTTCCGTCGGCAGACCGAGGTGTACGACGAACTGTGCGCCGTGTTGGCCGCCCCGAGCCTCTGGGACGACGTGGTGGCCCTGCTGGCCCGGCGGGGCTCCGACGTGCCCGCCGAGGTGCTGGAGCGGGACGTCGCCGAGGAGCACCGGCCGCACCCGGCACTGGAGGCCGCCTGGGTGGCCGTGTACGCCGACAGCGGCCCGGACAACCACCTGCGGCTGCTCGGCGAGGCGCTGGCCGAGGTGGCCGAGCAGTTCGGCGACTGGCGGTGGAACCATGTCAAGGCGGTGCAGCGGACCATGGGCGCGAAGGTCGGCAGCGGCGGCTCGGCCGGCCTCGCCTGGTTGCAGCGCAGCATGGCCCGGGTGGTCTTCCCGGAGCTGTGGTCGGCCCGGACGGCAATGTGAGCGAGGAGCACGACATGGACACCCCGGAGCGGGACGCGATGCGCCCCTCGGAGCAGGAGGCGCACCGCCTCGACCAGGCAGATCCCGGGCACCGGCACCTGTTCCACGTGCCGCCGGCCGACGGCGGGCGCTACCCGCAGGCCGCGTACCTGGCCGGCAACTCCCTCGGCCTGCAACCCCGGGCCACCCGGGACGAACTGCTTGCCGACCTGGACGCGTGGGGCCGGCTCGGCGTCGAGGGGCACCTGGAGGCGGACCGGCCCTGGCTGCCGTACCACGAGCTGTTGACCGGGCCGGTCGCGCGACTGGTCGGCGCCCGGCCCGCGGAGGCCGTGGTGATGAACTCCCTCACGGTCAACCTGCACCTGCTGATGGTCGGCTTCTACCGACCGGCGGGGCAGCGCACCCGGATCGTCATCGAGGACAGCGCCTTCCCCTCGGACAGCTACGCGGTGCGCAGTCAGGCCCGCCTTCACGGCCTCGACCCCGACGCCACCGTGGTCCGGCTGCGCCCGCGCGACGGCGAGGACACCCTGCGCACCGCAGACGTGCTGGACTTCCTGGCCGCGGAGGGCGACACGGTCGCGCTGGTGCTGCTCGGCGGGGTCAACTACCTCACCGGCGAGCTGATGGACATCCCCGCGATCACCGCCGCCGGCCGGGCCGCCGGGGCGGTGGTCGGCTGGGACCTGGCGCACGCGGCCGGGAACGTGCCGCTGGCGCTGCACGACTGGGACGTCGACTTCGCCGCCTGGTGCTCCTACAAGTACCTGAACTCGGGTCCGGGCGCGCTGGCCGGCGTCTTCGTCCACGAGCGTCACCTCGGCCGGGCCGACCTGATCCGCTTCGAGGGCTGGTGGAGCACCGAGGCGGCCACCCGGTTCGAGATGACCCCGGTGTCCCGGCCGCCGGCCACCGCGGAGGCGTGGCAGGTCTCCAACCCGCCGATCTTCGCGATGGGCCCGGTGCGGACCTCGCTGGAGCTGTTCGACTCGGTCGGCATGCCGGCGTTGCGGGAGCGCAGCGTGCGGCTCACCGGATACCTGGAGCGGCTGCTCGACGAGGTCACGGCCGGCCGGCCGCTGCGGGTGGTCACCCCGCGCGATCCGGAGCGCCGGGGCTGCCAGCTCTCGGTGCGCATCGGCGGGGGCAGCGCGGGTGAGCTGACCAAGCGGCTGCGGCACGAGCACGGCGTGATCGCCGACGCCCGGGAGCCGGACGTCGTCCGGTTCGCCCCGGTGCCGCTGTACTCGACGTACCACGACTGCTGGCGGGTCGCCGACGCGCTGGCCGCGACGGTGGAGATGCCCTCATGAACGCGGAACGGGACGAGATCGCCGTCGTCGGGGCCGGGCTCGCCGGCTGCCTGCTGGCCTGCTTCCTGGCCCGGCGCGGGTACCGGGTGGCGCTCTACGAGCGGCGGGGAGACCCGCGCGCCGGGAGGGCCGAGCGGGGCCGCTCGATCAACCTGGCGCTGTCCGAGCGCGGGCTCGACGCGTTGCGCCGGATCGGCCTGGACGGCCAGGTCATGGCGGACGCGCTGCCGATGCGCGGCCGGATGATCCACCCGGTCGCGGGCGAGCCGCAGTTCCAGTCGTACAGCGCCGCCGGGGACCTGGCGATCAACTCGATCAGCCGGGGCGCGCTGAACAACGCCCTGCTCACCGCCGCCACCGCGCTGCCCGGGGTGCGGGTGGCGTTCGACCACCGGCTCGTCGGGCTCGACCCGGTCACCGGGGAGATGACCTTCGAGACGTCGCAGGGCAAGGTCACGGCCGCCGCGCCGGTCGTCCTCGGCGCGGACGGGGCCGGCTCCGCGGTGCGCGGGCAGCTCCTCGCGTACGGGGTGCTGAGCGAGAGCCTCGACTTCCTCGACTACGGATACAAGGAGCTGACCATCCCGGCGGTCGGCGGCGAGTTCGCCCTCGACCCGGCGGCGCTGCACATCTGGCCGCGCGGCACCTCGATGATGATCGCCCTGCCCAACCCGGACCGCTCCTTCACCTGCACGCTGTTCTGGCCCACCCACGGCACCGCGAGTTTCGCCTCGCTGAGCAGCCCGGCGGCGATCGAACGGCACTTCGCCACCCACTACCCGGACCTGGTCCCGCTCGCGCCCAACCTGGTCGACGACTACCAGCACAACCCGGTCGGGGTGCTCGGCACGGTCCGCTGCGCCCCGTGGCAGGCGAACGGGAGGGTCGGCCTGATCGGCGACGCCGCGCACGCCATCGTCCCGTTCTACGGCCAGGGCGCGAACTGCGCCTTCGAGGACGTGGTCGCGCTCGACCGCTGTCTCGACGAGTGCGACGACGACTGGGCGGAGGCGCTGCCGCTGTTCCAGGCGCGGCGGCAGGACGACGCGGAGGCGATCGCCCGGATGGCGCTGACCAACTTCGTGGAGATGCGCGACAAGGTGGCCTCCCCGGTGTTCCAGGCCCGGCGCGAGCTGGACCACGCGCTGGAGCGCGCCCTGCCCGGCCGGTACGTCTCGCAGTACGAGCTGGTCTCCTTCTCCACCACCCCGTACGCGCAGGTGCGGCGGCGGGTCCGCCGCCAGCAGGCGGTGCTCGGGGCGGTGGCCGCCACGGCGGCGACGCTGCTGGTCGGCGCGGTCGGCGCGGCACTGGCCCGGGGGCGGCGGCGATGAGCGTGAACTGGGATCCCGGCCTGATGGCCGGGCGGCCGAACCGGGAGCCGGGGCTGCTGCGCCACTTCGTCGGCGGCGAGTTCGTCGACGCCGGGCGACGGTTCACCAAGCGCAGTCCGGTGACCGGGGAGCCGGTGTTCGAGGTAGTGGAGGCGGGCCGTTCGACGGTGGACGACGCGGTCGCCGCCGCCCGGGCGGCGCTGCGCGGGCCGTGGGGCCGGATGGGTGAGCGGGAGCGCGCCGAGGTGCTGCGCCGGGTCGCCGACGAGTTGGAGCGCCGCTTCGACGACCTGGTCACCGCCGAGGTGGCCGACACGGGCAAGTCCGTCTCGCAGGCCCGGACCCTGGACGTCCCGCGCGGGGCGGCGAACTTCCGGGCGTTCGCGGAGATCGTGGCGACCGCGCCGACGGAGTCGTTCACCACGGTCACCCCGTCCGGCGGGCGGGCGTTGAACTACGCCGTCCGCAAGCCGGTGGGTGTGGTCGCGGTGGTGGTGCCGTGGAACCTGCCGTTGCTGCTGCTGACGTGGAAGGTCGCGCCGGCGCTGGCGTGCGGCAACGCGGTGGTGGTGAAGCCGAGCGAGGAGACGCCGGCGTCGGCGACGGTGCTGGCCGAGGTGATGGCCGCCGCCGGGGTGCCGGACGGGGTGTTCAACCTGGTGCACGGGTTCGGCCCGGACTCGGCGGGGGAGTTCCTGACCCGGCATCCGGGGGTGGACGCGATCACGTTCACCGGCGAGTCGTCGACCGGCGGGGCGATCATGCGGGCGGCGGCGGACGGGGTGAAGGCGGTCTCGTTCGAGCTGGGTGGGAAGAACGCGGGCCTGGTCTTCGCCGACGCCGACCTGGACGCGGCGGTCGCGGGCTCGGTGCGGTCGAGTTTCACCAACGGCGGCCAGGTGTGCCTGTGCACGGAGCGGATCTACGTGCAGCGGCCGGTCTTCGACGAGTTCGTCGAGCGGCTGGCGAAGGCCGCCGACGCGCTGGCGTACGGGTGGCCGGCGGACGAGGCGACGGTGAACATGCCGTTGATCTCGCAGCAGCACCGCAGGAAGGTGCTCGGCTACCACGACCTGGCCCGCGTCGAGGGCGCGCAGGTGCGTGCCGGGGGCGGCCGGCCCACGTTCGGTGACGCCCGCGACGGTGGCGCGTACGTGCGGCCCACCGTGCTCACCGGGCTCGGCCCGGACGCCCGGACCAACCGGGAGGAGATCTTCGGCCCGGTGGTGCACGTCGCCCCGTTCGACGTCGAGGAGGAGGCGTACGCGCTGGCCAACGGCACCGAGTACGGGCTCGCCGCGACGGTGTGGACCCGCGACGTGGGCCGGGCGCACCGGTCGGGGGCACGGCTGGACGCCGGGATCGTCTGGGTCAACACGTGGTTCCTGCGGGACCTGCGCACCCCGTTCGGCGGGGTGAAGGCGTCCGGCATCGGCCGGGAGGGCGGCGTGCACTCCCTGGGCTTCTACTCCGAACTGACCAACGTCTGCGTGGACCTCTCGTGAGCGG
The DNA here is from genome assembly GCF_040296145.1 of Micromonospora sp. NPDC002296. Taxonomy (NCBI): domain Bacteria; kingdom Bacillati; phylum Actinomycetota; class Actinomycetes; order Micromonosporales; family Micromonosporaceae; genus Micromonospora; species Micromonospora sp. NPDC002296. Next base: position 89,617 of record NZ_JBEOWQ010000018.1, read on the forward strand.
CGCGGCGGGCAGAATGCACGGCGTCGTGAGCGAGCGCACCGAGGAGCGGACATGAGTGTCGACATCGAGGCGGCCAACCGTGAGCTGGCCGAGGCCCGCAGCAGCGGGAAGCCCTGCCCACCACTGCGGGGCCGGCTGCTGCCGGAGGGGGACATCGAGTCCGCGTACCGGGTGCAGCAGCTCCAGACGCGGGCCTGGCAGGGCCGGGGCGAGCGCCGGGTGGGCGCGAAGATCGGGCTGACCTCCCGGGCGGCCCGGGAGAGCCTCGACGTGCACCAGCCGGACTTCGGGCTGCTGACCGACGCCATGGCGGTCGGGGACGGCGACGAGGTGCCGTTCGGCCGGCTGCTCCAGCCGAAGGTGGAGGCCGAGGTCGCCTTCGTGCTCGGCCGGGACCTGACCGACGAGCGGGTCACCGCCGTCGACCTGATCCGCGCGGTCGACCACGTGCTGCCGGCGATCGAGATCGTCGACTCCCGGATCGCCGGCTGGGACATCTCCATCGTGGACACCGTCGCCGACAACGCCTCCAGCGGCCTGTTCGTGCTCGGCACCACGCCCCGCCGGCTGGCGGACGTGGACCTGCGGCTGTGCGGGATGGTCCTCGAACACGCCGGGGAGCCGGTCTCGGTCGGCGCCGGGGCGGCCTGCATGGGCAACCCGCTGAACGCTTTGGAGTGGCTCGTCGGCACGCTCGTTCGCGCCGGTGACCCGCTGCGGGCGGGGGACCTGGTGCTCTCCGGGTCGCTCGGCCCGGTGGTGCCGGCGACGCCCGGCGCGGCCTACGAGGCGCGGATCTCCGGGCTCGGCTCGGTTCGTACCAGTTTCGGGAGGGAACCCTCATGAGTACCGGCGTGGCGGTGCTCGGGTCGGGCAACATCGGCACCGACCTGATGATCAAGGTGCTGCGGCGCAGCGGTGGCCCTGACGGGTCGCGTTCCTCGCCCTCACCGGGGAGCCTGCGGATGGTGGCGATGGCCGGCATCGACCCGGACTCCGACGGGCTGGCGCGGGCCCGCCGACTCGGCGTGGCAACCACGGCCGAGGGCGTCGACGGGCTCGTCGCGCTGCCCGAGTTCGCGGACGTGGAGTTGGTCTTCGACGCGACGTCGGCCGGCGCGCACCGGCGGCACGACGAGGTGCTCCGCGCTCTCGGCCGGACCGTGGTCGACCTGACCCCGGCGGCGATCGGCCCGTACGTGGTGCCGCCGGTCAACCTGGACGAGCACCTGCACGAACCGAACGTGAACATGGTGACCTGCGGTGGGCAGGCGACCGTGCCGATCGTGGCCGCCGTCGGCCGGGTCACGCCGGTGGCGTACGGGGAGATCGTCGCCTCGATCGCCTCGAAGTCGGCGGGGCCGGGGACCCGGGCGAACATCGACGAGTTCACCGAGACGACCGCGCGGGCGATCGAGGTGGTCGGCGGCGCGGGGCGCGGTAAGGCGATCATCGTGCTGAATCCGGCAGATCCGCCGCTGATGATGCGGGACACCGTCTACTGCCTGTGCCCCGACGCCGACGCCGACCGGGCCGCGATCGCCGGATCGGTGGCCGAGATGGTGGCGACCGTGCAGGAGTACGTCCCCGGGTACCGGCTCAAGCAGGACGTGCAGTTCGACCCGGTCGACACGTACGTGCCGGCTCTCGGTCGGCACCTCACCGGATTGCAGGTGTCGGTGTTCCTGGAGGTGTCCGGGGCCGGGCACCACCTGCCCGCGTACGCCGGGAACCTGGACATCATGACCTCGGCCGCGCTGCGCACCGCCGAGCGGCTGATCGCACTCCGGAAGGCGGTGACCGCATGACCGACCTGTACGTGCAGGACGTGACGTTGCGCGACGGGATGCACGCCGTCGCCCACCGGTACACCGTCGACCAGGTGCGCGAGATCGCGGCGGCGCTGGACGCGGCCGGGGTGGCGGCGATCGAGGTGGCGCACGGCGACGGGTTGGCCGGGTCCAGCGTCAACTACGGCCACGGCGCGGCCGGCGACGCCGACTGGATCTCCGCCGCGGCCGAGGTGCTGACCACCGCGCGGCTGACCACCCTGCTGCTGCCGGGGATCGGCACCATCGCCGACCTGCGGGCGGCGAAGGCGCTCGGGGTGACCAGCGTCCGGATCGCCACCCACTGCACCGAGGCGGACATCTCCGCCCAGCACATCTCCTGGGCGCGGGAGAACGACATGGACGTGTCCGGCTTCCTGATGATGTCGCACATGACCGACCCGGCCGGGTTGGCCGCGCAGGCCGCGCTGATGGAGTCGTACGGGGCGCACTGCGTCTACGTCACCGACTCGGGTGGCCGGTTGTTGATGTCGGACGTGGCGCAGCGGGTCGACGCGTACCGGCAGGTGCTGTCGCCGCAGACGCAGATCGGCATCCACGCGCATCACAACCTGTCGCTCGGGGTGGCCAACAGCGTGGTCGCCGTCGAGCACGGCCGGGTCGCCGGCGGCGTTCCGGCCGGGCCGGACGCCCCGCACGGGCGCACGGTGCGGGTGGACGCGTCGCTGGCGGGGATGGGCGCGGGGGCCGGCAACGCCCCGTTGGAGGTGTTCGTCGCGGTCGCCGAGCTGCACGGTTGGAAGCACGGCTGTGACGTGTTCGCCCTGATGGACGCCGCCGACGACCTGGTCCGGCCGATGCAGGACCGGCCGGTGCGGGTGGACCGGGAGACGCTGTCCCTCGGCTACGCCGGGGTGTACTCCAGCTTCCTGCGGCACGCCGAGCGCGCCTCGGCGAAGTACGGGGTGGACGTGCGGTCGATCCTGGTGGAGCTGGGGCGGCGGCGGATGGTCGGTGGTCAGGAGGACATGATCGTGGATGTGGCGTTGGACCTCGCGGGTCGGCGTGGGCAGGAGGAGGTCGCGTGATCGGGGTGGACACCGCGGGCGTCGCCGGCAGGCTGGGGGCGGCGGCCGACACGGCCACCGCGATCCCGCAGCTCGCCGCCGAGACCGGCCTGGACGGCGACGGCGCGTACGCGGTGCAGACCGCGCTGGTGCAGCGCAGGCTGGACCGGGGCGAGCGCCTCGTCGGGCTGAAGATGGGGCTGACCAGCCGGGCGAAGATGGCCCAGGTCGGCGTGGACGAGGTGATCTGGGGGCGGCTCACCGATGCGATGCGGGTCCCCGACGGCGGCACGGTAGACCCGGCCACGTTCATCCACCCCCGGGTCGAGCCGGAGGTGGCGTTCCTGCTGGACCGGTTGCCCGAGCCGGGCGAGCCGGTCGGGGCGTTCACCGACGCGGTGCGCGCGGTCGCCCCGGCGATCGAGCTGATCGACTCCCGGTACGCCAACTTCACCTTCAGCCTGCCCGACGTCATCGCCGACAATGCCTCCGCCGCCGCGTTCGCCATCGGAGCCTGGTCACCGGTGCCGGACGGGCTGGACAACCTCGGCGTGCTCCTGGAGATCGACGGACGCGTCGTCCAGGTCGGCTCGACCGCCGCGATCCTCGGCGACCCCCGCCGGACCCTGGACGAGGGGCTCCGCCTCGCCGGGCGGCACGGGGTGCGACTGCGGTCGGGCTGGGTCTTCCTCGCCGGGGCCGCCACCGCCGCCGTTCCCCTGCGCCCCGGCGCGCACGTCCGCGCCGTCGTGGAGAAGCTCGGCACCGCTTCGCTGCGGGCGTCGTCGTGAGCGCGCCGCCCGCCGTGGCGGGGGTCGCGGCGCGGCCGGGTGGCCGGTCGTGAGCGGCGAGGCGCGCGTGGTCGCCGGCAAGGCCGTGCCGCGCGGGGCGTTTCCGCACGTCAAGGTCGCCGGCGGGTTCGTCTTCGTCTCCGGTACGTCGTCCCGGCTGCCGGACAACACCTTCGCGGGCGTGTCGGTGGACGAGCTCGGCACGACCGACCTCGACGTCCGGGCGCAGACCCGGGCCGTGATCGGGAACGTCCGGGACCTGCTGCGGTCGGTCGGCGCGGACCTGCCCGATCTCGTGCAGGTGACGTCGTACCTGGTCAACATGAACGACTTCGGTGGCTACAACGAGGTGTGGGCGGAGTTCTTCGACGCCACGGGGCCGACCCGGACGACCGTGGCCGTGCACCAGCTTCCGCACCCGCACCTGCTCATCGAGATGCAGGCCGTGGCGCTTCTTCCGTCGGGAGGTCAGTCGTGAGTGAGATCGCTGAGCCGTTCAGCTTCCCCGGGTGGGTCGCCGAGAACCAGCACCTGCTGAAGCCGCCGGTGGGCAACCGGGAGATGTTCCCCGGCTCCGACGACTTCATCGTGATGGTGGTGGGCGGGCCGAACCAGCGCACCGACTTCCACGTCGACCCGTACGAGGAGTTCTTCTACCAGGTCAAGGGCAACATGCACATCAACCTGATGACCCCGCAGGGGCCGCGTACGGTGCACGTGCGCGAGGGCCAGATGTGGATGCTGCCGCGTGACACCCCGCACTCGCCGCAGCGCCCCGAGGTCGGCTCGATCGGCATGGTGGTCGAGCGGGTCCGCGAGGAGGGCACGCTGGAGAAGTTCCAGTGGTACTGCCCGGAGTGCGGGCACAAGGTGCACGAGGTGGAGTTGCAGGTCCGCGACATCGCCGCCGACCTGCCCCCGGTGTTCGGCACGTTCTACGCCGACGAGGCCGCCCGCACCTGCGGCGAGTGCGGCGCGCTGCACCCGGGCAAGGGCTGATGGGGGTGCCCGCCGGGCGGCTCCCGGTGGTCGACGTGCACACGCACGTCGTACCGAAGGGGTGGCCGGACCTCGGCGCGGCGTGCGGCGGGTCCGGCTGGCCCCGGCTGCGGATCGACTCCGAGCGGGCCGCCATGATCATGGTGGGGGAGACGGAGTTCCGGCCGGTCGGCGCGCAGTGCTGGGACGCGCCGACCCGGCTGGCCGACATGGCCGCCGACGGGGTCGACGTTCAGGTGGTGTCCCCGACCCCGGTCTTCTTCAGCTACGACCGCCCCGCCGACCAGGCGGTGAAGGTGGCCCGGATCTTCAACGACCTCACCCTGGAGGTCACCGCCGCCGGCGGCGACCGGCTGGTGCCGTTCTGCCAGGTGCCGTTGCAGGACCCGGACGCGGCCTGCGCCGAGCTGGACCGCTGCCTCGCGGCCGGGCACGTCGGGGTGGAGATCGGCAACCACGTCGGCGACCGGGACCTCGACGACGAGGGAGTGGTCACCTTCCTCCAGCACTGCGCCGAGGTCGGCGCGCCGGTGTTCGTGCACCCGTGGGACATGCCGGGCGGGCCCCGGCTGGACCGGTGGATGGCCCGCTGGCTGACCGGGATGCCCGCCGAGACGCACCTGTCGGTACTGGCGCTGATCCTCGGCGGCGTGTTCGACCGGGTGCCGGAGTCGCTGCGGCTCTGCTTCGCGCACGGCGGCGGGAGCTTCCCGTTCTGGCTGGGCCGCGCCGACAACGCCTGGCACCGCCGGGGCGACCTGGTCCGGGGCGCGTCCGCCGCGCCGCCCAGCGCGTACGTCGACCGGTTCTGCGTGGACTCGGTGGTGTTCGAACCGGCGGCGCTGCGGCTGTTGGTGGACACCATGGGCGAGGACCGGGTGCTGGTCGGCAGCGACTACCCGTACCCGCTGGGGGAGCGCCCGGCCGGGCGGGTGGTCCGCGCGGCCGACTTCCTCACCGCGGCCCAGCGCGACAAGCTGCTCTCCGCCAACGCCCTGCGCTTCCTCGGCATGTCGGGTATATAAGGCCGAGTCAGGGCGGCCGGCACTCTGCCGCAATCCGCCGCCTGCCGTGTCGGGGCGGCGACGGGCGGCCGGGCACCGGACAGGGCAGGATGGCGGAGTGGCTGAGCTGCCGTACTGCGCCGTGGTGAACGTCACGGGCGAATCGTCGGACGGCCGCACCGCCGAGGGCCTGCCGGTGGGTGTCCCGCTTCCCGGCGGCACCCTGATCGGGGCTGCCGGGCAGCTTGAGCACGCCAGTTGCGGGTGGGATCGCCACCCCGCAATCTGGCGGGCCGTCGACTCCGCTAACGTGAATACGAGCGGAGTCGGGCGGCCGATGTCATGATCGTCCAACCGACCCGGAAGTCCTGGTCTCTCTTTCCGCCTGGGGGCGTTGGGATTGTCTGTTACCGAGACGTTGCTGATCTTCGTCGGCATCCCGGCGGCCGTGGTGCTGGTGATCGCCGCGCTGGCATTCGCCGGCGGCCCGGGCAAGGGCGCCGCCGCCAAGCGTTACCGGCCGGGCCGGCCCTTCGACTTCACTCCGGTCTGGTTCCTGGGCCGCCCGGAGCAGCTGGCCGACTCGGCCGGCACCGTGCTGGCCGCGGGTGCGCAGGCACCGGCGCTGACCAGCCACAAGCTTGAGAAGGCCGGCATCGAGGCGCCGGCCGGGGGAACCGGAGGCGCAAGTGACCGTTGGTGAGATCCAGGCCGGCACGGAAACACCGCCCGAGGTGCTCGACGGGCCGTTCTCGACCCGTCAGCTGCTGCGCATCGACGAGGCGCTCCGCCTGGCCGACCAGGGGACCGGGCTCGTCTTCTCGGTCTACGTCGGCGGCCTCGACGAGCCGATCCGCGAGCACGCCCAGCGGCTGCACCGGCAGCTCGCCGACCCCGACCGGTCGGTCCTGATCGCGGTGTCGCCCAACCAGCGCAAGCTGGAGGTCGTCACCGGCCGGCACGCCCGCAAGCGCATCCCCGACACGTACGCCAAGCTGGCCGCCCTCTCCATGGTGGCGGCCTTCGGCGGCGGCGACCTGGCCGGCGGCATCATCAACGGCCTCGACCAGCTCGCCAGCCACGCCGGCAAGGGCTGAGACGCAGCCAGGGGCCGCGAGGGCCCGAGCGGCAGGGACGACGGCCGCGCCGGAGGGGCCCGCCCGCACGACGACGACACCCGGTCCGCGACTGCGGGCCGGGTGTCGGTGCGTTCGGGGTGGGCCGACCTTCGTGAACCGGGCGTGCCGCCGGCTGCCCGGCGACCCCGCCCCGACGGCGAGCGCCACGCCGGACGGCTGGCCGGGGCCGGCGGGGCCGTTCGCCCGCGCCGGCCCCGGGCCGGATGACACTTCGCCTCAGGCGCTGCGGGTATCCCGGTCGCGGGCCCTCAGCGCGCGGACGACCGCGTCGCGGCCCTCGGCGACCAACCGGCGCAGCGACGCCGGCTGCCCGTCGGCGGCGGCCAGCCACGCGTCGGTGGCCGCGACGGTGTCCTCGGAGACCTGCTGGTCCGGGTACGCCAGCTGGACGAACTCCTGCGCCGGCTCGCTGTCCCGCCGCGCCCAGACCTGGTCCACCACGGCGAAGTACTTCTCCCGGTACGGGGCGACCAGCTCCGCCTGCACGGACGGGGCGAAGCCCTGCAACAGCGCCCGGTTGCGCCAGTTCGGCAGCGCGTCGGGGCCGGTGAGCTGGGCCCAGACGGCGGCCTTGTTCTCCTCCGTCGGCACCAGGGCGTGCGCGTGCGCGGCTTCCCGCTCGCCGCTGGCGGTCCGGTCGGCGGCCAGCTCGGCCTCGATCTCCTCGGTGCCGGCGGCCCCGTTGGCCACCAGCTGCTGGAGGATCGTCCAGCGCAGCTCGGTGTCGACGGCCAGCCCGGCCGGCACGTCGTTGCCGGCCAGCCAGCCCCGCAGCATCGCCAGACCCTCGTCGGAGCGGGTCGCCGAGGCGACGGCGCGGGCCCAGGCGAGCTGGAACCCGCTGCCCGGCTCGGCAGCGGCCAGCGCGGCCTTCGCCGTCCGGTGCAGCTCGGCCCAGCCAGTCGGCGCCCAGGTCGGGTCGGCGTAGTAGGCCAGCGCGGTGGTCGCCTGGCGCAGGGTGGCGGTGACCACGTTGATGTCGGTCTCCGCGGGCAGCCCGGCCAGCACCAGCGCCACGTAGTCGCGGGCCGACAGCTCGGCGTCGCGGACCATGTCCCACGCGGCCATCCAGCACAGGGCGCGCGACAGCGACGACTCGAAGCCGGCGATGTGCTGCACCACCGTGGCCATCGACCGCTCGTCCAGCCGCAGCTTCGCGTACGTCAGGTCGTCGTCGTTGAGCAGCAGCACGTCCGCCGCCCGCACGCCGTGCAGGTCGGTCAGCTCGGTGAGCTCGCCGGTCACGTCGATCTCGATCCGCTCCCGGCGGACGAGCCGGCCGTCGGTCAGGTCGTACAGGCCCACGCCGATGCGGTGGGTGCGCAGCGTCGGGTACTCGGCCGGCGACTCCTGCCGTACCACCACCCGCTGGTAGCTGCCGTCGGCGTCGATCGTCACCTCGGCGCGCAGGGTGTTGACCTGTGCGGTCTCCAGCCACTGCGCGGCGAACTTGCGCAGCTCCCGGCCGGAGGCCGCCTCAAGCTCCGACAGCAGGTCGTCGAAGGTGGCGTTGCCCCAGGCGTGCTTGCCGAAGTACGCCCGCAGCCCGGCCAGGAACGGCTCCTCGCCGACGTACGCGACGAGCTGCTTGAGCACGCTCGCGCCCTTGGCGTACGTGATTCCGTCGAAGTTGACCTCGACCGCCTCCAGGTCCGGCATCTCGCAGTAGACCGGGTGGGTGGAGGAGAGCTGGTCCTGCCGGTAGCCCCAGTTCTTGCGCACCGACAGGAACGTCGTCCAGGCGTCGGAGAAGCGGGTGGCGTTGGCGTTGCACCAGTGGCTGGCCCACTCGGCGAACGACTCGTTCAGCCACAGGTCGTTCCACCAGCGCATGGTGACCAGGTCGCCGAACCACATGTGGGCCAGCTCGTGCAGGATCGTGTTGGCCCGCTGCTCGTACTCGAAGTCGGTGACCTGGGAGCGGAAGAGGTAGTGCCCCTCGGCGTGCGTGACGCAGCCGAAGTTCTCCATCGCGCCGGCGTTGAAGTCCGGCACCCAGAGCTGGTCGTACTTCGGCAGCGGGTAGCGCACGCCGAACTGCTGGTGGAAGAAGTCGAAGCCCTGCTTGGTGACGAGGAACAGGTCGTCCGGGTCGAGGTACTGCGCCATCGAGGCCCGGCAGTACACCCCCAGGTCGATGCCGTCGTGGCTGTCCCGCACCTCGTGGTACGGGCCGGCGCAGAGCGCGGTGATGTAGGTGCTCATCCGGGCCGACGGGACGAAGTGGACGGTCTTGAGCCCCTCGCCGGCCGGCACCTCGCGCTCGACCGGCATGTTGGACACCACCCGCCAGTGCTCCGGGACGGTGGCGTGCCAGGTGTAGACGCTCTTCAGGTCGGGCTGGTCGAAGCAGGCGAAGACCTTCTGGGCGTCCGCCGTCTCGAACTGGCTGTAGAGGTAGGTCTCCCCGTCGACCGGGTCGACCGTGCGGTGCAGCCCCTGCCCGCTGTTCGAGTAGGCGAAGTCGGCGTCGACCACGAGGGTGTTCTCCTCGGCCAGCCCGGTCAGCGTCAGCCCGCTGTCCGCCGACCAGCCGGAGACGTCGACCGGGACGCCGTTGAGCGTCGCCGAGCGCACCGACTCGGCGGCCGCCTCGATGAAGGTGGATGTGCCCGGTTCGGCGCAGCGGAAGCGGACCTCGGTCACCGACCGGAAGGTCCGGGCGTCGGCGGCCTGGACGGCGGTCGACAGGTCCAGACTGATGTCGTACCCGGTGACCTCGAGCAGGCGGGCCCGCTCGGTGGCCTCGACCTGGGTCAGGTTGCGCACTCCCGGCACTGTTCGTCTCCATCCCGCTCTCGCCGTGCGCCGCTGCGGCGCCAGCCCACCGTCCGCTCGTGACGGCCGGTGGATCCGAGTCTTCCATGGGCGGGCACCTCTCGGTGGCCGAGGTCACGCTCTCATTCGGGTACCGGTCGATGCCGGGTGGGGTGGAGGATCGGGGGACGAGCCGCCGACCCCCGGCGCTGCCGTCGCGAAGGGAACCGCACCGTGACTGATCGTGCCACCGTCGACATGTGGTTCGACCCGCTCTGTCCGTGGGCGTGGATCACCTCCCGCTGGTTGCTGGAGGTGGAGCAGGTCCGCGACGTGGACGTCCGCTTCCACGTGATGAGCCTGTCGGTGCTCAACGAGGGGCGCGACCTGCCGGAGCAGTACCAGAAACTGCTGAGCATCGGCTGGGGCCCGGTGCGGATCTGCGTCGCGGCCGGGCAGAAGCACGGCCCGGACGCCGTCCGCGCGCTGTACACCGCGCTGGGCACCCGGATCCACCTCGGCAAGGAGGACCTGGGCCCGGAGCTGTTCGCGGCGGCGCTCACCGACGCCGGGCTGGACCCGCAGCTGGCCGCCGCCGCCGACAGCACCGCGTACGACGAGGCCCTGCGGGCCAGCCACGAGGCCGGAATGCGGCCGGTCGGCACCGACGTGGGCACCCCGGTCATCCACGCCCCGGGCCCGGACGGCACGCCGGTGGCCTTCTTCGGCCCGGTGGTCACCCCGCGCCCGAAGGGGGAGGCCGCCGGCCGGCTCTGGGACGGCGTGCTGCTGGTCGCCGGCACGCCGGGCTTCTACGAGCTGAAGCGTTCCCGCGAGGTCGACCCCACCTTCGACTGAGGGCGGGGAGCAGCCCGGGGCGCGACTCCGGCGGGCGGGGTCCCCTCCCGGCGCGCCCCGGGGCCCACGTGGAGCCCGGCGGCGCGCCGTGCGGGCGTCACCGGGCGGCGCGGGGGTCGTTCCACCGGTTGTCCCGCCAACGGCCCGCAGGGCCGCGTCCGGCAGCTCGTGGAGGCATCCGATGGGTAAGCACCGCTGTACGTCCGACGAAGCGTCGCCGCAGGCGGTGACCGGGGAATCCGGTGCGGCGTACTGGTCCGTGGCGGACGCCGGCTGGCCGGCGGTCCGGCCGGCGCTGCCGGCCGAGATGGTCGACCTGCTGGCCCCGCCGATCGTGGTCGGGGTCGCCCGGATGGCGGTCACCTCCCGGCCGGCCCCGCCCCCCGGCGCGCCGGCCACCTCCTTTCAACTGGTGGACGGGGTGCGGGGCCCGCTTCGGGGCATGACCGGCCGGCGGTAGCGTCAGCGGACATGACGGTCGTACATCCGATCGCCCGGGCCTGGATCACCACTGGCGGCACCGGCGCGCAGAACTACGACGAGTTCGCCGACGACGCGGAGATCACCGCGATCATCGAGGCGAACCCGCACAGTGCCCTCGGCATCGAGATGCCGCACCGGGCGCCGGAGACCCTGGGGAAGTCCTTCCTCGACGCCCTTCCCGACGCAGCGGCCCGCCTCGCCGAGGCCAAGGCCGACGGCAGCTACACCCCGGCCGAGCAGGTGGTGGTCCTCTACCGGATCAGCGCGCCGGGGGAGGAGACCGCGTACGGGCTGTTCGCCATGGTCGACACCGACCAGATCTCCACCAGCGCCGACGAGCCGGGCCTGGTCATCCGCAACGAGGACGTCTTCATCGCCAAGGTCCGCGAGCGGGTCGCCCTCGCCGAGGCGCTCGGGCACCTGCTCTCGCCCGTGCTGCTGCTCCAGACCGGCCGGGGCGACGAGCTGCACGCCGCGCTCGCGGCGGCGACCGAGTCGGCCGGGGCGCCCGCCGCGACCGACACCGACCAGTCCGGGCGCACGCACGCCGTGTGGCTGCTCGGCCCCGGCCCCGAGCAGGACGCGCTGGCCGCCCTGGCCGGCGGCGGCGAGCTGGTGGTCGCCGACGGCAACCACCGCAGCCTCGCCGCCCAGACCGGTGGCCTGCCCCGCTTCCTGGCGGTGGTGACCACCCCCGCGTCGGTCGCGATCCAGCCGTACAACCGGCTGGTCAGCGAGCTGACCGTCACCCCGGCGGAGCTGGTCGACCGGCTCCGCGCGGCGGGCGCCGAGGTCACCGGGATCGACGGTCCGGTCGAGGTCCCGACGGCCGGCGGCACCGTCGCGCTCCGGCTGGCCGACCAGGGGTACGCGGTGCGACTGCCGCACGTCGACGGCGGCCGGCTGGAGAACCTCGACCACGCGCTGGTGGAGCGGGTGCTGATGCGCGACGCGCTCGGCCTCGACCCGGGCGACAAGCGGATCACCTACGTCGGCGGGGACTACCCGGCGAGCTGGCTGACCGGCGAGGTCGAGGCGGGCCGGGCCGAGCTGGCGGTGCTGATCGCCCCGGTGACCGTGGACGACTTCGTCGCGGTCAACCTGGCCCGGGAGAAGATGCCGCGCAAGAGCACCTGGTTCACCCCGAAGGCCCGCGGCGGCCTGGTGGTGGCCGAACTGTCCCGCTGAGCGCGCGACACGCCGGCCGGCGACCCGGGTGACCAGCCCTTCTGTGACGAAGCCGGCTCCGCGCCGCCGCCCGCTCGGCGGCGCGGTAGTCGGCCTGACAGACTGCGCGGTATGCGCGTCTATCTGGGATCCGACCATGCCGGTTTCGAGCTGAAGGTGCACCTGGCCGGCCACCTCGCCAAGCAGGGGTACGAGCTGGTCGACGTCGGCCCGCACGTCTTCGACCCGGACGACGACTACCCGGCGTTCTGTCTGCACACTGGTGCCCGGGTGGTCGCCGACCCCGGCAGCCTCGGCGTGGTCATCGGCGGCTCGGGCAACGGCGAGCAGATCGCCGCCAACAAGGTCGCGGGCGTCCGGGCGGCGCTGGCCTGGAACATCGACACCGCCCAGCTCGGCCGGGAGCACAACGACGCCAACGTGGTGGCCGTCGGCGCCCGCCAGCACACCCTGGACGAGGCCACCGCCATCGTCGAGGCGTTCCTCACCACCTCGTTCTCCGGCAACCCCCGGCACTCCCGCCGGATCGACCAGGTCGCCGCGTACGAGCAGAGCCGGGAACTGCCCGACCTACCCTGACCCGTCAGCGGCCCGGCCGGGTCAGCGGCCCGGGCCGGGGCAGGTCCTCGCGGGGCACCCAGTTGCGCCGGACGACGACAATCCGGGCCTCCGCCTCGGCCAGGTCCTCCGCGGTCGGTCGGGCCGCGTCCCGGGCCCGCAGCGCCGCCAGGGGCCCCACCTGGGAGGCGCCGGGCCCGACCAGGCTGCGCAGGCCCCGCTCGCCGTCGCGTTCCTCGCCGGCCGGACCGCCCCGGCGGCGGGGCGGCTCGCCCACGTCCTGCACCCCGGCAGTGGGCGCCGTGGGAACCTCGGCGTCGGAGTGGTGCCTCATCCGGCGTCGCCGTCGATCCCCGTCACCCATCAGCCGACCGTACCGCCCGCGCCGCCGCCGCGCCCGCCCCACGGGGAGGCCCGGCCGGCGGGGCGGGGGCGGGGCGGTCAGAAGATGCCCATTCCCGCCGGGGCCCGGTGCCAGGCGAATGCGGGCCCGGCGTCGGCCAGCGCGCCCGGGCGCCGTTCGTGGATCCGCCCGGCGTCGGCCAGCGTCGCCAGTGCCGTCCCGCCCAGGTACAGCTCGCCGAGCGCCCGCACGTCGCAGGCGAGGTCGGCCGGCCGGCCGGTGGGTTCACACCGGGCGTCGTCCGGCCCGCCGGTCAGCCGCCAGCGCCCCGAGTTCTCCGGAAGCAACTCGTCGGTGACCTCGACGACGATGTCCACGTCGGCGGCGTACCGGCGGGCGGCCAGCGCGGCCGGCACGTCCACCACCCGCACCCAGAGCGCGTCGGAGAGCCGGGCCACCAGCCGGCGCGGCTCGTCGACCAGGCGCAGCAACGGGTCGTCCACCGGCCCCCGGTAGGAGAGCCGGCGGGTCAGGTCGAGCGAGAGCAGCAGCCGCCACAGCGCCGAACGGGCCGCCGGGTTCGTGGCCACCATCTCCTCGACGATCGTCACGCCGCGCGGGCCGGCGGCGTCGGAGTCCCGGCGCGAGCGCCACAGCGCGTACCCGTCGACCTCACCGTCCGGGCCCTCGTGCAGCATCACCCGGCGTTCGGTCGCGCCCGCGCGCTCGTCGGCCGGGTCCGACAGCACGTACCGCCACCACCGGTCGTCCCGGTCGGACCAGCCGGGACGGTCGGCGCGCAGCCGGTCGTACAGCCGGGCCAGGTCGGCCTGCTGCGCCACCGGCCGGTCCAGGCGCAGCCGGCCTTCGGCGGCGGCCGGGGCGGGCAGCCGCAGTTCGGTGGTGGAGCACTCGACGGAGAGTTCCTGGGCGGCTAGGCCGTAACCGAACCGGGGGTAGATCCGGCCCTCGCTGGCCCAGAGCACGGCCACCGGCTCCCGGCCGGCGTCCCGGATGTCGCGCAACTGCCGGCGGATGAGCCGGGTGAGCAGGCCGCGGCGGCGGTGGGTCGGCAGTACCCCGACCATGGTCACGTGGGCCGCCGGCAGCGTGGCGCCCGGGACGGTCAGCTCCCGGGTGAACGCCGAGACGTGCGCCACGAGCTCCGCGCCGTCCCGGACCAGCAGGCTCCGGTGCGGCTCCCAGATGCCCCGTTCGGCCTCGCGGGTCTCCTCGCCGAGGGTGGTGTGGAACGTGATCTCGATCATCCGGGCCAGGTCGTCGAAGTCGTCGGGCCGGCCGACCCGGATCGGCGGTGGAGGGTTCGTCATCGCTCGTGTCTATCGGACACCCCACGGGGCGGGCGACCGATTTGCCGGCTCGTTACCCTCGGAGGCGGGGCCGGCCGGTGCCGGCACCGACGTCAGGGGGAGGACACGAGATGGCAGACCAGACACAGCCGTGGGCGGAGCGGACCGTCGAGGTGTCGCCGCAACCGGGTGTCGGGGTGCCGCCACAGCGCGACGCCTTCCGCCGGGGGGTGGCCTCCGTGGGGCAGGCGCGCCCTCCACGTACCGAACCGTTCCCCACCGTCGACCAGGGCGGGCACGACGGGCACGACGGGCACGGCGGGCACGGCGGGCTCTGGTCCGGCGACGTGCCGGCACCGCGCCGCCCGTTGAGCTGGCACCTGGCCCAGTTGCGGGTCGGCGGCGAGTGGAGCGCCGCAGGGGGCCTCTTCGCCTTCGTCTGCTGGGGCATCTGGGCCATCTCCGGGCGGGGCGACCTCGGCGCGCCGCTGCTCACCTTCCTGCTGAGCCTGCTGGTCGCGGCCGGCCTGTTCGGGCTGTCCCGGCTGCTCGGCCGGGTGATCTGGGAGCGGCAGCTCGGGCGGGTCCGGCGCAGCGCGCGGGGCGCCCACATCGTGACGGCGGTCTTCCTGGTGGGCCTGGGGGTCGCCTACCTCCAGCAGACCGAGTGGGTGGTCTCCGCCTGGAACTGGGTCACCGGCAACTGACCCGGGCCGGGCCGGCGCCGCACCTGTGCGGTGGTCCCGCGCCCGGGCGGGCCGGCGCGGAGCCGCCCGCCCGGGCGCCGGAGTCGCGGTCCGCCGCGACGCCGGCCGTTCCTCACCAGGCGGCGCTGCTTACCCGCCCCACGCGCCTTCATCCGCGGCGGGCACCGACGACTGACAACTGCCGGGTCGGCCGTCCGGTCCGCCGTTCGGCGACCCGGCAGGTGCGTCCGGCGCACCGGAGCGGGCCGGCCGTCGTGCCGGCCGGGCGGCACGCCCCACCATGGCGGGATGGGTGCGTATCGAGCAGCGTACGAGCGGAGCATCGCCGACCCGACCGCCTTCTGGCGGGACGCGGCGGCGGACATCGACTGGCACCGGCCGCCGGAGCGGATTCTCGACGACGGCCGGGCCCCGCTGTACCGCTGGTTCCCCGACGGGGAGCTGAACACCTGCCACAACGCACTGGACCGGCACGTGGCGGCGGGACGCGGCGACCAGCCCGCGCTGATCCACGACAGCCCGGTCACCGGCACGACCCGCACGTACACGTACGCCGAGCTGTGCGACGCGACCGCCCGGTTCGCCGGGGCCCTGCGCCGGCTCGGGGTCGGCCGGGGCGACCGGGTGCTGCTCTACCTGGCGATGGTCCCCGAGGCGGTGGTCGCCATGCTGGCCTGCGCCCGGATCGGCGCGGTGCACTCCGTGGTGTTCGGTGGCTTCGCCGCCCACGAGCTGGCGGTCCGCGTCGACGACGCCCGGCCGAAGGTGGTGGTCGCCACCTCGTGCGGGATCGAGGTGGACCGGATCGTGCCCTACCACCCGATTCTCGACGCGGCGCTGGCGGAGGCCGAGCACGCCCCGGAGCGCTGCGTCATCGTGCAGCGCCCCCAGCACTCCGCGCCGCTCACCCCCGGCCGGGACCTGACCTGGGACGAGGCCCTCGACGGCGCCGAGCCGGTTGACTGCGTCCCGGTCGCCGCCACCGACCCGCTCTACGTCCTCTACACGTCCGGCACGACGGGCCGGCCGAAGGGCGTGGTCCGGGACAACGGCGGCCACGCGGTGGCGCTGCGCTGGTCGATGGCCAACGTCTTCGGCATCGGGCCCGGCGACGTGTTCTGGGCCGCCTCCGACGTCGGCTGGGTCGTCGGCCACTCCTACATCGTGTACGGACCGCTGCTCGCCGGGGCGACGACGGTGCTCTACGAGGGCAAGCCGGTCGGCACTCCGGACGCGGGCGCGTTCTGGCGGGTCGTGTCGCAGCACCGGGTCGCCGCCCTGTTCACCGCCCCCACCGCGATCCGGGCGATCCGCCGGCAGGACCCGGACGGCACGCGGATCGGCCGGTACGACCTCTCCAGCCTCCGCACGCTGTTCCTGGCCGGCGAGCGCCTCGACCCGGACACCTTCGCCTGGGCCGGCGCGCGGCTGGGCGTGCCCGTGGTGGACAACTGGTGGCAGACCGAGACCGGCTGGCCGGTGGCGGCGAACCCGCGCGGGCTGGAGCCGCTGCCGATCAAGGCCGGCTCGCCGTCGGTGCCCGTCCCCGGGTACGACGTGCGGGTGGTGGACCCGCGGGGCGAGCAGCTGCCGGCGGGCGTCGACGGCTCGATCGTGATCAGGCTGCCGCTGCCCCCGGGCTGCCTGCCCACCCTCTGGGGCGACGACGAGCGCTACGTCCGGTCGTACCTGAGCACCTTCCCCGGCTACTACCTGACCGGCGACGGCGGCCGGTTCGACGACGACGGCTACCTGTACGTGATGGGCCGCACCGACGACGTGATCAACGTGGCCGGGCACCGGCTCTCCACCGGGGCGATGGAGGAGGTGCTGGCCGGCCACCCGGCGGTGGCCGAGTGCGCCGTGATCGGCGTGGCGGACCAGCTCAAGGGCCAGGTGCCCAGCGGGTACGTGGTGCTCAAGGCCGGCGTCGAGGTGGACCCGGGCGTCCTCGCCGCCGAGCTGGTCGCCCGGATGCGGGAGCGGATCGGCCCGGTCGCCGCGTTCCGTCGGGTCACCGTCGTGCCGGCCCTGCCGAAGACCCGCTCCGGCAAGATCCTGCGCCGGACGATGCGGGGCCTGGTGGAGGGGCGCGACGAGCCGGTCCCGGCCACCATCGACGACCCGGCCACGCTCGGCTTCTTCCGGAACCTGGCCGCCGCCGACTGAGGCCCGCCCGGCCCCGACCGCATCGCACCGACGGTCGGGGCCGGGCGGTGCTTCGCCGGCCGGCGGGCTGGGTCAGGTGCCCGGGGCCGGTCAGGGGAAGTGGCTGGTCAGGGGGTGGGGGCGAAGCGGTACAGCACGAAGTCCTTCGCCGCGCCGCAGAGCAGCACGCTGGTGTTCCACGAGCAGGACTCGCCGCGCACGTCCTTGGCCCGGCCCAGCTCGGCCGGGTCGGGGGAGCCGACCGCCATCCCGGCGACGCTGGGGTCCGACTCGCTGCCGCTCAGCCTGTCGGCGAAGACCAGGATGTTGCCGGCGTCCAGCCGGACCGCCACCCCGTCCCGGTCCCGCAGCACCGCCTTGCCCTCCGGGTCGAACAGGGTCGACGTCGATTCCGGGTACTGGCGCCGCACGATCAGGTGCTCGCCCACCGGCACCAGGTCCTTCGCCCCCGGCGTCGCCCAGCGCCGGAGGCCCGCGCCCTCGGTGGCCGCCACCACCTCGGCGCGGTCCGCGTCGCCGGACGGCACCTCCAGCACGCACGCCCGGTGTTCGCCGCAGGCCACCAGCGCCTCCGCCCGCCGCCCGTCCTCCGTGGCGCTGTGCAGGATCGTCGGCTGGGCCACCCGGGTCAGGTCGTAGCCGAGCAGCCGGTACCGGCCGACGGTGGAATCGTCGACCACGTACAGCCGGTCGTCCCGGGCGACCAGGAGGTCGTCGCGGTCCGCGACCCCGGACCAGGTCCGCAGCACCGAGCCGGTGTCCAGGTCGATCAGCCGGGCCGAGCGGTCCGCGCCGATCTGCACGAGCCGGTCGGCCTTCCCGCGCCACGGGTCGCGGGGCGTCCCGTCGGCGTACGCCGGCCCGCCGGCCCCCTCGGCGGTCTCGACGCGCAGCACGGTGCTGCGGGCGTCACCCGACCCGTCGCGCGGGTTGTCCAGCTTCCAGGCCTCCGTGCCGTCGCTCATCCGCAGGCCGACGAGCCGGTTGCCGTCCCGGTCGACGAGCACTGCCACATCCTCGCCGAAGAACACCCGGTCGTCGTCCTGGATCGTCCGGGACCACCGCTGCTCGCCGGAGGTGGCCTTGTGCACCACCAGCTTGCGGAAGGTGCCGACGCCGGACGCGTCGGAGAAGGCCGCCACCGCCCCGGGCACGGCGACGAGCGACTGCCACCGCTCTGACGTCTGCGTAGTCTGCTTGCGCCACCGCTGCGCGCCGGTCTCCGCGTCGACCGCCACGATCTCCAGCCGGTCGTCCGGCAGCGGGTACGCCGCGTAGCCGGTGTCGCCGAGCAGCGCGGTGAAGGTCTCCGCCGGCCGGTCCGTCCCGGCGGGGACGCGCTTGACCTCGGTCAGGGTCTTCTGGAACTCCAGGCCCGGGTAGCGGTCCCGGGTGTACCACAGCGCGACGCCGCCGGCGACCCCGGCGAGGGCGAGCACCGCCGCGACCGTGATCCACAGCGCCCGCCGCCGGGTGGCGGCCGGCGGCGTCGGCGTACCGGAGACGGGCGCGCCCCACGGGGCTTCCGGCGTTACATGCATCCCGGGCGGCCCGGCGGGCGCGGTCGGCGGTAGCCCCGGCCCGCCGTCGACCCAGGTGGGTGGGGGGCCGCCGAGCCCGGCCACCGCAGGCGCGGCCGCCGGTACGCCCCCGCCGCCACCCGCCGGCGCGGCCTGTCGTGGCGGGCGGGGGGCCGGCAGGTCCGTCAGCGCCCCCTCGGCCACCGGCAGTTCCGGCTGTTCCAGCACGGTCGGTGCGACGCCCAACTCGGCGTGCAGCATCCGGGCCACCAGCGGCATCCGGGTCGGGCCGCCCACCAGGAACAGGCCGGCGAGCCGATCGGGGGTGAGGCCGGCGGCGGCGATCACCCGCCCGGTCTCGGCCACGGCCCGGGCCAGCAGCGGGGTGGCCACCCGCTCCAGGTCGTCCCGGGTGAGCTGGACGACCTCCTGTGATCCCGGCACGACCACCGGTGCGACCGGGGCCCGGGACAGCATCTCCCGCGCCTCGCGGACGCCCTCCCGGAGCCGGTGCAGGTCCCGCCACTGCCCGGCGTCAGCCGGCTGGGTCAGCCGGGCCCACCGCGCCGGGTCGGTCGCGGACACCAGCTCGCCGAGCCGGCTCGTCAGGGCGGCGTCCAGGTCGAGCCCGCCGAGGTCGGGCACGCCCCCGGTGGCGGTCACGGCGAAGCCGGAGTCGCCCCACGGGTCGGCACCCTCGTTGCGCAGCACCGCCACGTCCAGGGTGCCGCCGCCCAGGTCGAACACGGCGATGGAGCCGCCGACCGGTACCGGCCGGCGCAGCACCTGGGCGTAGTAGCGGGCGGCGGCGACGGGCTCGCGCAGCAGCCGGGTGCCGAGCGGGGTGGGGCCGGAGAGGGTGTGTTCGGCAGCCTGCGGCCAGCCCGCCCGCAGCAGCGCGTCGGCGAGAACCTGACGTCGGGCGTCGTCCCAGGACGCGGGGCAGGTCAGCACCGCCGGGGGGAGGAAACCGACCGTGGCGACCGCGGTCTGGCCCACCGCGTGCAGGATCGCGGCCAGCAGGTCGGCTGGGGCGTACTCGCGGTCGCCGAGCGGCACGGTGAGGGAGTCGATCAGGCGTTTCGGGTTCGGCTCGTAGCGGCCCGGGTCGGCCTGCGCCAGCCGCTGCGCGTCCCGGCCGACGTGCAGGCGTCCGTCGGCGTCGGCGTACACCCCGGAGGGGACGACCGGCTGCCCGTCGACGAGCAGCGGCCGGGTCCGCCCGTCCGGCCAGCGGAGCACGGCCACGGTGTTGGACGTGCCGAGGTCGACGCCGAGGGCGAAGCCCTCGTGCTGGCCTGCCATGTGCCGCTACCTCCGCCGGGGACGAGGGGATGTCCGGCCCCGCATCGTACGCAGGCGGAACACCCGTCCGACCAGCGCCTGCGGGACGGCCAGGCACGACGGGAGCCGGGGCCGGCCCGACGAGCCGGGGAGCGTGGCCTCCCCTCGCCGCCCGGAGGAGCCCGGGTGTCGGCGATTACTGTCGGCTTTGTGCTTGACACTGCTGCCGTGGGCCGGGCTAGCTGGTAGGCGGATCATCTGCCCGGCCAACGTTCGACTGTGGAGTGTGATGGACGCTGACTTTGTCCAGTCGGTCGCGCGGGTCGGCGACCACGTCGAGGTCCGTCTGATCTCCGGCGACCCGTTCGTCGGACAGCTCGTGGAGCTGACGCTCAACCGGCTCGTGCTCCAGCAGCCGGACGGCGGGCGGAGCGTCCTGGCCCTCGCGGGCATCCTCGGGCTGCGGACCCTGGTGGGGACGCCCCCGGTGGCACCACCGGCCGGGCCCGTCCCGCCGACGCAGCCGGTCGAGCCCACCCCGGCGGCGGTGTCGGCGGCTGAGCCCACCCCGGCGGTCGAGCCCACCCCGGCGGCGGTGCCGACGCCCGACCCGCCGGCGCCCGCCCCGCGAACGGCACCGGCCGCGGACGACCCTGTTCCGCCGGCCGCCGTCGAGCAACCCCCGCAGCAGGCGATGCCCGTGGCCGAGGGCGGCCCGCCGGTCGAGGCGGCCGCCGCCTCCACCGCGGTCACCTCGGACCTGGCCCTGCGCGCCGTGGCCTCGATGCCGGTGGAGGTGTCCTTCGACATCGACGTACCGCAGGACCAGTACAGCGGCCTGCACTCCGAGTACCAGCGGTACCGCAACGCCGCGAACATCAATGAGCTGGCACCCAAGTTCGGCCGGCTGAGTCAGATCGCGACGGGCCTGCGCCGAATCCTCACCGCGGACCCGGTCAACGGCGACCTCTACCACCTGATCGGGGTCATCGAGCTGCTCAACGCCGCCCCGGCGAGCGCCCAGCAGTACTTCGCCACCGCGGCGGACCTCACCGCCGACCCGGAGAGTTGGCGGCTGCTGGCCGTCGCCGCGGCGAAGAACGCGGACAGCGACGCCGTGGTGTACGCCCTGCTCCGGTACTTCCGCAACATCACCCCCATGATCGACTCGGCGGCCTGGCACGCGTTGCTGGGCGTGCTGGACGCGGCCGGTTCCCGGGCACCCCTGGGCGACCTGCTCCTCGCCCCCAACCTGCCGTCCATCACTCGGCGGGCGGTGGAGGAGGCCTGCCCCGGCGGCGTGACGCCGGAGCCCCGCGCCCGCCCCGAGGGGGCGCAGCCGCGTCCGATCCGGTTCCGGGCCGCGGGCTTCCCGCCGGCCGTCCGGCCGGGCACGCCGGGGCGCCCCGGCACACCCGGCCGGCTCCTGCCCACGCCCCGTCGCACCGGGGAGAAGCCGCCCGATCCCGCGCCCCGGCCGCCCGCCGCACCCGCGCGGGCGGCCAGCGACCACTTCGCCCGCGCCGACCACCTGAACAAGAAGAAGCGGGACTTCGACGGGGCGAAGGCCGCGTACCGGGAGGAGATCCGGTCGGGCGGGCCGAAGCGCGAGAGCGCGGTGAAGGACCTCGCCTGGCTGATCAAACGGCTCGACGGCGCGGAGGCCGCGCTGCGGGTCCTGGAGGTCGAGTTCCCCGGGGTGGTGCCGCCCGGCGACTCCCTGGACAACATTCTGATCGACTTCTACATCGCCGCCGGAAGGTACCGCGACGCGCTGGAGGCGCTGCACCGACAGCTCGCCTCCCGGGACCCGTCCAGCTCCAAGGGACGGCACCTGCTCCACCAGATCGCGTTCGTGAAGTTCTCCGCCGGGCAGGACTCGATCCCCGAGTGGAAGACGTTGCTCGACGCCACCCCGGCGAATCCCGCCGTCCGGCGCGGCCTGGCCATGGCGTACGTGCAGCAGCGGACGTCGGCGAGCCTGGACGAGGCCGAGAACCTGATCCGCGACGACAGCACCGACCGGGCGGACGACATCCGCCGCCAGGTCGTCGCGATCCGCCAGGGCAACGAGCTGTCCCTGAGCACGCCCAAGTTCATCGACCGCCTGTTCACCTCGGCCCTGGTGGCCTACGTGATGGACCGGTACTCCGAGCAGGCGGCCGGGATCAAGGACCAGCGCAAGCGGGAGAACAAGCAGCCCATCTTCCGCGACGCGTTGCGGCTCGCCGACAACGCCGGGCACTCGCGGGGGTACCAGCGGGAGAACAGCGCCGACGGCTACATCTCCGCCGCGGCCATCCTGCGGGAGTACGGCGCCAACGGGCGCGACGACGACGAGGACCAGCTGCACGGCTGGCTGTGCAGCGGCCTCACGGCGCTGGCCGACCTGGTGCTGGACCGGCAGGCCAGCGAGGCCGCCCGGGACCTGTACTGCGAGGCGCTGGCCGCCTCCGAGCGGCTGCGCAACCCCGCCCGGGGTGGCGACGCCCGGCTGGCCATCGGCCGGTTCTTCCTCTCCCTCGACGGGCGGCCGGCGCTGAGCTGGCGGCGCGACTCCACCCCCGACGGCGCGCCCATCGACGAGGTCGTCGCGCCGATCCTGCGCAAACAGCTCGACCAGCACGGCCACGCCACCTTCCCGCTGGTGGCGCAGCTCGTCGCCCAGACGGACGTGGCGGCCGAGCGGGTCACCGCGATCATCCACGACGACCCGGAGCTGCGTACCGCCGCTGCCCGGTACCTCGCCGAACGCGGCTACCTCGACGGTGACCTGCTCGACGACTGGCCCGACGAGCATCCGTCGGGTCGGCCGCCCTTCGAGGTGATGCGCGAGGCGTGGCAGCGGTACGGCGCGGCCTGGGGGCGGGAGCAGCGACGGAAGGTCGCCGCCCTGGCGCCCCTGCACGAGCTGACGATCGCCGAGGACGTCATCAAGACCGCGCTGGTCCGGCTCTCCGAGGTGCGCCCGGAGGTCGACTCGGACAGCGAGAGCCTCAGCCGGATCGATGACGCCCTGCGCGAGCTGCTCCAATTCATCTACGCCGAGTCCTTCGAGGAGCGCGACGCCTCGCTGCGCCGGGTGACGGACACCATGAAGGGGGTACGCAGCGAGGTGGCGAAGGCGCCCACCAGCTTCGCGGTCGAGGGCGTCGAGCCGATCGCCGTCCGCATCGCCTCGCTGGTGGAGCAGGCGCAGGACCACCTGCTGGCCGAGCGCCGCCCGAAGCCGGACCTGGCGCTCGCGCTGGCCGAGAGCAACCGTGACCAGCACGGGCTGGTGACGGTGCAGATCGAGATCCGCAACAAGGAGGGCATGGCCCCGCTGGAGTCCGGGGAACTGCGGATCCGCAGCGAGCCGGACCTGTTCATCCCCCAGGACGAGGTGCTGCGGCTGACCAGCGCGGTGAGCGGCGGGCAGCACCGGGTGCTGGTGGTGAAGCTGCGGGTCAGCGACAGCGGCGTCCGGGCCGGCGCCTTCTCGCTGCCGGTGACCCTGCTGTACCGGTCCCGCTCCGACGACGAGTACGACCAGGTGGAGGCGAGCCTGGCCGTCCAGCTCGCCGACCCGTCGAAGTTCGAGGAGATCGACAACCCCTTCTTCCAGGGCTCCACGGGCGCCCCGGTGCAGGACCCGGAGATGTTCTTCGGCCGGGAGGAACTGCTCGACAAGATCGAACGCCGGCTCCGGCTCGCCCCGGTGCCGGGCACCGGCGTGGCGATCTTCGGGCAGAAGCGGGCCGGCAAGTCCTCGATCCGGTTCCGGCTGATCGACCGGCTCAGCGAGCGGCGGGCGTCCAACAACCTGATCGTGGTCGACCTCGGCAACATCGGCAGCTTCAACCCCGAGGGCGGCCTCGTCGGCCGCGGCCCGCACGCCCTGCTCGGCCAGCTGCTCTGGGAGATCCTCAACCGGACGGGCCGTAAACTGCTCGAAGACCCGGCCGGCGCCGATCGGCCCCGCCTGGCCGCGCACGTCACCCGGGAACAGTTCGCCGTCAGCCCGCAGCCGGTGGTGGACTTCATCTCCATCATCGAGGACTACTTCGCCACGCTCGACCGACCACCACACGTCGTCGTCCTGATCGACGAGTTCCAGTACTTCGACGAGTGGATCCGCAACCGTCTGCTGCCGCAGTCGTTCATGCAGGCGCTGAAGGCGATCATCGAGCGGCGCGTCTTCCACCTCGTGGTGGTGGGCCAGGACGCGCTGGAACGGGTGATCCGCGAGCATGCCAACGTCTTCGTGGTGTTCGCCCGGGAGCGGGTCACCTACCTCGACGACATCAACGCCCGGAAGCTGATCGAGCTACCCATCCTCATCGGGGGCCGGGACGGACACAGCCGGTACCGGCAGCACGCCGTGGACCGGATCGTCGAGCTGACCGGCGGCAGTGCCTTCTACATCCAGAAGTTCTGTTTCTCCCTGGTCGAGCAGATGAACCTCAACCGGGCCCCGCTCGTCACCGAGGCCGACGTGGAACTCGTCCGGGAGCAACTGCTGGACTCGCTCGGCGAGGAGGACTTCGACAACCTGGAGACCGCCGGCTACACCGAGCCGGACGCCCCCACCGCCGAGCACTTCCGCCCCGTCCTGCTGGCCGTGGCGGTCGCCTCCCGGCAGGGCCTGGCCACCATCGAACGGGTGCAGGCCGTCTACCGGGGCACGGGCGACCTCACCGAGCTGCTGAACGACCTGGTGATCCGGGACGTCGTCCGCAAGGAGGGGGGCGCGTACCGGATCGTCGTCCGCCTCTACCAGGACTGGCTGCTGATGCACCACGTCGGGGCGTCCATCGAGCTGGGGCGCTAGGGTCGGCTGCCATGACGGTCAATCCGTACCTCGGCGTCGGGCAGGTGGCCACCGCCGAACGGTTCGTGGGCCGGCGGGATCTGCTGCGCCTGCTGGAGAACTCCTGGCGGGGCTCGCGCCCGGCCAACCTGAGCCTCCAGGGCAACCACCGGATGGGCAAGACCAGCGTCGTACGGCGGGCTCAGGAGCTGTTCGCGGTCGACCGCCCCGACCTGCTCGTGGTCTACCTCAGCGTCGCCGCGTACGAGAGCGGAGCCGACGTGTTCCGGGCCGTCGTCGCCCGGGTGCGTCAGGAGGCCGAGCGGCTCAACCAGTCGGGGGACGGCGCGCCGCCCGACTGGCTCGCCGGCCTCAACGACATCGAGCTGTCGGTGCACAGCAGCACCGAGTGGCTGGACCTGAAGGAGTGCTTCGAGGCGTTCTTCACCGCCCTGCACCGCGTCGGTGTCGGCGTCGGCGTCATCCTCGACGAGTTCGACCAGGCGGAGGCCTTCCGACGCGTCGAGTTCCAGCTCCTACGGGACCTGGTCAGCGAGAAGAACTACTCCGCCGGGCTGGTGACCCTGTCCCGCCGGTCGATCAAGTCGATCGAGCTGGCCGCCGTGGCCCACTCGACGCTCGACGGGGTCATGGGGATGAGACGGCCGGTGGGCCCCTTCCGGGACGACGAGGTCGCCGCCATGCTGGCCCGGGCCGACGATGCCGGCGTCGACCTCACCGATCTGCGGCCCGAGATCGTCCGGCGGGCCGGGAACCACCCGTACCTGATCGAGTTGTTCTGCCACGAACTCGTGGAGACGCACCTGACCGACCGGCTGGACGCGGGACTTGCCTGGGAGCAGGTGGAATCGCAGTTCCGCGACCAGTTCACCCGTTCGATCGCGAACCTCAACGCGGACACCGGCGAGCGCGGGGGAGACCTGCTGTACCAGGTGCTCACCCGGACCTACCTCACGATCGACTCGCAGGACATCGCGCTGCTGCGCCGGCTGGGTCTCGTCCGCCCCGACGGGGCCACGGTCGCGCTGCTGTCCCCGGAGTTCGCCCAGCAGGTACGCCGCATGGTGCTGACCGGTTCGCTGCACGGCTGGTGGATCGACCGGGACCTGGCGCTGCGCGCCCACGTCCGCGAGCGGCTGACCCGCTCGTGGGGTGAGGGCTGGGGCGCGGAGTTGAGCCGGCGGGCCGGTGGCGCGGCGGTCGCCGCCGGGCGCTGGCACGGCGGGCCGGAGGGTGTCCCGCTCGTCCCGGCTGACCGGCTCGACCCGCTCGACCGCTTGGACACCGCCGAAGTCATCGACCTCGTGCTGCTGAACTGGGAACTGTTCGAGGCCCACCTCGGCGGGGACCCGGCGGCCTGGAAGGAACGTGCGGAAGCGGTGACGCAGGCCCGGCAGGCCGCCGATCGCGGCAGCCCGCTGGACGCGGACCTGCGCCGTCGGGCCGAACACAGCCTCGACGGGCTACCGCCGACCTGAGCGGGCCGGTTCCCCGGGCGGCGAGGACGTCGGACCCTCGGTGCCCCGCACGCTCTCGGCGTCCTACGTGCCTTCGGCGTCCTACACGCCTTCGGCGAGCCGCCACAGCGCGGCGGCCTCCGAGTGCCGATTCGCGCGACGCAGCTGCCTGATGCGCTGGCGTAGCGCCTCGGGCTCCTGGTCGACCGCTGCGTCGCGAAGCGCCGCCGCCGCACCCGGGAAGTTGCCCACGCGTTGCAGCAGTCGGGCGCGCTCGGTCGCCGGCACGGCGACGCGCCGGAAGACGGGTCCGCCCCGCCCCGCGTCGTCGCCGTCGACGGAGGCGGCGGGCGCCGACCAGGCCCGGTTGCGGGCCAGGGCCAGGTCCCCGATCGAGTTGCGGCTGCGCTGCTGAGGGACCGGCCAGCGCCTCTCGGCCAGAACCTCGGCCAGGTGGAGGTAGAGCGTGTGCAGGTCGAGCAGTTCGGGACCGTCGGCGACACCTTCCTCCAGGGCGGTGATCAGCTCACCGGTGAAGGCGGTGTACCGCGCGCCGGGTGGCGCTTTCGCCGTCTCCGACTCGGCGCAGGCGGTCAACACGAAGGCCCCGTTGACCTCGGTGAGCGCGGCCACGTCGATGCTCGCCGGTGCCGGGCCCATGTCGCCGGCCAGCGCCAGCGCCGAGTAGCAGCAGTCCAGGACGACCACCCGGCGGGTGGCGGCCAGCGTGGGGTCCGTGAGCGCGCGACGGATGTGGTTGAAGGACAGCGCCCGCCACCACTGGTCGAGATCCTCGACGCCGGGCAGGGCGAGGGTCAGCTCCCCGGTCAGGATGTTCGTCAGGCCGTGACCGGCGTAGTAGACGAGCAGGGTGTCGGTGGCCTCCCGGGCGGCCGAGCGCAGCGCCCCCATCACGGCGTCGAGCGGGTCCGGGCCGGACAGGTCCGGCACGAGGATGTTCTCGGTGGGTAACCCCCACACCGCCGGGTCGGCGAACAGCCGGCGCAGCGCGCCGACGTTCTCGCGTACCGCCGGCAGGGGCGGCAGCGAGTCGTACTCCGGCACTCCCACCAGTACCGCTCGGGAGGCGGTCGGGTCAGCGAGCGTTGCCATCGGAGGTCACCCCGACCGCGGGGGCGGGATCCGTAGCGTCGAGCAGCTCGACCACACCCTCGGGTGTGGAGTCGTCGTCGATGGTGATGGACCTGCCCGGCCGTTCCAGCAGCACGACTATTGGATCCCCGGAGCCGGCCCGCTGTTGCTTCTGCGCCTTCCGGAACGCCACGATCGAGGTGATCAGGCTGGCCAGCGCGATGCTGTTGGAGAGAATGACGTTGATCGTCTCCAGCGAGCCGCCGCTCATCTCCCCGTCGGTCGGCGCCCCGGCGGTCGGCGAGAGCCGCGCGTGCCGGGCGAGTTGCCGGTCGCGGGCGAGCCAACGGTAGAGCGTCGTCGCCTCGGTCCCCGCCGGATCGTTGTCGATTCTGAGCGACAGTTCCATTGCGCCTCCCGGCTTCGACCGCGTGTGATCCAGGCTAGCCGAGGCCGACCAGCGGGGGCAGTTCCGAAGGCCGTGGAGAATCGAACCGAGTGACTGATCTACGACTCTCGTCACGTCGGTGCCCGTGCTGACCGACAACCGGATCGTCGCCGTGTCTGGGGACCGTGAGAAACGAGCGCGGCTGCGTCGCGGGCCAGTTGCATGGCCCACGACACAGCCGCGATGGTGGCGAATCGGCCGCTGAGGGGCGGCGTCGTCAGAAGGTGACGCTGACTCCGGCAGCCTTGCATGCGGCCGTGATGTCCGCGCCGGCCTTCTCGAAGGCGGGGTTGTCGGCGGCGCTCGCCGGGTCCGCTGCCGCTGCCGCCTTGGATGCCTCCACCCCGAACTGCTTCAGGGCGGTGGCCACCTTGCTGTCGCCCCCGGAGGAGGCCAACGTGGTCATCTTCGCTTCCAGGTCGGCCAGGATCTTCTTGAACACGGCCGGCGACGGTTCGCCGGACTGCAGGGCGGCGACGAGCTGCTTCTTCATGTCGTCCCCGGCCTTCTTCGCCGACTCGCAGAGCTTCTTGTCGCTCGTGCCACCCGCCGGGGCCGACGAGGACGGCACCGAGGAAGCGGAGGCTGCGGCCGTGGCAGGAGCCGTGGCGGGAGCCGTGGAGGCGGACGGCGTGGACCCGGCCGTGGTCTTGGTGTCCTCCCCGCC
Source organism: Micromonospora sp. NPDC002296 (assembly GCF_040296145.1). Classification (NCBI taxonomy): domain Bacteria; kingdom Bacillati; phylum Actinomycetota; class Actinomycetes; order Micromonosporales; family Micromonosporaceae; genus Micromonospora; species Micromonospora sp. NPDC002296. Next base: position 118,061 of record NZ_JBEOWQ010000018.1, read on the forward strand.
ACAGGCGGTGAGAGCCATCAAGGAGGCACAGATCAAAAGAGCGGAGGTAACCCGAAAACGCTTCACAGGCGCGCACGCTAGCCGAAACGCGCATTGTGGACAACTTCGATTCGACGGTCGGCGAGCGGTCCTCGAACGGGGGTCAGCGTGCCGCATGGTGGGGAGGAACAGGACGAGCGACGGCGGCGATCGTGACCCTGCCGCCGGCGGCCCGGACTGCGCTCGTCGAGCACCTGTCCGAGTACGCGGGGCCGGCATGTGAGCGGCGCCGGTCCACCGGCACGCGAAGAGCGAGCGGGGCCGGAAGACCGGCGAAGGCGCAGGACGGCGACAAGCCGGCGGGGCAGAGGCCACCAGGGGCAGGAACCCAAGCGGCCGGCATGCGAGCGCGCCCTCGGACGACACGGCCGGCGCTACCGGCAGGCAAGATCAGTAAGGGCTGAGACGAGAGCGGCCCAGGTGCGGCGAGAACGCCGCTGACCTGGGCCGGAAGGTGTGGAGCGGGCGACGGGAATCGAACCCGCACCGTCAGTTTGGAAGACTGAAGCTCTACCATTGAGCTACGCCCGCGTGCGCCCCGCAGCACAGGGCGCGCCGACAGCGTACCCGGTGCCCGGGCCCGCCCGCGCATCCGTATCCCCCACCCCCAGCCCCGGCCCCGGCCCCTTCCGTCCCAAGATCCGCACAGATTCACGGAAAGTGTGGCCTCCCGGCGCGGCATGACCACACTTTCCGTGATTTTGTTCCCGTGGGTCCTGGCTCCCGTCGGGTTCTGGCCGAGCGCAGCGGCGTTCCGCCCAGCGCCGGCCGTCGGGGCGTCCCACGGGATGCCGACCCGGCGGGATTGCCACCGCCGTCCGGCGCACGGTGGGGCGTGCGCCGGACGGGTCCGGTGTCCCGTCGGGGTGGTTCCGGGGTGTCGGGCGACGCCCCGGCACTCCCGGCAGGCGGCCAAGGCATACACTTCTCGTCGCCACGGGGTGTGGCGCAGCTTGGTAGCGCACTCGCTTTGGGAGCGAGGGGCCGTGGGTTCAAATCCCGCCACCCCGACTGTCGTCCGCGGCCGGGGCGTCCCGGGAGCCGCCGTTTCCGCGCGGTCCCCGGGCGCTGCCGGAGGGCCGCGTCGGCTCACCTACACTCGATGGGCCGAATTACGCCCAGACTCAACTGAGATCCGTCAAGGAGTACGCCTGTGAAGAGCACCGTCGAGACTCTGAGCCCGACGCGCGTGCGGCTCGCCATCGAGGTGCCGTTCGTCGAGCTCGAGCCGAGCCTCAAGAAGGCGTACCGGGAGATCGGTTCGCAGGTGCAGGTGCCCGGCTTCCGCCGGGGCAAGGTGCCGGCCGCCGTGATCGACCAGCGGGTGGGCCGGGGCACCGTCCTCAACGAGGCGGTGCAGGAGGCCATCCCGCAGAACATCCTCGCCGCGGTCCGCGAGCACGACCTGAAGACCCTCGGCCGCCCTGAGGTCGAGATCACCGAGTTCAACGACGGTGACTCGCTGAACTTCACCGCCGAGGTCGACGTCCGGCCCGAGATCACCCTGCCGGACCTGGACAGCATCGAGGTCACCGTCGACGAGCTCCAGATCGACGACAGCGAGATCGACGAGCAGGTGAAGAGCCTGCGCGACCGGTTCGCCACGCTGAAGACCGTCGAGCGGGCCGCAGCCGAGGGTGACTTCGTCCAGATCGACCTGAACGCCACGGTCGACGGCGAGGACGTCCCCGGCGGGCAGGCGACCAACATCTCCCACGAGGTCGGCAGCAAGCAGCTCCTGCCGGGGCTGGACGAGGCGGTCGTCGGCCTCGCCGCCGGCGAGAGCACCACCTTCACCACCCAGCTCGTCGGCGGCGACTTCGCCGGACGGGACGCCGAGGTGGCGGTGACCGTGCGTACGGTCAAGGAGAAGGAGCTGCCCGAGCTCGACGACGACTTCGCGCAGCTGGCGAGCGAGTTCGACACGATCGAGGAGCTGCGCGGCGACCTGCGCGAGAAGGTCACCCGGGGCAAGCGCGTCGAGCAGATCTACGCCGCCCGGGACAAGGCCCTCGAGCAGCTCGTCGAGGCCGCCGAGGTGCCGGCGCCGGAGGGCGTGGTCCGCGAGGAGGTCGAGAGCCGCAAGCAGGCCATGGTCGACCAGCTGGAGCGGATCGGCGCCTCGCTGGAGGAGTACCTCGCCGCCGAGGAGAAGACCGAGGAGCAGATCGACGCCGAGCTCAACGAGGCGGCGACCGACGGGGTCAAGATCCAGCTGCTGCTGGACATCCTGGCCGACGCCGAGGACGTCCAGGTCTCCGACGACGAGTTCGGCCACGAGATCGTCCACCGCGCCCAGCGCGCCGGGATGGCCCCGCAGCAGTACTACGACCAGCTCGTCCGCTCCGGCGCGGCGGCCGCCGTCTTCGGCGACGTGCGGCGGGGCAAGGCGCTCGCCTCGGTGATGGAGCGCATCAAGATCAAGGATTCGGCGGGCAACGAGGTCAGCCTCGACGCGATCCGCGCGGAGAGCGACGAGACCCACGACCACGACCACGAGCACTGATCGTCGGCTGAGGCCGCCGTCCACCGGGACCGGTGGACGGCGGCCGAAACCCTTTTCCGGGTACGTCTGCGAGGGGCTGCGCTGAGAGCGAAAAGCACCCCGACCGGGACTGTGCCACCCGGGCGAGCGGTTAGTGTCGGGGAAGACGGTACGGAGAGCGAAGGGCTGCCATGACCGACATGCACATCCCAGCGAAGCCGCTCCGGGCGATCGAGGCCCGCGGTGGCGACAACATTGGCAACCTCGACGACTCGGTCTACAACCGGTTGCTCAAGGAGCGCATCATCTTCCTGGGCAGCGAGGTGACCGACCAGGTCGCCAACCGCATCTGCGCGCAGCTGCTGCTGCTCGCCGCGGAGGACCCGGACCGCGACATCAACCTCTGGATCAACTCGCCGGGTGGCTCGGTCTACTCCGGCATGGCGATCTACGACACCATGCAGTTCATCGACAACGACGTGTCGACCGTGGCGATGGGCATGGCGGCCTCCATGGGCCAGCTCCTGCTCTGCGCGGGCACCAAGGGCAAGCGGTACGCCCTGCCCCACGCGCGGATCATGATGCACCAGCCGTCCGGCGGGATGGGCGGCACCGCCTCCGACATCGCCATCCAGGCGGAGCAGATGCTCTACACGAAGCGGATGTTCCAGGAGCGGGTCGCGCACCACACCGGCCAGACCCAGGCGCAGATCGAGGCGGACTCGGACCGCGACCGCTGGTTCACCGCCCAGGAGGCCAGGGATTACGGCTTCATCGACAAGGTGATCACCGGAGCCACCCAGGTTCCGGAAGGCGCCGGGACCCTGAGCTGAGCGAGGAGCTGACGATGACCGACCTGAGCCTGCCGCCCCAGTTCGCGGCCGTGCACAACCGCTACGTCCTGCCGTCGTTCGTCGAGCGCACGTCGTACGGGGTGAAGGAGTCCAACCCGTACAACAAGCTCTTCGAGGACCGGATCATCTTCCTCGGCGTCCAGGTGGACGACGCGTCGGCCAACGACGTGATGGCGCAGCTGCTGACGCTCGAGGGCACCGACCCGGACCGCGACATCATCATGTACATCAACTCGCCCGGCGGCTCGTTCACCGCCATGACGGCGATCTACGACACCATGCAGTACGTCCGGCCGGACATCCAGACGGTCTGCCTCGGCCAGGCCGCCAGCGCGGCCGCCGTGCTGCTGGCCGCCGGCACGCCGGGCAAGCGGATGGCGCTGCCGAACTCGCGGATCATCATCCACCAGCCGGCCACCGAGGGCGGCTACGGGCAGGGCTCGGACATCGAGATCCAGGCCCGGGAGATCCTGCGGATGCGGACGCAGCTGGAGGACATGCTCTCCCGGCACTGCAACCGGGCGGTCGACCTGGTCCGCAAGGACATCGACCGTGACAAGATCATGACGGCCGAGGAGTCCCGCGAGTACGGGCTGGTCGACACGATCCTCAGCAGCCGCAAGAAGGGCCTGCTGGCCGCCAACGCGGCCGGCTGAGGCGAGCACCGAATCGGAGGCCGGCCGGGCGGGTTCCCGGTCGGCCTCTGACACGCCCGTTTTGGGGGGTCGGAGAAACCCCCGCCAGCGGGTAACGTCGGGTTCGTACCGCTGCGTCGGGACGGTCCGGCGAGCGAGCAGAGCCGGACGGAGCGCAGCGTCCGCAAGTCATGGCCGGTACACCGGCCGATGAGTGCAGGGAGAACGTAGGTGGCACGGATCGGTGACGGCGGCGACCTACTGAAATGCTCCTTCTGCGGCAAGTCGCAGAAGCAGGTCAAGAAGCTCATCGCGGGCCCAGGGGTCTACATCTGCGACGAGTGCATCGATCTCTGCAACGAGATCATCGAGGAGGAGCTGGCCGAGTCCGGCGAGGTGAAGTGGGAAGAGCTTCCCAAGCCGATGGAGATCTGCCAGTTCCTCGACAACTACGTGGTCGGCCAGGACCAGGCCAAGAAGGCGCTCGCGGTCGCGGTCTACAACCACTACAAGCGGATCCAGGCCGAGGCGGCCGGCGCACCGGGCTCCGGTAGCGACGCTGTCGAGCTGGCCAAGTCGAACATCCTGCTGCTCGGGCCGACCGGCTGTGGCAAGACGCACCTGGCGCAGACCCTCGCACGGATGCTGAACGTCCCCTTCGCGATCGCCGACGCCACCGCGCTGACCGAGGCCGGCTATGTCGGTGAGGACGTGGAGAACATCCTCCTCAAGCTGATCCAGGCCGCGGACTATGACATCAAGCGCGCCGAGACCGGCATCATCTACATCGACGAGGTCGACAAGATCGCCCGCAAGTCGGAGAACCCGTCGATCACCCGGGACGTCTCCGGCGAGGGCGTCCAGCAGGCCCTGCTGAAAATGCTGGAGGGCACGGTGTCCAACGTGCCGCCGCAGGGTGGCCGGAAGCACCCGCACCAGGAGTTCATCCAGATCGACACCACCAACGTGCTGTTCATCTGCGGTGGCGCCTTCGCCGGTCTCGACCAGATCATCGAGGCTCGCACCGGCCACGGCGGCACCGGCTTCGGCTCCCGGCTCCGGTCGATCTCCGACCGTTCGTCCGACGACATCTTCAGCCAGGTGATGCCGGAGGACATGCTGAAGTTCGGGCTGATCCCCGAGTTCGTCGGTCGGCTTCCGGTGATCACCAACGTCCGCAGCCTCGACCGGACGGCCCTCGTGCGGATCCTCACCGAGCCGCGTAACGCTCTGGTCAAGCAGTACCAGCGCCTCTTCGAGCTGGACGGCGTCGAGCTGGAGTTCGACGAGCCGGCCCTGGAGGCGATCGCCGACCAGGCGATGCTGCGCGGCACCGGGGCCCGTGGCCTGCGCGCCATCATCGAGGAGGTTCTGCTCTCCGCGATGTACGAGGTGCCGAGCAACCCCGACGCCGCCCGGGTGCTGATCACCCGCGAGGTGGTCCTGGAGAACGTCAACCCGACGATCGTGCCGCGGGAGTTCACCGGCCGCCGGGCCCGTCGCGATCGCGGGGACCGCGAGGAGAAGTCCGCCTGACCCGTCCACCCCCGGATCGGGGGAGGAGCGGTGTGCCCGCGGCGGCCCGGAGAAGTCCGAGGCTGTCGCGGGCGTTTTTTCGGCCGTACGCTGAGGGCCATGCGCGTCGCCGTCTGCCAGCTCAACGCCCGCGATGACCGGGCGGCCAACCTCGCGGCCGCGGAGGCCCTGCTGTCCCGCGCCGCGGCGGCCGGAGCGGACCTGGCCGTCCTCCCGGAGTACGTCGACTACCTGGGCCCCGCAGCCGGACTGCCCGCGCCGGAGCCCGTCGACGGCACGGTGGGCCGGTTCTTCGCCGACGTGGCCCGCCGGCTCGGCATCTGGCTGGTCGCGGGGTCCTTCCACGAGGTCGGCCCGGATCCGGAACACACCTTCAACACGTCGCTGGTCTTCGACCGGTCCGGCACCCTGGTCGCCAGCTACCGCAAGATCCACCTGTACGACGTGGAGATCCCGGGGCGGGTCTCATACCTGGAGTCGGCGACGGTCGCACCAGGGGAGAAGCCCGTGGTGGTCGACGTCGAGGGCGTACGGGTCGGCCTGTCGATCTGCTACGACCTGCGGTTCCCCGAGCTCTACCGGCAACTGGTCACGGACGGGGACGCGCAACTGCTGGTGCTGCCGGCGGCGTTCATGCTGCACACCGGGCGGGATCACTGGGAGGTCCTGCTGCGGGCCCGGGCCATCGAGAACCAGTGCTTCGTGGCGGCGGCCGGTCAGACCGGCGACCACGAGCCGGGGCGTACCTGCTTCGGCCGCAGCATGGTGGTCGACCCGTGGGGGACGGTCCTCGGCCAGGTGCCGGACGGCCCCGGCCTGACCGTCGTCGACCTCGACCTGGAGCGGCTCCGGGCGATCCGTGAGGAACTGCCGAGCCTGGCGAACCGCCGCCTCTGAAGCACCGCTACCGGGAAGCCGTTCCGGGAGCCGGAACCTGCGGCCGGTGTCCAGGGTCAGCCTGTAGGACGTCGTGTGTGGCCGGTCGTCAGTCCTGGAGCAGGACGCCGATCACGGTGAGGCCGGCGATGGCGCCGGCGGTGACCAGGAGGGCGGTGGTCATCCGGGACCTTCCCCGACGGGCCAGCCTGCCGACCGACACCAGGATGACGACCAGTACGACGGCGCCGATGACCAACTGCCAGAAGGGCATCAGCAGGCCGAGCAGGGCTTCCTCGGCGAGGGTGGCCGCCGGTAGGGCGGGAGCATCATCCATGCCAGACACTCTGGCACGCCGGCGCATGGTGTGCGGGGGAGCCGTACGGGCGGCCCCAGGGGCGCGACCCGGCGGCAGCATCGACGGAGGCCGATTTGCCTTCTGTTGGCCGTACGCGTAACTTTCTCTCTGCAAGCGGGAGGCCGGACAAACCGGCCGAGAGCGGGCACCAGGCTCGTGGCGGACACGCCGAGCGAGACTGGGAACCTGGGTGGTGCGAGCAACGCCGGTAAGACGGAGTTGCGATCGCGAAGCCGGCCGGGTAGAGTGCTGAAGCCGGCAGGAGCCGGGCGGATGGCCGCGAAGCGGCGATCGGCCGGTCTGCGGCTTCCCACGACAGCAGCGAACGCCAGTCATGGCGTGCGTCGACGTGGGTTCGATCGAATCGGCAAAGAAAACCTCGGCAACGAGGTTGACCGCGAAGAGTTGATCGGGTAAGTTAGAGAGGTTGCCCCGGAAGGGGGTCCCACCAAGTGGGATTCACCGGATGGTGTGTGGTTGTTCTTTGAGAACTCAACAGGGTGCTTGATAAGCCAGTGCCAATTATGATTTATACCCGGGCTGGTTGGGGCTTTAGGGCTTCGGCTGGTTTGGATTCCTTTGGCAACACTTTTGTTGCCGGGACAGTTTTTCAACAAGTTTTTGTTGGAGAGTTTGATCCTGGCTCAGGACGAACGCTGGCGGCGTGCTTAACACATGCAAGTCGAGCGGAAAGGCCCTTCGGGGTACTCGAGCGGCGAACGGGTGAGTAACACGTGAGCAACCTGCCCTAGGCTTTGGGATAACCCTCGGAAACGGGGGCTAATACCGAATATGACTGCTGGCCGCATGGCTGGTGGTGTAAAGTTTTTCGGCCTGGGATGGGCTCGCGGCCTATCAGCTTGTTGGTGGGGTAATGGCCTACCAAGGCGACGACGGGTAGCCGGCCTGAGAGGGCGACCGGCCACACTGGGACTGAGACACGGCCCAGACTCCTACGGGAGGCAGCAG